>JABXKS010000102.1 GCA_013619125.1 Clostridiales bacterium
GCATAGACGACCTTACGTTTCTGCTTGAGAGGAACCTGTTTTTCCAGGCTCAATCGCCAAATCAGGTAGAAGAGATCCGGCGCCAAAAGCAGGATATCCGAAAAGGTATCTGGTAGTTTTCCCTTTTCAAGCCAACCAGTAAAACTGGTGCGTAATTTGCCATAGAATTGCTCTCCCTTTTCTTCCTGTTCTGGCGTTCCCAACTCATGAAGATAGGGCTCGATTTCATTTTCGATGGATTTGTCTTTAAGAAAGTCAATCAGATTCATAGGTGCTCCAATTGGAAATTTAATAGTTTTCAAATTTTGTGATAATGCTGAAAGTTAATTCTGTTATCTCAGCAATATCTTCTTTCATGTCGGATTTTGTCCAATCTATTAGAATTTTGTATAAAATACCAACTAATGCTGACACTTCATACTCGCTTCGGAAACCATAAGAATAGAGAAAAAGATAGAATGTTGTTCGAAAATGTTTATCGATTGAATTTAGTATTAAGTCGGTCATATTTGTTTTAATTAAGTATTCGATTAGGAATTTATTCTCAAGAAAAAAGCAAAAAACATTACGCAATGTATCTGGCAAATACATGACCTTGCTCATGTTTCGTTTATCAATTCCTAGCGTTGATGAATCAAAATAGTCGACGATTATTTCGGGGATGCTATCGTAATTTCGATAGAATGCCATTCTTGATACCCCAGCACGTTTCGTAAGTTCGGTAACGGAAATTTTTGAAAGTTCTTTCCTCTTGATGAGGTCCAACAGTGCGGTGAAGAGACATTCTTTGATAAATAAATTGCGGGCGCTTCTGTTTTGTTCCATGTTACAATACCACTCCTTTTGTCACAGTCTGCCTTCGAGCTATTGTAAAATTCAGACTGAAAAGATATATTCAACTTAACCTAAACGAAGCGCAAAAGTTTAGACGAATATATTTAGCTAGTATATTCATTATACAAGATGATTCTTGTTATTCCTATTTATTTGATATGAGAAAAGAAGAAGAACTAGTTTTAGAGAGCTGAGGTGCTAATAAAAAGGAGCTTATGAGCAGCAAATGATGAGGAAATTTGTAGAACAGAAAAATTTTTTATAGGGAAGGAAATCCTTTTCATGCATATGTATTCAAATGTATTGTTTTAAAAGAATAAGCTCATTTAAACAAACATAAAACCAGGAGGCATTAATGATTGGAATTTTATTGGTTACCCATGGGACTTTTAGTGAGGGAATAGTAAACAGCATTGATTTGATTATGGGAAAACCTAAATCTTTGGATTTGATGACACTGAAAGAAAGTGACAATCTCGAATTATTTAAAGAAGAATTTTCTCGAAAACTTGAAAAACTTGATGAGGGTGATGGAGTACTTGTATTAGTCGATTTACTTGGTGGAAGCCCTTTTAACGTTTCAGCAGTAAGTTTACCAAATGTTCATGCGGAATGCATCACTGGATTAAATTTACCAATGGTACTGGAGGCTTTGGATTCTAGGCGAACACAAACATTGGAAGAGTTAGTGGATACATGTATGAATTCGGCGGTAGATGGAATCATTAATGTTAGAAAGCAATTATCTATTTAATAAATTTACGGAGGTGTACGATGGCTGAAATTAAGTTAGTAAGGGTAGATTTTAGATTAATTCATGGACAGATTATTATTAAATGGAGAAAAGTTTTCCAAACAAACAAGATCATAGTTATAGATAATATTCTCGCGGCGGATGAGTTTATGGCAAGAATTTACGCATCGGCAGCACCAGCAGATGTTGTTGTGAAAGTATATTCAGAGGATCGGGCGATGCGGATCTGGGAAAAAAATCAGTTTGGCGATGGAAAGGTTATGATTCTTTTCAAAGATATTGAAACCTGTTGCAGAATGATCGAAATGGGGATGGAGATAAATGAGGTCCAATTAGGTGGAGTACCTCATGGAAATGACAAAAAAGTCATTATGAAAGCGGTATCGTTAAATAGTACTGAAATGAATATGATTCAGTCGATTCACGATACTCACGGGGTTGATATTTCAATTCAAGTAGTACCAGAAAATTCTAAAATGGAGTTTTCTGAGATTATGAAAGCGTTTCACAAATAAAGAGTAGAAAAGGAGGAATTTTATGTTTTATGTAGCACTATTTGCAGGACTCTGGTACACTTTTGCCGGTTGGCGGCCAGGGTATAGTACGCACGAGATCTGGATGTTTCCGCTTATGGTAGCCTTACCCATTGGCCTTATTATGGGAAATGTTCCGGGTGCAATGATTTTGGGTTCTGCGATTGGGATGTTGTACGTAGGTATGGTAGCACCTGGATCGGAGACACCAGCGGATATGTCGTTGGCAGGATTAATTGGCATATCGATTGGATTATCGATTAATGCCGATCCCGGAACAGCCATCATGATTGCTGTTCCATTTGGAATATTAGGCGTCTTTTTGAACCAAATTCGAAGAACTATAAATGCGAAATTTGCCCATATGGCTGACAAGCATGCGCTAAGTTGCGATGAAAAAGGGATTGCAAGATGTGCAATTTTATACCCGCTTATTATGAACTTTGTTTTGAAGTTTCCTCCAGCATTCGTGACTGTTTATTATGGCGCTGCAGTCGTCGAAAAATTCATTGCAATGTTGCCAGGGTGGATGCTAAACGGAATAGCGGTTGCTGGTGGAGTATTACCGGCGATTGGATTTGCAATTATTATTAGCATGATTGGGAAACGAAGTATATTTCCATTCTTTTTCCTTGGTTTTTTCCTAGTTCAGTATTTCCATGTTAGTACAATAGCAGCAGCTTGTTTTGGAGTTCCAATTGCAGTTATTATTGTTCTGCTGACTAAAGAAAGTCAAGATGAAGTTATTGCAAGTACAAATAAGGTAGATGCGGATTCTTCCGATGATGAATTGGAGGTAGGGTAATGGGAAAGATGAAGGAAAATACAACAATTACAAAAAAAGACATTTGGCGCACATTCTGGAGATGGTGGTGGACCTGTGAAATGTCAAACTCATACGAGCGTATGCAGTCTGTAGCATATTGCTATGCGATGATGCCTGTTTTACGTAAGTTATATCCAGATAACGAAGACTATTCAGAAGCTTTGCAACGTCATTTGACTTTCTTTAATACTGAGGGAATTGTCGGTAGTGTGATCCTTGGAATTAGTGTGGCAATGGAAGAGGAGCGAGTTGAAAGTCAAGGTAAGATGCCTGGAGAAACTATTATTGCGGTAAAAACTGCCTTAATGGGTCCGGTTGCAGGTATTGGAGATACCATTACTTGGGGAACTGTAAAACCGTTAATTTTCACACTTGCATTGACAGCCAGTGTAAAGGGTTCGATTCTCGGATTTTTCTTACTATTCCTCTTTGTGCCAGCTACTGTTATATATGGATGGTACTTAATGGTGATGGGATATAAGGTTGGTAAAACAGCGTTTGCATCCTTACTTGAGTCTGGATGGATCAATCGAATTATTACTGGAGCTGGGATCCTCGGTTTGTTTATGATCGGTGCATTGTCAGCAACGACTGTAAAACTACAATTTGCAGGTACCTATATGAGCGCTGGGGCGGAAAAGACATTTCAAAGCATTGCAGATGGTCTTGTTCCTGGAATGTTGCCACTTCTAGCAATTATGGCAATCTATATGTTTATTAAAAAGAAAGGACATAAGTTCGGTACTATTATTATTGCAACACTTGTTATTGCAATGAGTCTTTCGTTTATTGGAATTGTTTAAAGTGAGAGGGGAATGGGACAAGTTCCCTACCCCTCTTTCTATTGGATTATTCGCAATTCAATGAATAAAGGAGAATTAAATGAAAGAAGAAATGATTCTGTTAGCGGGTTTTTTAGGTAAGCGTTTCACAGCTAGGCAAAAGAATAAGTTTGTGGATTATATTGGCCGTAAAATGGAAAAAATGAGTATACCAATGCACATTATCACACAAAAAATTGGATATAATCGGGTGAACAAAAATGTTTTTATTGGAAACGTTAAAGAGGCAAAGACTTTAGTCTGCGTGTCATATGATACAACAACAAAAGTATTATGGAAAAATTATCAATATTATCCATTAGATACTAAAAGAGGTCCATATCCATAGAAAAGTATACCCTGTAGTGCCTCCAAAAGTTGAATACAGTTTGACGGAGTTTGGAATCAGTCTTTCGCCAATTCTTCAATCCATATATCAATGAGGAAATGATTATTTAGAAGAACAGAGTATTCAAACCAACTGCTCAAAAAAATAAACCTGGGAACCGGTTTATTTTAGTTGAAACACGCCCCAATAATGTCCATGTTTTTCATGATGAGTTGTCCAAGAATTCACTTTACTAAACCCAGATTTATGTATTTCTAATTCCAGTTGTTCTTCAGAAAGTACACACCTTTCAACAGAAGATACTTGTGGTATTTCAGCATTCGGATTAGATAATATTACTGAACTGACAAAGAAATATCCATTGTCCTCCATAAGTCTTTTTACATTTGAGTAAAAAGCAGTTCTATCTTCATTAAATAAACAATGTAAACAAGTACCATCTAAGACAAGATCATATCGATTCCCTTCAAGAAGAGCTTCATCTGCTACATTCTTAGCAAGAAACTCTATTTCAAGCGTTTTTTCTCTTGCTTTAGTTTTGGCCCATTCTATTGCAGTTTGAGAGATATCAACACCGGTTAATTCAAATCCCTTTTCAGCTAGTTTAATTGAGACATCACCTGCTCCACATCCCATTTCAAGTATACGACCGGATTTCATTTCAATGATTTCGAATAATTTCTTTAAATCAATATCCCATCCTGACATACGTGCTTCATACTTAGATCCACCCCAGCCATTATAACCTAATGCTTGTAGTTTTTTATAGATGACCTCATGCTGGTCGGCTATGATGACTTCTACATCTAGTTCTTTTATTTGAGTAATTTCTTCTTCAATCGTTTCCCAATCTGTGATGATAGTATCAAATGCATCCGGTAAACAGACTTTAAGTAAAGCCGTTTGATCCATATACTCATGAGAAAATACACCGACATTTTTTCTGGTACATTCAAGGACTGCTCTTATAATTGGTATAGATTCAGATGCTTGTACCGACAAACCAAATCCTGATGAATAAGATCCACTTGTAATAAGAGATAAATCAAATCGCATACTACGAATCATATCCACTGCAAAATGATTGTTGGTCTCTCCTTTTTCATCTATAAGACCACCTAACATAAATGTATGAATCTGCTTATTCATTTTTAACCGTTCTGCAATTAGAATGGAATTGGTCACAATTGTAATCGGACTATCAGAGGGTAAATTCTCAGCAATTAACAATCCAATTGTACTGCCTGATAAATAAACAACATCGTTTGATCGAATCATTTTTATCGCTTCTTGAGCAATCGCATAATCATTTTCTCTAAATTCTTTTTTTTGATATTGAGGTGTACCAACTTGTACAATAGGAATGGCTCCACCATGAGTTCTTTTTAATAAACCTTTTTCTTCTAAGATTCTTAAATCCCTCCTAGCTGTATCAAATCCTATTTGAAACCTTTCTTGAAGTTCTCTTGCTTTAATTCGACCTTCTCTACTCAGTATATTGAGAATTTCATTGTGTCTTTCTTCTATAAACATAAAACCTCCCGATTAACATTTGTTCACATCTAATTACATTTAACTATATATCTTCCACGTTCACAAGTGGTTTTTATAACATTTATTCACACTTTGTAAGATTGAAAATTATTTTTATAGATAATAATATTATAT
>JABXKS010000103.1 GCA_013619125.1 Clostridiales bacterium
GTTCGCTTGAGGGGCGACTTCATAATCGTCAATGCCTGCAGGAATTCATCCCAGAATCCTGTAAAGGCAAAGATTGTGAATGTCCCCAAAGCGGGTTTCGACAGTGGCAGAATGATCTTCGTAAAGATCGTCCAGCGACCACCCCCGTCAATCAACACCGACTCCTCCAATTCCCGAGGAATCGATTCAAAGAATCCCCGTAAAAAGAAGGTGTTGCCGGCAATGCCCGACCCTACATACAAAAGGATCAAGCCACGATAGGTATCCACCATGTGAAGGCTGTTGATCACCAAGAACTGCGGTACGATATTTAAGATTCCTGGCACCATCATGGTAAACAATAAAATTCGAAAAATCACTTCCTTGCCCTTAAACTTAAAACGGGCAAATCCATAGGCGGTCAAGGAGGAGACACAAACCGCCAGAACCGTTGCCGATACGGAAATCAATACACTGTTCAAAAAGTACCGGCCAAAGTTGTTGGATCGCACAGCTTCCACAAAGTTCCCCGTAAAGAAGGACTCAGGGAAGAAGATTGGCGGATAAGGAAGAGTATAGGTATTCGGCGTAAAAGCTGTTGCAATCATATACATAAATGGAAAGAGAGTGGTCACACCGAAACCGAGGAGAATGCCATATAATAAGATTCGTTTTATCAGTTTCATTCTACTCTCCTCCTTTCAAGAATTTCGACTGCATATAAGTGATGCTGAAGATCGCAATCCCCATCATCACGGCAATTGCCGAAGAATAGCCAAAATCAAATTCAGAGAAGGCAACCTTGTACATGTAGGTCAGCAAGACCTCGGTTCGCCCCAAAGGCGCGCCGTTGGTAATCATCAAGACCTGCAGGAACACATTAAAGGATCCAATCAAGAGATTCACAAAAATGAAAGTTGTAATAGGACGTACTTTGGGCACTGTAATGTTCCAGAACTTCTGCACGTTATTCGCGCCGTCGATTTCCGCCGCCTCATACAAACTCTTGTTGATCCCTTGCAATGCCGCCAAATAAATGATCATTACCCAGCCAATCCCTTTCCAGATACTTAAAATCCAGATAATCGCATTGGCGGTCCACCGGCTTGACAGCCAGGCAATTGGCTCTGCTATCAAATGTACCTTCAGCAAGAGATAGTTGATGGCACCCGCGTCGCTTGATTGAAACAAGTACCGAAAAATCAGTGAGACAACAATCCAAGATGAAATCACGGGGATGTAGAACAAAACCCGAAAGAACAGCTTTCCCTTGATCTTCGAGTTGATCACCGCTGCCAGAATCAAACCAAAGAGCATTTGAAAGGGCACGGTTACCAAACCAAAGGTTACGGTATTTACCAAAGCCATTTGCACCTTTGGATCGTGAACTGCACGAATGTAATTCTCAAATCCCACATAGGCTTCTGTCTCATTGGTTAGAATATTAAATTCGGTAAAGCTCATATAGACATTTCGCAGAAGCGGATAGATTACAAAGACTCCAAGAAGAAACAAACCCACCATGATGTATGGGAATACGCTCTTCCATTCCTCTTTTCGTTTTGTTTTGCCAATGGATTGCATTACGTCACCCCTCTAAACAAGGAAGACTACAAGGCCGTTTCCGGCCCTGTAATCTCTCATTCTACTGTAGTAATTCGTCACAAATTGCTGCTGCTTCATCCAGTGCTGTTTTCGCGTCTTGCTCGCCGCGAATAACCAATTCAAATGCTGTTCCGATTGTATCGGACATAGTTTCCCATTTTGGTGACGGTGTTCGTGGTCTCGCTGTTTTCAATTGCTCAATATACGTTCCGATGTACGGCGAATCCAATACTGCTTGATCCTTTGCCGCGTCCATGTTAGTTGGCACCATACCCAATTGCGCCATCATAATTTGTGGTTCCGGTGACAACATCCATTGCATAAATGTCCATGCTGCTTCTTTGTTTTTGGAAGTGTTAAACATAATCATGTTTTCGCCGCCAACAACCGAGATGCTTCCGCCTGGTCCTGCAGGCATAACAGCGTTTACCGTGTTGTTCAACGCGTCATCCCCTACAATTGAATAATACCATGGACCGTCTTCAATCATGAAATAATTTCCATTTCCCATGCCGCCCCATGTGTCTGGTTGTTCACCCAAGATACAAGGTCCAACGATGCCGTCAGCGTACCAGCCGGCGATGGTATCCAATGCTTCGATACTTTCTGGGCTGTTCAAGTAGCCGCTGGCTACGGTATAATTCTCATCCGTTACCGCGCCGCCCATGGTCCAGAAGTATGGCAGCATGCCCCATGTTGCGGATCCGCCAATGCCAATGCCCCACGTGTCGTCTCGGTCTTTCACGGATTCCGCGATAGCAACCAATTCATCCATCGTCTTAGGCACGTCTACACCCAAGTCAGCCAATAATGCTTTGTTGTAAATGGCAATCTTGGTGTTGGTGTTCAATGGCAAACCATAGTAATCGCCATCGTAGTAGTTGGTGCTCATCGGTCCTTCAAAGACATTCGCTTTGATCGCATCAAATTCAGCATACTCAGATACCATTTCCAAGGCGCCCAATTTCGCAAATTCCGGTACCCAGATGATGTCCATACGCATTACATCTGGTGCGGTTGAACTGGAAACACCCGCGATGATCTGTTGCTTCAAGCCGTCATAAGGCATCCGTGTCGCTTCTACCTTGATATTCGGGTGGCTTGCTTCAAAAGCAGGAATTACATCGTTGTCAAAAACTTCTGTTTCTCCGTCGCTGTAAGTATGCCACATGGTGATGGTGACAACTTCTTCAGCAGCCGGTTCTGCTGCAGGTTCCGAAGTCGCAGCAGGCTTTGCCGCTGCCGGTTCCGCCTCGCTCCCAGATCCATCCGCACAACCAGTAAATAAGGATACGAGCATGAAAATCATTAGTACCAGTGCTAAGCTTTTTCTTTGTTTCACAATTTTGTCCCCCTTATTCTATTTTCGTTCCAATTCTTTCAGGAATGTTAAATGCATTCCATGTGACCAAATCAACGGATCCGCAACAGGACCCCATTTCTTCACCCATGGAGTTACATGGGATGGATCATTGACAATGCCGCTAATCTGCTCCGGCATCCAACCGCCTTCACCTGCTTGGGCTTCCACCCAATCCAAGATTCCTTTGGCTTTATCACGTTTGCCTTGTTTCACATTCACAATGCCCAACCAAGAAGAAAGAATTAACCACTGTCCACCACCGTAGTAGGTATCTTTCAAGTACCGTTTCACCCCACCGGAATCTAGCAAGTCATCTTCAATTTTAGCGATGGTCTTCTTCATGCGTTCGTCGTTCACCCCAAACATCTCAAAGGGATAGGCTAGCCACAAAAGACTTGCATCTACGCTGTCATCCATATTGTTCTTCATAAAATGACCGGAAGCAACCAGATTGTCTTCTACGTACACTTTCATTTCTGCCGCTAGCCTGAGCAATTCCACTTCACCCAAATATCGGTTGATGCTATTAATTCCCCCATAGAGGCAGGCAAGCGTGGAACCATGTACCCGATCACCAAATTCCTCCCAGCAATCATAGTTCGGCTTGTCCCATAGTAATTTAATATAGTCAATTGTCATGCGGACGCTTTCTTGGAATTGGATGAGAATGTACTCATCGCCCGTTTCCTTGATGTACTCCGCCAACAGCCACAGCCATGCGCCATATCCGTCGATCTGAAAGTTCGGCCAGTCGTCAATTTCAATTTCACCTTCCATGGTATACCGTGTAGGCAGCAATTCTTCTGGCGCAAAGGTTTTCCCTGTCCCCATGCCGATAACAATCTCTTGGATCTTCCCTTGATGCTTCATCAAGGTTTCATGGACCCAAGTCAGAAAGCTCTTTGCAGAATCCACTTCTCCCTGCACCAGCATGCCGTAGGCAATAAAGCTGCCATCCCGCAACCAACTGTAATCATAGGTAGGAAAGTTTGGTGATGCGACAAATGCGCCTGTTGATGCTTGATTTTCTTTTATAGTTTTGATGCTCAATTCTCGTAAATTCATACTGTCCTCCTGTTCCCTAATTTGAATATAACATACTTTCTTTTCTGAAGCAAGTAAGTATTTCCAAAAAGTTCCCAGAAAAAAACAACCCCGCTAGAGGTTGTTGTAAATCGTTCCTTGTCCTTTATAGATGGGCTCTTCAAATAGTTCGCTCATAACGAGCAGTGACGCTCCCAATAAAAAGTTATCGTTGTTCAAATCATCGAAGACGATATCCGTTGAAAATACGCCATTTCGCTCATACCAGTTGTTCTTCACCACCTGCAACATCTCCGGGTCTTTCCAGTGCTTCCCTACCTGCGGGTGACAACTGATAATAATCTTTTCCGGATTAAAGAGCATGATCAGGTTGATCAATCCGAGCCCCAAATAATTCCAGGCAATTTCCACTGCCTCGTCGAATACGGCAGACTCTTCCAGCAGAATATCTTCGATACGCTTCCGCACCCCAGTCTTTTCATGTACATAATTCACTATAAAAGCATCAGACGCATGGGCTTCCAAGCACCCCTTCTGCCCGCACAGACAATCCCGTCCGTTCAACTGCACAATCGTGTGCCCGAATTCACCGGCACCGCCAATAGCACCCCGGTAAATCTGGTTGTCGATCACAATTCCAGCACCAATGCCTTCGCCGATCGTCATGCAAATAAAGTTGGACTCTTCCCGGCCAAGTCCAAAGCGCGCTTGCGCTAAGGTATAGCAGTTCAAGTCATTGTCCAGCTGCACCGGCAAGCCAAACATTGGTTCCAACAGTTCACGGAAGTGAATGTCTTTCCATTCCAACAGAGCAGAGGAAATCAACACCCCATTGGCTTGGTCCACTACGCCAGACACGGCAATACCGATGCCCAACAAGCGAAAGCTCTTTTCTTCAGCTACAGCTTTCATCTGCGCAATCCCAGCACCCAATAAGTCTTGAATCTCAGAAAAAGACGCGTGCTTGTCAAAACATACGGAGTTGGTTTGAATAAACAACGGCTTTAGATTCGTTAAGGCAAAGAGAATCTGATAATCCTCAATCTTCACCGCAATGGTGTAGCCATAGTTATTATTGAACACCAGGCTGATCGCCTTGCGACCCCCGGTGGATTGTTGCTCTCCAATGGGAAAGATCATGTTCTGTTCCATCAACTCGTCACAGATCTTCGTAATGGTAGACTGCACCAGATTCAACCGCTTGGATATCTCACTTCGGCTTACTGGACCATGCATACGAATCTCATGAATCACCAAGGCTTTATTCAGTTCCTTCATCATTTCTTTGCTGCCTGCACGTAGATTTCTCATAGAAACACCTCTGTATATCATGATAAAGGATATGGGAGAGATGTCAAGCAAGGGAACTAATACGTCTTTTCACTACACTACAATTATAGATGAAAAACATACTCAAACCAGAAAAACTATTGCAGTTCATATTAACCAGAACTTGCATCTTTAATTGAATATCCGAGGAAAAGACACACTTCTGATTTGACTTTTATTCTGCACTAACTTATACGTATTTCTTTCGTATTCCGATTACTGATTAATACAATGTTCTCTGAAACGTGGGTGGCAGCAGTAACCGCCCTCTTGATTCCATGAAGATTAAATGATCTTTGAGACGCTACTCTCTTCTCCTCTGATAATATTAACGTAGTTCGACGAATTCTAATTTCCAAGTCTTGTTTTAATTTTTCAATCGACCAATTATTCGT
>JABXKS010000104.1 GCA_013619125.1 Clostridiales bacterium
GTTGATTAATAGGGCTTGATAGACCTGTTAACTGGGTATAAATAACATTAATAATGAGGTTCTGGACTCTCTTGAATGGTATGGAGCATCAAGTTGAGCATGAAAAATACAAAAACGGCAGACCAGCTGAAATTGGAGGTCACTATGGATAAGAAGAAATTGATCATCGCCATCGTTGTTATTTCAGTAATAGGAGTGGGCATATTTTATTTATTAACAACAGGCAACATCGGAGCAAAGTACAATACAGTAGAAGTAACAAGGGGAGAAGTGGGAAAATACGTTCAGGATGTAGGTAGGATCAGTTCAAGAAATATCAGAAGGTATTATGGTAGTGGCACAGGCAAGGTAGAGGAGATGACCTTGGAGCTGGGTGATCATGTGGAGAAAGGACAGCTCCTGATGAAATATGAAGATAATCTGGATCTTGAAATTCAAAGAGTTGAGAAGCAGATCGAAGCTTTAAAGGCTGGATATAATGAAGCCCTTTCAGGAACGGATATGGAGAGCGTAAATATCGCCTGGATAGAAGTATCAAGAATTAAAAAAAATATGGAATTGGCAACAAAGAATAAGGATATAGCCGAGTCACTTTACAATATTGGATCCGCATCATTGATTGAGTTAGAGCAGGCAGAGAGTAATGTGGAACAGCTAAAGAGCAATCTTGGAATTGCCCAGAACACATATAATCGGCTTACTAAAGGTATTTCAAAAAATGTCAGGGAGAGATATGAAGCTGAAATTGATGTTCTGCTTTTAACGCTGGACATACTCGAAACGAATCGAGACAATTATGCGATTGTTGCAGATATTGAAGGGATTGTGACTGAAATAAACACCTTTGAAGGAGACATTCCGTCTCCGGGGATGCTGATTATTGAAATTCAGGATCCGACAGAAAAAGTGATTCTAGTTGATTTTATGGTGGAAGATGCTAGAAGCATAAAACCGAATATGGAAGCTGAAATTCAGGATTGGAATCTGGATGTTGAGATAGATGGCTTGAAGGTGGACAAGGTGTATCCAAAGGCCTTTGTAACGCTGTCGGAGCTCGGTGTGCAAGAGAATCGGCAGACAGTCGAGATCGGTCTTCTGAAGCCCGCTGATGAATTCGCCTTTAGCCTCGAGGTGGAAACGAAGGTCATGGTTGAGTCGCCAAGAAATGTGCTACTGGTACCTATAGGTGCTGTTTTTCAAATGAATTCGAAACCATATGTGGAGATTCTTGAAGACGGGGATGTTGTGGAACGAGAAATCAGCACGGGAATAGAAGTAAACGGAAGCATTGAGGTAAAAGAGGGATTAAAAGAAGGGGAACGGGTCATACTGAATTATCAGGAAGAATAAGTGGAATGACTGGTGAGTAAGAATATGGATGAAGGGATGAATAAAATGATAAAAGTTAGTAACCTTTACCATTCATACAGCAATGATGATAATTATGCAGTTAAAGATGTTAGTTTTGAAATTGAAAAGGGTGAGATCTTTGGATTTTTGGGTCCTTCGGGCGCTGGCAAATCAACAACCCAGAATATTCTTGTCGGTCTTCTTCAGCTTCAGCAGGGTCAGGTTGAGGTTGCGGGCTATGATGTCAAGCACATTAAGAATAAGATGTTCAATAAGATAGGAATGTCCTTTGAGCAGTCCAATGTCTATAACAAAATGTCAGGGCTTGAAAATCTTGAATTCTACAGAAAATTGTTCGATGTTGAGACAAAAGATCCCATGGATCTGATCAAACTTGTGGGACTTGAAGGCAAGGAAAATATTAAAGCGGGAAAGTATTCGAAGGGAATGAAGCACAGGCTGACCTTTGCCAGGTCCATGATCAATAACCCGGAGATGTGGTTCCTCGATGAGCCGACTACAGGACTGGATCCTGCAATTGCATCTGAAATAAAGGACATCATAAAGCGGGAAAAGGAAAAGGGTGTCACGATCTTTCTGACAACGCATAACATGTACATTGCCGATGAACTCTGTGACCGGGTTGCATTTATCGTAGATGGAACCATCAGGCTGATCGATTCTCCGAAAGCATTAAAGCTCAAATACGGCGAAAAGCTGGTGGATGTCGAATACTTCAAAGATGGGGAACTCATCAAGGACAGCTTCTCTACAGTGATAAAAGAGGAAAAGGAGAGACTGGTCGAAGTGATCAGTAAATATGACATCCAGACAATGCATACCAAGGAAGCGACGCTTGAAGAAATATTCATCAAGGTAACCGGAAGGGGACTGGTTTAAATGAAACTATGGTATAGTTTTTCAAAGGAACTGAGCCTTTCCTCAAAAAGTTGGTACTTCTACATTGAAGTGGGAATGTCCGTCGTGCTTTTGCTGATACTTCTGTTTGTGATTCCGGAAAATTTTGACAGCAATGGAAAGCAATATTTATATCTTGATTTGCCTCAGGTTGTCAGGGATCGATACGAGAAGAGTTTGCTGGAAGAGGATCTGGATGAGACGGTTGAGCTAGTGGAACTGGAAGCTGATGATCGTACTTTTGCAGCTGCACTTTATGAAACAGAGGAATCAAAGATTTATTTGCTGGACACCAAGGAGGCGCTTGACGCTGTTTCCGAGTCGGAAAGAGTGCCTGTCGTGCATGTTCGTGTAAATGAGGACAATCAGATCATTCATACCTACTATCTGCAAGGGTATGAAACCAGTAAGCTCAGGAACCTTTTAATGGTTTATCATAACCGGTTGGCTGGACATGATGTCATTGAGGATTATTCTGACAACATTGAGGTTAGAAAGCTTTATCAGGAGGCAAGGCCCTTAAGTGACAAAGAGAATATAATCCCTGTATTTTTGACCTTCAACGGAAGCTTGATGAGCTTATTTATTATTGCGGCTTATATCTTCCTCGATAAGAACGAAGGGATCGTAAAAGCATATGCAATAACGGCATCTTCAGTCTGGCACTACCTGCTGAGCAAGATTGGGGTTATTATTGTGACGAGTATTGTGACAACCCTGATCGTAACAGTGCCGATCATGGGTCTTCAGCCAAACTACCTGGCGATGCTGCTGTTTGTCGTGTCTTCAGGATTTTTCGCAGCCTCCTTGGGACTATTTCTCACAAGCTTTTACAAGGATATTGTTGAGGCTTTCGGAGCCATGTACATTGTCATCGTGATTATGATCATGCCTAGTATTTCTTACTTTACACCCAGTTGGGATCCCTACTGGGTAAAGATCATTCCGAGCTATGCCATGCTGCAGAGCTTCAAGGAAATCATATCGGTTGATGGAAATATGGCCTATGTGATGGTGGCATCCCTTGGCTTTGCTGTGCTGGGTCTGGATATTTTCATTCTGGCAAATTACAGATTTAAAAAGACATTGTCCCTGTGAAGGAGTGTTACGAAAATGATCAAAAAAATATTATTAATATTTCAGAGGGATTTAAAAACGAGCGTAAGAAATTTTATAACCTTGTACATCCTTGTCGTACCTGTGATTTTTGCTGTCATCATCAATGTTTTTTCACCTGGCATCAATGACACCACGGTCGAAATTGTCTTGTTGGAAGGGGAGAATCCGCAGCAGAGTGAATACTTCAAGCAGTTTGCAAAGGTTGAATTGCTGGAGACTCTTGAGGATGTCGAGGACAGGGTTAGAAAAAGGGACAATATTGTAGCCGTACTTCCCAATGAAACGGATGAATATTTTATTTTGTCACAGGGGAATGAGCCTGATTACGTTGTAGATTACGTAAGGAATCTGACGGCCTTTGACCACTTTGAGATTGGGATGGAAGATTCCATGGTTGAGATCGTGGATTATGGCAGGGAGATCCCCCCTTTGAAGAAAATCATGGTCAACGCGGCAATGATGTTCATCTCAATTTTGGGAGGCATGATCATTGCACTCAATATTGTTGAGGAGAAAACGGACAACACAATAAGCGCAATCCACTTGTCACCGGTGTCAAGGCTTGGATTTATAGCCGGAAAGAGCATTATTGGGTTAGTTGTTCCAGTGGTGGGCACCTTGCTGATGCTTACCATAACAGGCTTTAGAGGCATCAACTACTTCCATGCATTTCTCATGGTGGTGACCTCGTGCATGATAAGCATCCTCGTAGGGTTTATTGAAGGGATAAATAATGATGATGTCATGAATGCAGCGGGCAACATGAAAATGCTTTTTTTACCGCTGTTTGGAGCCATTGCGGGAGAAGAGCTTCTGGCGGACAAGTGGCAGCCTCTATTTTATTGGATTCCATTTTACTGGACTTACAAAGGCAATGATCTTGTTCTGTCAAACAAGGGATCGTGGCTCGATATCATCAAATATTCAGGCATTGTATTCGGAATAAGCGTACTGGTATTTTTGGTATTGGCACCAAGAATAAGAAAAGGTTTGGAATAATTCGATAGTGAATGTTGAAGAGAACGTGTCAAGTCCGTAAAAGAGTGTTCTTTCGTATGATTCTTCCAGGTATCTATAAATGTGCGTTATAGGGTTATGGTGAATTCGATTTTCTCATGAATGAGGAAGTCGAATTTATTTTTAGGATTGGGTGAAGTATGGTGAACCGTACCATAAATGACTGTGGTTTTTTGAAAGTAATATTTGTGTACTTGTAGTTAACAATGTATTTTAAAAAGAATAGTTGTTTTGGTGATGTTTGTTATCTGTATCCTTTTTATGTATACAGACTGATGGCGTCGGACTTCCCAGAGCTATTTGGATATACACAAAAAGACCCCCAAAAGTTAGAGTGAAATCTAATCTTTGGGGGTCTTTTTGTCATGAAAGGGTTAGTTTAATTGGCTAAGGTTCACATGTCACCTGAATCTTGCCATTTGTCGTATCCACAGTAAACAGTTTGTCTCCGTTTCCATAGATTATTGATTTTCCTTCTCTATCAACATTGCCGTATTTAATACTGTTATTTTTGTTAACACTAGAAATATCGAAGGTATAGTTGTCTCCATGATCATCAAAATAAGCAATTACATCCCCATTTTCTGTTTCTATGAAAGCGATGTCGCCAAAGTCTGTGGCATTCAGTTTGATCGTACCATTTGTGGAGTGGATTTCTATATTCTCTTTGGAAGTTACATGATTTAACTCTATTTCACCATTATTCGTGTCGATCTCTATATCTTTTATAGAGATTACATTGTTTATGTTCACCTTCCCGTTTGTTTTACCAATATTTAAGACGTTGACTGTAATGTCGTCTATCGTTAAATTACCGTTAACTGCGTCAATCTCGATGGCGGTTATTAACTCTTCAGGCACACTCAACTCCAGAGTATATCTGAATTTTTCCCCGAAAAACGAAAGATCAATTATTTTCTGAAACCATTCGTACTCTCGCTGATAAACAATAGTCAAATCATTATTGTCGGTTATTTCATAATATTCTTCA
>JABXKS010000105.1 GCA_013619125.1 Clostridiales bacterium
GGAGATGTGTATAAGAGACAGCATCCAGATAGTACCCGCCCGTACATTGAAAGTGCTTTAAATCGATCGAATCTCTTTTTTGTCCCGATCCGTTATGGGCACCAGCCCATAGGTTCCCCAAACCCTGTGCAGCATACCGCCACCCAAAACAATCCTTCGATCCTTTGTAAAGAGATAGAAGTAGCCGCGATGGCAAATGTTAAACCAGGTCGCAATGGTATCCCAAGTCCATCGATGCTTCCTCCACATCATAATCAGCAAGCGAAATGAAAAGGGCAAATCATTGCAGATAACAGCCAGAACCTTCAAGACTTTGCAACCATTCCTATACAGATAGGAATATTTCTCGATTGCTGTCACTGGCAATTCAATCTCGCATCGCTTTTCCAGTTCTAAAATTGTTGTTGTCTTCCCGGATCCATTCATCCCGAATAACTCCATAACAACCATCGCCATCCCCCCTCTTTTTTATACTTTCTATTTTATGAAAAATCGCACCTCAATAACTTTACGGTTTCTTACAATTTATATCCTTCCCTAAAAAAGTAAGTTCTGCTTTCGCAAGGCTTACGTAACAAAACAATTTATCCTGGAAATTTTCTCAATAATGGCCCAAACTTGTCTTCCCGACTCGTAATCATCCATATTGCATTTTCCATTACTCCCCGCTACCAGTTCTTGTTTTCAAAGAACCAATTACCCGTTCAGCCGCACAAATCCATCCAAAAAAGCATGACAGCGATTTTCTGCTTATCTTTTTAACCTTTAGGCTTTAATTTCCTCGATCTGCTTAATCTTTCTCCATAGCGTCGTTCTACACAACCCCAGTTTTTCAGCAGTAATCTCTCGGTTCCATTTGTTTTCACCCAAAACCGTCATAATAATTTCATTCTCCATCTCAGACAATGTGCTTCTCGCAATGGTAAGCACATCTTCCCACCCTCTTGAAGGTTCATCATACTCTTGATGATCACGATCATCTCGTCCCTCATTGCCTTCAAAGCAATTCCTTAATAAATCCTCTGAATTCATCTGGCTATATAGAATTACATATCGATGAATAACATTCTCCAATTCTCGAATATTGCCCGGCCATCCGTAGCCGTCCAACAAAGTTCTATCCGCTTGGGATAGTGTTGGCAATGCCATCTCATACTTCTTTGCATAATGCGCGCAAAAATGATTGGCCAGCGTTAAAATATCTTCTTTTCTACCAGCAAGATCAGGTACCTTCAAATTTAAGGTATTCAGTCGATAAAACAAATCTGGCCGAAATTTCTTATTCTCTATCATGGTATGCATATTTTGATTCGTTGTAGATATAATACGAACATCTATGGATATGACAGAATCCGATCCAATTCGCCTCAATTCCTTTTCTTGAATAACACGCAGCAATTTGCCTTGCAACGCTATAGGCAACGAGTTGATCTCATCGAGTAAAAGCGTTCCCTCATGCGCCAATTCAAACAGCCCTAATTTCCCGCCTTTTTTTGCACCGGAAAATGCTCCCTCTACATAACCGAAAAGCTCACTTTCCAAAAGATTCTCTGGAATCGCTACACAGTTTACCGCAACAAAGGGTTTCTCCCTTCTTTTGCTTTCGTTGTGAATGCTTTGCGCCAACAATTCTTTCCCCGTACCGCTCTTTCCCGATATTAATACATTCGCATCCGTCGCCGCATAAATGATTGCCTGATCCATTACACTTTTCATCGACTGGCTATCGCCCACAATATCACCAAAGGCATATTTTGCTACAAACCCCTTCGTATATAATTGAGAACGAATCTTTTGTTCCTGTTCTTGAATCTTCGTTACATTGTGAAAAACAACAATAACGTCCGCAAAATTCTGATTATGAATGCGAGACTTCTCCATCAAATAGTTTGTTTTGTCGATGTTGATGATCTCCTTTGTGCGATCAACATCATTGATAAATTCCCATATTGTATCCATGTATTCGCCCATTATAGTAGGGATTGTTGATTTTGGATCATGGCGCAGAATTTTCTGCAGCTTTGTATTGGACAGTCTGACCCGATTATCTTTGATAATCATAATTCCCTCTTTGATAAAGTTGAGAACAAACAACAAATTCTCCAGCTGCAACCGATCTTTCTTCCTCGCATTAATAATTGAAGTTGCCTGAGAAATCGCATTGATTGCAGATATTTTACTTGTCCCGATCACCTCTACCGGCATATCATTTTCCATTCCGCTATCCAAGGCTGCTGTTCCACCTACCATTGCTTCCATACCATCCATTTTCCCATGGATTACCTGCTTTTTAATCTCATCAATTGTTTCAAACGGATAAATCCTAAGCTCTTGCAGATCCATAATTTGCTGAATCACATGCCGCTGATTCTTCAAAAAATAAATGGTTTCGGGGTTTGCGATAATACCTATTTTCCGTCCGTATTTTCTCGCTTTATCAATCGCTGTCATTACATCCATATAATCCGGTTCCATTCGGACCATAGCCGTGCTTTTATACAGGCTACTGATATGACTTGCCACACCGCCTCTGCTAATGATGACATCCGGGTATGCATCACCAGAAAATCGAGATTCCAATTCGTTGAGCAATTCTATGGTGATATCTTGACCTTCAATCACAATGGGCTGATAATTCATTTCTTCAAGAATTTCATCCAGTACAATCTCAAAACCTTTGTATGGTGTTAAAATAACCAGTCGTTTATCCATAAGATCCTCCCGTCAACTTTATCAATCACTCTTATATATCCAGTATATTCCAAAACGTTTCATAATTGTACGTTTCGTTTAAATAAATACCACTAATAAACAAAACCTTGCCGCTCAACTTCTCCAAAATATCAAGCACCGGCTTATCAGCGGTTTTCAGCTGACAATGACCATAAAAAAAATTGGCATGCATCTTGCAATAATAAAGTTTGAATATTCTATCAAAAAGTTTTGATGATCCATGGATGAAAAACCAACACTAAGTTAGGGGGTGTGCGATACCGATACGACTGATATGATAAAGACTATGCAGACAAAAAAGGAGGGTAATACTCGATGAGTAAGATCAAAGAAATGTCCTTATCTTCAAAAATTTTTATTGCAATGATTATTGGTGGTCTTTTAGGAATTATAATTGGTGAACCAATGGTTCAAATTAAAGTGATTGGTGATATTTGGGTTCGTTTAATCCAAATGATTATTGTTCCAATGGTCCTTATCACAATTATTAAAGGAATCGCCGGCCAACAAGATGCAAAATCTGTCGGTCGAATTGGCGGCAAAATCGCACTATACTATCTCGTCACTACTGTTATTGCGGCGATCATTGGTGTTATTGTTGCAACAATCTTTAAACCAGGTCTTGGTTTTGTCTTTGAAAATGCAGATGTAGCCACTATCGGCGCAACTGAAGCCATCACTTTTTCGAGTTTCTTAACCAGCTTCTTCTCCAAAAATATGTTCCAAGCCTTCACAGATGCAAACCTTGTACAAGTCATCGTCATTGCTATTATCCTGGGTATCGGTATCCTAAAGATCCAAAACCCCGAAGTAAAAGCAGGCTTATACAAAGCCGTTGATTATACCAACGAAATGATTTTCTCTGTGATCCGCATGATTATGAGCTTTGCACCTATTGGTGTCTTCTGCTTGATGGCGGCTTCATTCGGTAAATACGGCGCAGCGATCCTTGGTCCTATTGCCGGCTTAGCCGGAACGTTCTATGTTGGCGTTTTATTACAAATCTTCTTGGTCTACGCCATGAGTACATTTCTCTTTGCAGGCGTTTCTCCCATTCGATTCATCAAGGATACTGCAGAACTTTGGATTTACACCCTTAGTACCTGTAGCAGCACCGCTTCTATTCCAGTTAACCTGAAAATCAACAAAGAAAAATTTAATGTTCCATCACATATTTCCGGTTTCACCATTCCTTTGGGCTCTCAGGTCAATCATGATGGTAATGCCATGCTCTTCTCATGTATCGTACTATTCGTTGCTCAAGCAACGGGTATGCCGATCACAATAGGGTTATTAGTGAAAATGATTCTGTTATCCACGGTAATCTCTTCCAGTGGAGGCGGCATTCCAGGTAGCGGCATCGTATTGATTATCGTTATGATCAATGCCTTTAACTTACCTACTGAAATCATCGGGATCATGGCAGCTTTCTACCGAGTCTTTGATATGGGCATTACAACAAACAACTGCCTGGGCGATCTTGCCGGTACAGTTGTCGTTGCAGAATCCGAAAAGAAATACGAAGAACGTGCAAAAAAAGAAAAATTGATTGCTTAATAACAAGGAGGGTGCAATCACTCGCACCCTCACTTTAACTTTCACACTGATATTCAAGGAGATGACACCATGATAGATTTGCGAAGCGATACACTTACGCTTCCTTCAGAAGAAATGTTAAGCGCCATACAAAGTGCTTCCCTGGGTGATGAAGGAAGACAAGATGCAAACGGCAGAGGAGAAGACCCAACCACTAGAGAATTAGAGGATTTGGCCTGTACCCTTACTGGCAAAGAAAGTGCCTTGCTGTTCTCCAGCGGCACCCTTGCTAATCACGCCGCTCTAATGACCCATTGCAAACGGGGAGATAAAATTGCCGTTGATGATAATATGCATATCTACCGAAGTGAAAAAGCAGTTTTTATGGACCAATTTGGTGGTATGACACCGGTATTCTACCAATTCAACAACGCCTTTTCAATCGACGTAGACAGCGTAGAAAAGCTAATCAACGAGCATGATCTCGGCTTGATTTGTATGGAAAACACCCATAATTTTCTTGGAGGAATCTGTATCTCGCCCGAAACAATGGCTGAGGTATATGACCGCGCAAAAGAAAAGAACATACCCGTCCATCTCGACGGCGCTCGCTTGTTCAACGCTTGTACGCAACTGAACGTTCAAGCAAAAGACCTCTGTAGATACACAGATTCTGTTATGTTTTGTATCTCTAAAGGATTGGGAGCACCCATTGGATCACTTCTATGCGGAAGCAAGGAGTTCATCGACCGCGCGCGAGAAGTAAAAAAACTTTTAGGTGGAAACATGCGTCAATCCGGTATTATCTCCGCACCGGGCATTATTGCTCTTAAAAGCAACATCCACCGCCTGGCGGAAGACCATAACGCAGCAAAGTTCATATGCAGAGGTATTGCAGATACGACAAATATCAAGATTGAACAAGAAAGCGTTCAAACCAATATTATCATCATCGATATTCAAGATACAGGCTTAACAGGCAATGAATTCACAAGCGCCATTGCTAAAAAGGGCATCTTGATGAATGCAATCGATGACCAAACAGTCAGAATGGTTACCCACAAC
>JABXKS010000106.1 GCA_013619125.1 Clostridiales bacterium
GCCCTGATTGGATTCGTTCAGAAATTTGTAGGTGGTATTCGAGGTTCTCTTGCAGTAGTTGCAGTTGTCACTAGTGCAATCTTTGGATCGATTACAGGGAGTGGGATGGCGACACTGTCTTGTGTTGGCTCTATCCTCGCGCCTAAAATGATGGAGAAGAAATATCCAATGGGAATTGCAGCAGCTACACTAGCCTGTGCGGCGCCAATTGGGATGTTGATACCACCCAGCTCGATTCAGATTTTGGTCGCATGGTCTGGACGCTTGTCAGTTTTAGCCTGTTTCTTAGCTACCGTAGTACCGGGTATTATCTTGACTATTTTGATCTCTATTGTTTCCTTTTTACTGCTTCGCAACCATAAGGAGATCGAAGTAGAGCCTAAAATAGAGGGAGCTCTTTGGGTGAAGGATCTGGGCCATAAAACAAAAACGGCCGTACCTGCATTGCTGATGCCTTTGATGATACTAGGCGGAATTTATGGCGGTTTTATGACACCTTCTGAAGCAGCTGCAGTTTCCGTTATTTATGCGATCCCGGTAAGTATTTGGATCTATAAAGGAATGACTTGGCGTGAGTTGAAAGAAACCTTTGTTGATACAGCAAAGTCAACCGGGTCTATTATGGTGATGTTGGCATTGATTATGGTACTTAGCCGTGTGTTGGTTATGGAAAATGTACCGGAAAATATCATGAAATTACTTTTGTTGGTTTCTGATAATCCCAAAGTCATTTTGCTAATGATTAACATATTCTTGGTGATTATTGGCATGTTGATGGATGATGTCAGTGGTACGTTGTTATGTACGCCAATCCTTTTGCCGATGATGGCTGATCTTGGAGTAAATCCTTATCACTTTGCAGCGATCTTAGGCGTTAACTTAGGTATGGGCAACATTACGCCTCCCTGCGCGCCATTCTTGTACTTTGGGTCTAACATCTGTGGTATTGGCTCGGATGCAGTTATGAAGCCTGCACTTAAGATTATGTTGTTCGCGTACTTGCCAACATTGATTTTAACGACGTATTTTCCTGCAGTTTCCCTTACGTTACCAAGATTGATTTTGGGAATCGGATAAGGCAGTTGCAAAAATGATTCGGACTTTAGAATGACAGCTCATGAAATTATATTTCATTGAGCTGCTTTCTTGACTTGAAATTTAATTCGGTTCGCTCGATAAACTTGTGATTTTGCTCCCCCTATATCGGTTTTTTCGGTTTTGACTAGAGAATCAACTTTTTTAAAAAGTCTATAATTTTTTATGGAACCTGTACTTCTTTTAGGTGGTGTGCTATTATGTTGCACGAGACACCACATAATATTGTATAGCAGAATAATTACATATTAGGAGTGAGTGTATGGAAAAAGAGCTTGGTGTTGAGCGTATTTTTAATCTGTGTCATCAAAGAACAGATTTGAACCTAGAGGATGTTCATATTATTTGTAACATGGCAGAACATCTCGAAGATTTCCAAGGAGATATGCCTTGTGATTTGTTCATTAAAGTTCCAACTAGAATAAATTCAGAGTATTTGGTAATAGCAGAATTATTGAAGGAAGACACTGGATACCCATTCAGCATGGTTGGTTATATTATTCGGGAAACTGATGAACCGGCAGTAGCACGAACATTGTCTTTAGGCGAATCAACCTATGGGATCGAGGCAAACGTTATTACGAAAGAGCCGGGAGTGACCTATCAGTATGTAGAACCAATTAAAAACGGATCACGTACCATAGGCGGAATTGTTAGAGAAGAAGTGGACTGCGATAAACATAGAGGAGCACAAGAGGAACAGGCTCAGGTTTTAACACTCTCGGAACGAATAAAAAAATACCCCTATTTATCGAATGTGAACTGGTTTGGTGATTGTGTAACCGATGCAATGTTGGTTGTGAACAACAACCAAAAAGTGGTATACATCAATCGACAGGGATTAGATCTATACAATTATTATGGCTATTTCGGTCCAATTGTAGGGGAAGAGTTTGGCGGTGTCTTATTACAAGGTCCCATTGATGTGGTATCACCCAATTCCCCCCGATACGTAGAGCGGGAAGTGCATGCACGAGGACGATTATTGCGTATGAGACAACACCGATGCAGCGCAGAAGGGCATGAGTTTTTTGTCGTCATTTTACAGGATGTTTCAGAATTGAAAAAGAGCGAGAATCTGCTTAATGTTAAATCGGCTGCTGTACGCGAAATTCAGCATCGAGTGAAAAATAATCTATATACGATTTATAACTTATTGGATATGCAATGTAGACGAAGCCAGTCAGAAGAGGTGAAAAACACGTTGCAAGTTACAATGAATCGCATTTTGAACATTGCAACGCCTTACGATATCCTTTTACGCCGAGAGAACAACTTGGTTGGGCTGTTTGATGTTGCTATGCAAGTGAGCAAGAACTTTCAAATGATGTGTCAATCGGAGCAGAATATTCGAGCGCATATTGAAGATATGCCGTTGGAAGTATCATTAGACATTGCAACAAACTTGTCACTCATTTTGAACGAGCTGTTTCAAAATTGTTATAAGCATGCGTTTGTTGGACGTAAAGAAGGAAATATATGGGTTACATTCTCTGATGAAATTATCAACTTAAGAATAACGGTTCGCGATGACGGAGTGGGTTGTGATGAGCAAAAGCTTCGAGAAGATGGTTCTTCATTGGGGCTGAAGGTTGTGAAAGATATTGCGAAAAATCAACTGGATGGGAGAATTGGTTTTTCTTCCGATAGTAATGGAACGGCAGTTTCTGTCGTCTTTCGAGCACCGACCGATCTTACAATTGTGAAAGGAGCACTATAATGCAAAGCGCAGTGAATGTTCCGAATCGTAGCAGTAGACCGACGGTGGTAATTGCCGATGATGAATCTTTAATCCGTATGGGATTAAGTGAAATTCTGTCCGAACATGGAATGCATGTCGTTGGTGAAGCCAACGATGGTTTTGAAGCAATTGCTTTATGTGAGAAGCATCGTCCGGATATTGCATTATTAGATATAAAAATGCCTATGCTAGATGGGTTGACGGCAGCGAAACATATTACAGATAATAAATTAGCGGAAACCGTTGTTATGGTCACGGCTTTCGATGATCGGGATTTCGTTCAGAAGGCGAATGCAGCACAAGTATCGGGCTATGTTGTCAAGCCTGTAAGCGCAAGAAATCTGATTCCATCGATTCAGGTTGCACAGGCACGAAGCAGAGATATTGCTGCATTACGAAAGAAGGTTGCTGAAGTAGAGGATTCTCTGGAAAACCGTAAAATCATTGAACGGGCGAAGGGGCTAATTATGACAAACCATCATATGACAGAACCCGATGCTTTTATGTATCTGAGGAATATCAGCAAGAGTAAATGTATCGCAATTCTTGATGTTGCAAGGATGATTTTGGCTGCTAATTCCAATCAGTCATTTTGAGTATAATTCGGAAATGCATATATTGACATAAAAAGAGTAAAATGGTAAGTTTTAATGGTAGATGAATATTGAATCTTGCAAGATGAATTGTAAGATTTGCGTTGAAGCAATTAATTGTCCGGCACTTTGTGCCGCGCATTTAGTTGCTTTTTTTTGTCATTATTTTCGTGAGAATAGAATTGATTCTTACAATGAAAGTAAGAACCAAAGAAGGGGAGGTGAGAATGGGGAGAATATCAATCAATGATGCCAGAAATGGTGTGCATTCTTATCGGAGTAAGTTGTGTTGGTAATGGATCTAATTTGATGAATATTGAATCTTACAAGACGTATTGTAAGAACCGCGTTGGAGCAACTAATAGTCGGCACTTGGTGTCGCTATTTGGTTGTTTTTTTATTGAAACACGGGGGAACACAACTTGGTTTTTATAATGGTCGAGAAGACTTGAAATTAAAAAATGGAGGGAAACAAAATGGCAAAAATTACAATTATTGGTGGCGGAAATGGGGCGCATGCCTTAGCGGCTGATTGTAAACTGGGTGGCGCCGAGGTGCGTATGTATGAGTTTTCTCAGTTCACAAACAAAGTACGTGGCATTATGAACAGCCACAGGGTAACACTGGAAGGCCCTGAGATGAACTATCAGAACTTCAAGCGTTCGGGTACAGCTATACTCGATATGGTCACACATGATATGGCGGAAGCAGTGCATGGCGCTGATCACATCTTGGTGTCTATGCAGTCACAAGGGTTCGAAATGGCTTTTCGTGAGTTGGCACCATTATTGGAAGATGGACAAACAGTCAGCATTTTTCCAGACAACTTCGGATCATTAATTTTACGCCGAGTGATGCGAGAAATGGGATTGCAGCAGAACGTGATCATTGCGGGATATGCAACACTTCCATACGGAGCACGGTTAAATAAGTTCAATGATTTTGAGACGGAAACAGATGTTGTTTCTATTCTTTATAGAGACAATGTCATTCGATTTGACACAATGCCATCTAGTGATGCGGAAGCATACATTGCCCGAAAAAACGAAATTCCAGCATTGGATGCTACCACTCTGGAACGTGGTGATACGGCTCTAGATATTGGCTTGTCCAATGTGAACCCCTTGTTGCATGTTCCGGCAGCTGTGCTCAATACGGGTGCAATTGAAAACTGGGGAATCATTCCTGGGGTAGGAGAGAAGGATTTGTATTTTGACATCTATGCGCATGGTGTATCTCCAAGTGTTGGCCGTGTTCAATATCAGTTCCACAAGGAGCAGGCTGCCATCGCAAAGGCATATGGTGTAGGCATTTGTGAAGTAGATGAAGATGCTTTGCAGTCTCGAATGGGTATTATTGGACAGCTATTTTATGGACCGGATTTCCGCCAACCTTTCTCAGAACCATTGGATACGGAAAACTGGCTTAACCCTCCAAAAGGCGCACGTTTCGATATGAATTCTCGTTATATTACAGAGGATGTTCCAGTTGGCTGTTGTGCTTGTATCCAGTTTGCTTCCCTGCTAAATGTTTCTACGCCAGTATTAAGCGGTATGACGGATTTGGCCAACATCATGTTGGATACAGATTATTACAAGACCGGTTTTACATTGGAGCTATTGGGCTTGGAGGGTATGACACCTGAAGAAATGGTTCATTACATGCGTACAGGCGCAATCAATAAATAATATAGTGAGCGGGAACAAATAGGTTTACAATCATTGCATGAAAGAATTAAGGGATTAAGTCGATTAAAAGGATGCAAACAAAGAGCGGAATCTGCGAGAAGGGTGACCTTCAAATGGATTCCGCTCTTTGTTTTAAGGGCAAAAAACACTAGAA
>JABXKS010000107.1 GCA_013619125.1 Clostridiales bacterium
CGTGCGTAGCGAAAACTTGAAATTGCAGGGTGGAACCTTTGTTGGTGACATCTATGTAGAAGCAGCAGGTTTCCGTGTGAGCAAAGCGACAGTAGAAGGAAACGTATATTTTGCAACTCAAGAGTTGATGGACGCAGCGATTCCGGATGAGTCTGGTGTAGTTACAGGTGCATACGAAGTAAAATAAATGAATGGAACCATAGAACGAGTCAGAAGAGCTTCTTGAATGAAAATTCAAGAAGCTCTTCTTTTAGTTATATCGAATTATCTTTTTTTACTGAGGCTGAACTAAGTGGGAACTGATGAAACGTGGTAAAATAAAGATGATAAAAGCGATAGAATTTTGGAAGGAGTGGGAGAATGGCATTTGAAATCGTACACGGCGACATTACAAAGATGCAGGTGGATGCAATTGTGAACGCAGCTAATTCCGATTTACAAAGAGGCGGCGGGGTTTGCGGCGCGATCTTTGCTGCGGCGGGAACACAAGAGTTGCAAGCAGAATGCAATCGAATCGGCCATTGCGATACCGGTCAGGCGGTCATAACAAAAGCGTACAGTTTGCCTACGCAATACATTGTGCACACCGTTGGGCCAGTTTGGCGTGGTGGAGACAGCAATGAAGAAACCTTGTTATACAATTGCTATATGAATGCGCTGAAACTTGCTAAAAAGCACGGTTGTACATCGATTGCCTTTCCGCTGATTTCAGCAGGTATCTACGGCTATCCGAAAGAAGAGGCGAGGGCAGTCGCGGAAAGCGCCATTCTGGATTTTCTAGAATACCAAAATATGCAGGTGAAGTTAGTCTTGTATCAAGGATAGAGAAAGTTAAAAAACAACGCCAATCGAGGATTTCGATTGGCGTTGTTTATAGGAGTCGAAACTTTTATATTACTGGCAAAGATCCCCGACTGCTTTGACTCGAATTCGAGTCGCATTGCCCGGGTGGTACGCCAATGGAATATCTTCCACTTCCTGAATTTCAATGGACTTTGGTTCCGCACCGGCCTTGATGGCTTCATCGATAGCGGTTGTTTTTGCACTGCTAATGGCTTCATCACGCGTGATATCAACAAGAGAGAAGACGCGGTTTATCTCGCCGCTGACCTGTGAAATGGCTGATCCAACTGCATTGGCCACGGGGAAATGATTCGGTCTAATGATCTCTGAGATCCCTTCCAGCTCGTTAGTGACAAGTACACTGCCGCCGCCAACCAAAATGATTGGAACAGGCTCAGCTGATATCTTCATGCGATCAACGCCTTCGTTGATTAAGCGCATCCATTCCGTCATTGCCTTCTTCGCAAACCCTTCATCGATATGAGCAACGAGAGCTGAATCGCCCAGCTCCATCATTCCCAAGCGTACGGCGATATCGGATGTTGTTAAGATATCTCCGCCAAAAATCAGGGATTTTTCTGTGATTTGATAGCCGACGCTTTCAGGTCCGATAATCACTTTGTCTCCTACTTCTTTAACCAAGGTACCACCGCCAACGCCGATCGCTGTGATGTCTGGCATTCTGAAATTGGTGCGGGCGCCGCCGATAGTAACAGCGAGGGAAGATTCCCGAGGGAAGCCACTCATAATGACGCCGATATCGGTTGTTGTGCCGCCGACATCCAGTACAATGGCATCTTGATTCTGGCTGAGGTAAGAGGCGCCTCGAATGCTGTTGGTTGGTCCGCAAGCAATGGTCAGAATTGGGTAGCGTTGTGCATATTCCGCCGACATTAAGGTGCCGTCATTCTGGCATAGGTAAAGCTCTGCTTGGAGAATGCCTTCTTGTTTCAAACCGGCTTTGAATCCTTCAACGGTTCGAGTTGCAACATTGTGCAGTGCTGCGTTGAGGATGGTTGCATTTTCTCTTTCAATCAAGCCAACCGATGCAATTTCGCTTGACTTGGAAATTGGAATGTCTCCAAGTTCTTCTCGTAAAATGCTCTCCACTTCATACTCATGATCGTTTCGAACGGGAGAGAAGACAGCCGTTAGGGCAATGGTGTCGACCTTGCCTTTGAGTTGTTTCGCGACATCTCGAATCTCTTGATAATCAAGCTGTGAGATCTCGCGGCCGTCGAATTCATAACCGCCTTTGATGATATGAATGTTGCTACCAATTGCATCTCGAAGGGATTCAGGCCAGTCCGGCATTGGCCGAATGCTGAAGGTGGCCGGGGCTGCAATTCGGATAATGCCGACACGACAGAGCCCTTTTCTTTCGACAATGGCATTTGTGCAATGGGTGGTTCCCAGCATGGCGTAATCGATCTCTTGCTTGTTGATTTTACTCTCAACGAGAACCTTTTTGATTGCGTTGTTGATTCCAGTTGTAACATCAAGGGTTGTAGGCATTTTTACACCTGCAACAACATTTAATGACTCGTCTATGATAACTGCATCGGTATTTGTGCCGCCAACATCAATTCCTAATCTGTATCTCATCCTACTTAGCTCCCTTCACTCGTTCTTCGATCGGTACATAATCTATGTCATATTTGAAGTAGCGTGGGCCAACGGTCTCGATTCCTTTTTTCGTGCGCCATTTTGCATCGCAACGTAAGCCGACTACTACAACGCGGCGTCCGTATTTCAGTGCTTCCGTCGTAATGGGCACGCCGGTTTCCAAGTCAACGATGGTAATCAGATCCGGGGTAGTTGCCAATACTTCATCACCCTTCATAACAACCAGGTTTTCGTTTTGGAAGTCCACTTCGCAGGATTCGCCCTTGTCTGCATTAATGCCGACAATCTTCGCTTTTCCGAAGTTGAAGCCCTGACGAGTTTCTCGCAGAATGTCAACGATCTTGCCGGTAAACAGTTTGTAGCCGTCTACGAAGTTGATCATACGGTCAATCGGTAGAACATCCGTGTCTTGCTTGTCGGTAATGGCAGCTCCAATATTCTCCGCAAGGGTTAGCGTGTTGTAGATGGCTGACTTCTTCAGCTGATGCCCAAACATGGAATAAATGGAGATCATGACGGATCCGCCCATGGTGATCGTAGCGGTGCGGGCCAAGGTTTCCGACCAATTATTGCTGACGGTTTCCATGATCATGGAGTTGCCTTTTTCATCGGTAACAACCATCGGGCTCGTTGTGATTCCGTCCAGATGGAAAGTGACCATCTGAAGCTCTGGGAAAGCGCGTCCCATACCATCGCAATCAACAATTGGAATACCCAGTTTAGCGGCAACGGCAAAGGGAAGCATGGAGTTTACGCCGCCTGCTTCAATTGGCAGGGTAGCGAATACTTTTTGTCCCGTATATTTTTCTAAATGCTTGATTATGACTTCAAATTCATTGCCGTTGGCAATCTTCTCGATCAAAACGGTGGGAGCGCCCATCATGGCAGTTGGAACCACAAAGGCATCGTCAGGCACTTCGCTGGGATCCAGCATCTGAATAGGCCCGTATTGCCGAATGGCCTCAATGGCCATCAGCTTGCCGATGTAGGGGTCTCCGCCACCACCTGTGCCCAAAAGTGCGGCACCTAATGCAATCTTTTCAATGGCTTTTTCGTCAATAAGTCTCATGTCTGTTTCCTCCTATGCACTGACCTCTTTGTCAGTGTTGCTTTCTTCTTTGGAACCTGTTTCGGTATGGCTGAATTTGTTTAAAACGACAGTGGCAATCATCGCGACAACAATCGCATTAACCGGTGCACTGCCAATGTGTACGAAGTAACCGACTGCAAATCCAATCAACCAGGAGATCACGCCTGTCCATCGAACGCCTTCTTCTTCTTTCCACTTGGTAGGGTCACCTTTTCGTATAATCCAGTAGTCTGCGATCATGACACCGGCTATTGGTGATATGCCCGTTGTTAATACCATTAGGAATGGAATAAAGTGGTTCATAATTCCCACTACGGCTAAAATTGTGCCAACGATGCCGGCAACGGCTGTCGCCATAGGTCGCTTGTCATCTTTTAGATGGAACATACTCGTCAATGCGATACCGCCTGAATAAGCGTTAACCGCATTGGTTGTCCAAGTTGCCAGAATCAGAATCATTAAACCGATTAAAGGGAAGCCCAGACTGGAAACGACCTGAGTCATATCTGCAGATCCTGCGGTAATTGCCATTAGCGCGCCCGCGCTCAGTAAGATGACGCCCATTGGCAATACACCCAATACCGATGAAAGGATCGCACCCTTTCGGTTTTCTGCGTAACGTGAGTAGTCAGGAGCGATAACCCCGCCAACAGCGAAACCGCCAACAGTGATTGCAACACCTTGCAAGAATGAGAATGGCGCAGCTGGTGTATAGCTCAGCAATGCATCCATGCCGAAGTTCGAAATAACACTATATGTTCCGTATACCGCCATAATCAAAAGGGCCGGTACAGCAACGTAATTCAAGTAAGCCAATGCTTTGTATCCGTAAACGGCTGTCATTAGCATGATGCCGCCCCAGATGGCTGCAGACAATTGGAAGGAGATGTTGACGCCAAGCCAATCTTGCATAATGCTAGAAAATGCGCTGCCTGTAATGCTTGTCTGAACACCGAACCATCCCATAACGGAAATGCCGATGACAAAGGAAATGATAAAGGATGCGCCGCTTTTTCCGAAGGCTGAGCTGGCGGAAGAAACAGTTGGTCGTCCAAGGTCAGCGCCTTGAACCCCTTGGAAAGTCATAAAAAGAACAACGATCGCATAACCGACAAAACCTGCAAGTAAGGCTTGTTTCAACGGCAGACCAGAGACGAGAACGCCACCAACCATCAGGGAAGATACGCTGATAATAGCGCCGATCCAGATGAGTGCGATGCTCACCCAATGTTTTCTTTCCGACTGGGGAATTGATTCTAGTGCACGCTTTTCAATAAAACTATTACTTTTCTTTTCTGTGCTCATGCTTTCCTCCTTTAAAACCTTATTAGAATGAATAAATTCGTCTTGCTATACAACCTATTGCAAGTTGCGTGCCAAAATTAAAATGGTTTTTTTACGAAAAAGACATAAAAAATGGGTGAAACAAGTCGAATTTGGCACAATGCCTACATTGCTTTCTCACTATTTCGCATTTTTTGTAATGCTTGTTGCGAAATTTCTCGAAATTTCTCAGTTGTTCTAGGTATTTCTCATTTTTCATTGTTCTGCGG
>JABXKS010000108.1 GCA_013619125.1 Clostridiales bacterium
ATGTGTATAAGAGACAGGATTCCACTTTGTGAATTGATTGATTGGGAAGAGAACAAACCACAGGCGCTTGTTCTTGCTCCAACAAGAGAATTGGCGATTCAAGTGAAAGAGGACCTATTTAATCTGGGCCGTTTCAAGCGGTTGAAGGTTGCGGCAGTCTATGGGAAATCACCGTTTCATATTCAAGAACGTCAGTTGAAGCAAAAAACCCATATGGTGGTGGGAACTCCGGGGCGTGTGATTGACCATATTAAACAAGGAACCCTTGATTTGTCACAGGTCAAGTATTTGGTTGTTGACGAAGCAGATGAGATGTTGAATATGGGTTTTATTGATCAATTGGACACGATTATTTCGAGCGTGCCAGAAGGTCGGGTTACCATGCTTTTTTCGGCAACTTTGCCAACACGTATTGAATCTTTGTGTGAAGCCTATATGAAGGATCCGATGATCGTGGAAATCAATGAAGAGAATTCCGCAACGGATCGCATTGAGCAAGTGCAGATTCAGGCAAGCCAAAAAGGAAAACTGCAGCTTCTAAAAGAGATCACCATTGTCGAGAATCCGGACAGTTGCATCATCTTTTGCAATACGCAGTTGCAGGTGGATGAGGTGGAAGAAATGCTTTCCGGTCTTCGTTACGGGTGCGACAAGATCCATGGCGGGATGGAACAGCGAGATCGTCTGCGGGTCATGAATGATTTTAAATCGGGATTTTATCGATACCTGATTGCTACTGATGTTGCTGCCAGGGGAATTGATGTGGACAATATTTCACTTGTTGTGAACTATGACGTGCCACAAGATCCAGAGCGATACGTCCATCGTATTGGACGTACCGGCAGAAAAGGCAAGTCGGGAAAAGCCGTCACCTTTGTGGCACATTATGAAGAACGATATATGCATGCCATTCATGATTACATTGGAAAAGAGATTGAAGAGGTTGTAAGACCTTCATTTGAATCGATCGAGCAAGCGAAAGCCGCTTTCGAAGAAAAAATTCATGAAATTCCTGAAGTGAAGGAAAGTAAGGGCGCGCAGCTGAATGAGGGAATCACGAAGCTACACATTAATGCAGGAAAAAAGACAAAAATGCGTGCTGTTGATATCGTGGGCACCCTTTGCAATATCGAAGGGATGACTTCGGATGATATTGGGATTATCAATATCATGGATATCTCGACCTTTGTGGAAATTCTACATGACAAAGGAGAAATGGTTCATCAAGTCTTGCAGCAGAAGCCGATCAAAGGTCGGATTCGTCGAGTGAGCAAGGTCGATCTGGAACGCGATCAACGATTTTAAATAAAATGAAGGCATCCGATTCTACTCAGTATTTTGAGGAGAACCGGGTGCCTTTTCTTTTAGGAATTTGTTGGGTCGAGGTTTTGGCATTCGCGGATATAACTGCCGAAAAGATCACGTAAAAAAGGAATATACTCTTGATCTGTTGCATTGCCGATCATTACCAACATGGCGGCGGTATTGGTCAAGTGATCAAAATTATTCATGGCAAGTTGGTCTTCGGTAAGCCCGTAGCTTTTTATGATGACTTTTTTCATCTGTTCGCGCTGCAGTCCGTGGTTGAGTGTATGGGTAAACAGAGGCTTCGCGGTTACTTCATCTTCATTTGCTTCCATCAATTCCAAGCGAAATAAGTGCTTGCCGATGCCTTTTTTTTGTAGCATTTCGTGATGCAAAGCGGCTACATAACGAGTGAAGAGAGCCTCACTGGGTTCGGATTCTTCAATCAAGCTGTCAAGCTTTTCAATCGATTCAGCCCACAGGGTCTGAAAGACCTCATAGAGAAGGGCTTTTTTGTTGGGGAAATAATTGTATAGGGTGCCAACTGCGATTTGCGACTCTTTTGCGATTCTTCGAATGTCGATCGCGGAGAATCCTTCCTCTTGGAAAATGCGAATCGCGGTTTTTACGATGCGAGATTGAAGATCTTTGATTATCTTTGGCACGACGGTCACTCCTTATCAGTTAGTTTGCTATTTTCATTAAACCATGAATTTCATTCTTTGTTAAGTCTCTTGAAACCTTCAGTTCCTTTTTAACTTTTAAATCAAAGAAGATCGTGATCAAAAATGTCAGGGCATCAGCAATTGGCTGTGCCAGCAAAACACCGGTAAGTCCGAAAAGAGAGGGTAGGATGAGAAGCAAAGGAATCAACAGGATCCCTTGTCGGGAGACCGATAAAATGGCTGCTTCTTTTCCTTTTCCAATTGCCTGAAACAGCATATTTACGAGAACGGAATATCCCAGTACAGGTAAAGACAAAGCCCAGATTCGGAGTCCCTTGATCGCAAGGTCGGCAACGATTGGGTCCGGCTTGAAAATCATGATTAATGGTTCTGCAAAGACAAGGAAAATCCCAAACATAATGAGACAATAGAGGGTGCTGACTCGCGTTCCAACCCGTATTGACTCGAGTACACGTTGAAATTTCTGAGCACCGTAATTGAAACCAGCAACGGGAAGAAATCCTTGCGTGTAGCCAAGCAGAGCATAAAAGCCCATCATGAACACTTTGGAGATGATTCCGATTGCCGCTACGGCTTCCGTTCCATAACCAGATGCTGCGCGATTCATGATGCCGATTGCAAAACTGGCCAATAACTGTCGAATCAATGTTGGACCGCCAATCTTCAAAGTTTCCCAATAGATGGTTTTAGTCGGACGGAACAATCGTAGATTGAGCTTTAAAACACTCTTTCCTTTCCGATAGTAATTGAGTAAAAATAGGGTTGTTACCGCTTGGGCAAGGACAGTGGCAAGGGCTGCACCGCCAACGCCCATATCAAAAACAAAGATGAAGAGTGGATCAAGGATGATGTTTAGCACCGCGCCTAGGATCAACCCAATCATGGAAGCGACGGAGCTGCCTTCAGCACGCAGGAGGTTGTTCAGTGTCATGTTGCTCATAATAAAGATCGCACCGATAAATAGGATCGAGGTGTAGGCGATCGCATATTCGATATTGACGCTGGAAGCGCCGAATAAGCTCAATAGTGGATTCAGGAACAAAAGACCGCAAGCGCCAATCGCGATGCCGGATAAAATCGTTGTTCCATAGACCACGGTTGCGGTTTGATTTGCTTTTTTCTGGTTGCCTTGGCCTAGGAGTCTTGAAACGTAGGAAGAGCCACCGATTCCAAATAGCTGGCCAAATGCGACAATAATCATAAAGACGGGAAATCCAATCTGTGCGGCGGACATGGCTTCTGTTCCAATCCAACTGACGAACATGGTGTCGACGAAATTATAAACGGCATTAATCAGCATTCCGATAATAGCTGGAACGGCTAGTTTTGTAATCACTTTAGAAACGGGCGCTTCGCCCAGAAGTTTGCTTCGATCATTGTTTGTATTCATGTGAGTTCATCCTTTCAAGTTTACAATGTTTTTATGAACGTGTTCATCTCGTGCTGTTTATTATATGAACTCGTTCATTATAAGTCAAGAAGTATTTTGAGTTTTATTGTCAAGTTGGATGGATTCATGGTTATAATGGAAGAAGTGAAAGAAATTGTCGTTCCATTGGAAAGAGGGGATAGCATGAAGGAGTACTATAGAATTGGTGAGATCAGTCAAATGTTTGCAATTGAAATTTCTACCCTGCGATATTATGACAAGGTAGATCTTTTCAAACCAACGAAGGTGGATATGCAATCCGGTTACCGATATTATCATATCAGTCAGTTCAGCATACTCGCGCAAATTCGGACGTATCGGTCAATGGATATTCCGATCAAGACATTGAAGCAAAAGCTCTTTCATTCAAAGCCCAATGAGATTCTTGCGTTTATTGGGGATGCGGAGGAGCAGTTAAAAAGTCATTTGATTGAAACGCAGAATAAATTGAAATTGCTTCATTCCATTCAATCGGACGTACAAAAAGCAGTCGAGCTTGAAAATAACTTCGAAATCATCCTGTCGCCAGATTTTGTGGCTTTGGCGCACGACCATGAGGAGACTAATCAGACGGAAAAAATCTTTGAGCTGTTGGAGAAGGCGCGTGCCGCTGATCCCCAAAGATATGCGACAGCGAATTATTTTGAGGTGTTTGCAAAGGATGATTTTGTCAATCATAAGCGAGTCAGAATAGCCAAGGGATTCGCTACTGCTGAGAGTGTGGAGGAAGAATTGGATTATCCGATTTTGAAAGGAAGCCGGTGTCTGCATTGTTTTATTGATGTTCCGGCAGATGAGAGGAACCTGAGGTATCAAGAGGTATTTTCACATATCGAAAAGCAGCGGATTCAGGTAATGGGAAACATATTGAAGATTCATGTGATGGAATACATGTATGAAAATAAGAAAATCTCAATTGATGAACTCTACATACCAATTGCATAAGAAAACCGAATCATCTCTTGACCCTAAAGTAACTTCATGGTTTATACTGATTTTAATCATTGAAAGATAAAACAATGCAAATGATAAATTGGAATGAAATGAGGATTGGCTATGAATGATATGACACAAGGGGTTGTATGGAAGAAGATTCTGTTCTTTGCTTTCCCGATGTTGATTGGGAATGTTTTTCAGCAATTGTATAATACTGTCGATGGGATTATTGTTGGTCGGTTTGTTGGCACAGAAGCCCAAGCGGCGGTTGGTGCGTCATTTCCAGTCATGTTTTTATTGATTTCTCTAATTGCGGGGATTGCCATGGGTGCAACGGTTCTGATTTCTCAATTCTATGGTGCAAAGGAAATGCAGAAGGTTAAGCAGACGATCGATACAACCTATGTCTTTTTGTTTGTCTCGACCTTGATTATTACCCTTGTAGGGTTGGCAATCACACCAGCATTATTTCGTTTATTGCAGGTGCCAGCGGAAGTTTTCGCCGATGCGGAAAACTATTTGCGCATTATGTTTATTGGGATGATCGCCATGTTTGGATATAATTCCGTGAGCGCGATTTTGCGCGGACTGGGTGATTCAAAGACACCGATGTATTTATTGATCGGTTCGACCCTTGTCAATATTCTTTTGGATTTATTGCTGATCATTCAGTTTGATATGGGCGTTAAAGGCGCTGCCTGGGCAACGGTGATTGCACAAGGACTATCTTTTGTTTTTAGTATTGTGTATTTAAATCGAACCCATAATGTCTTTGCCTTTGAGTTAAAGACAATGCGGTTCAACCCTGTCCTTTTTAAGCGGATTGTGAAGATCGGATTGCCTGCAGGCATTCAGAATATGCTATTCTCTCTTGGGAACATGACACTGCAAGGTTTTGTGAATGGATTTGGCACCATTGCGATGGCCGGGTATTTTGGAGCAAGTCGGATTGATGCATTTGCAGCAATGCCGATTATGAGTTTAGGTGCAGCCATGTCCACCTTTGTTGGACAGAATCTAGGCGCTGGGAAAGAAAACCGAATCAAAAAAGGAATCTTTTCTTCAGTGCTGATGGTTGCGATTGTTTCGGTGATTACAACATCAACACTATTTATTTTTCGAGCTAGGCTGATGAGTGTTTTTACAACGGATCCTCAGGTTGTTCAAGTGGGAGCGGGGTATTTGTCTGTCATTGCGCCTTTTTATATCTTTATCGGGGTTTCCTTTGTACTGACGGGATTGTTGCGCGGTGCCGGTGATACCTTTGTTCATATGATTTTTTCATTGATAACCCTTTGGTTGATCCGGATTCCCATTGCATGGTTCTTATCGCCTCGGATTGGAGTTGTAGGTTTATGGTGGGGAATTCCCATCGGATGGGTGGTCGGTTTCCTGCTGAAATGGGGATATTATAAATCAGGGCGATGGATGAAGAACTATATCTCCAATGCCGGCGAAGCGGAGGGCCATGAAAGCGCGGAAAAAACGGCATGAGAAATGTGACTCGATCGATGGATTTGTCGATTGGGTCTTTTTTTGGCTATAATAGTAGAAAAGGGAAGGGCGGGATCATATGAAATCGAAAGGATATCTTCATGTATATACGGGTAACGGCAAAGGGAAGACGACAGCAGCCTTGGGACTGTCTGTACGCGCTGTCTGCGCGGGAAAACGCGTTTTTTTTGGTCAGTTCGTAAAAGGGATGAAGTATAGCGAAACAAAAGCGGTCGACTATCTGCCAAATTTTGAAATGGAACAATTTGGATTGGATTGCTTTATTGAGAAGGATCCCACACAAGCGGATATTGATGCCGCAGTAAATGGGTTGAAGCGCATTCGAGAGGTGATTGACTCAGGCGATTATGATCTTGTGGTTCTTGACGAGGTGAATATTGCGATCTATTTTCAATTATTTTCAGTGGAAGATGTGATCGAGATTGTAGAGAAACGTCCAGAGCGGATGGAGGTTGTTTGTACGGGACGCTATGCGCCGCAGGCGTTGATTGAACTGGCGGATTTGGTGACAGAAATGAAGGAAGTGAAGCACTATTATCAGCAAGGCATTATGGCCAGAAAAGGTATTGAGTCTTAGGGAGATAAGGAGGAATTGAAATGAAGGCGTTGATTGATTGGCTGCTTGAGGGTGATCCGGCAATTGTTTATCAAACCCATCGTGATTTGTTGAAGTCCGATGGAGATGTTCTTTTAGGATTGCAGGAACAAATTCATAAGACCGGGTGGGGAGCGCAGTTTTTAGCGAGGAGAGATGAACAAACCGCCATGTGGGGAAAGGGTGCCTATTCTCCCAAGTGGGTCTCGACAACCTATACGCTCTTGGATCTGAAGAATTTAGGAATTGTACCTCAATTGCCTGAATATGTTGAAAGTGCAACCTTGATCCTTGAGCGTTTGTGGAATCTTCCGGTTAAGGTGAAGGAGCGGTATCAGGATCTTTGCATCTGTGGGATGCTGTTGAACCTTTGTTGTTACGGGAAGATTCAGCATGTGAAAATCGAAGAGATGATTGATTATATACTGGATAAGCAGTTTGCCGACGGAGGCTGGAACTGTCGCTGGGAAGTGGATCATGATCATAGTTCCTTGCATACGACGATCAATATTTTGGAGGGCCTAAAGGAATATATCGAAAATGGATATGCGTATCGGAATCAAGAAATTCTTGATGCGATGGCTGGTGGTCATGAATTTATCTTGATGCATCGACTTTATCGTTCCGATCGAACGGGAAAGGTGATTGATCACCGTATGACCATGCTTTCCTATCCGGGCAGATGGAAGTTCGATGCATTGCGTGCCCTGGATTATTTTCAGTCCATCGAGTTGCCCTATGATCCGCGTATGAGCGATGGCATAAAACTGTTGGTGAAAAAGAAACGAAAGGACGAACATTGGCCCGTGCAGCAGAAATATGCCGGTCGTGTTCATTTTGATATGGAAGAAACGGGCAAGGCAAGTCGTTTTAATACCTTGCGGGTACTTCGGGTTTTGAAACAGTATGGTGTGGGAGTCGAGGATTCACTTGGATGAACAGTCATTTGACTGAAGCTGGATCATCAGGAGTTCTTTGATTGATTTTGAATCAGATGCGTGTGCGCAACACCCAAGAGGGCGAAGCGCACACGCTTTTTTATGATCTTGGGGTATAAATTTATCTATAAGATTGTTTATGAATAATAGATTGATTGATGTGAATGTTTATCAAAAGAGTAAATCTCGATAGGCAAATTCTGGGTAGGGTTCTTCCGTTAAATGTGATAAAATGGAAAAGAATTAATACTTGGTACAGCCGAGTAGTCCTATTGAAACGGGAAGGGGGAAACCCGAGATGAAAGCAATTGAAGTAATGGGTGTCAAAAAGAGCTACCAGATGGGGGAAGTGGAAGTAAAAGCCTTGCGGGAAGCGACTTTTGATGTCGAAGATGGGGAATTTGTAGTGATTTTGGGTCCCAGCGGATCAGGAAAGAGTACCCTGTTAAATATCATTGGCGGTATGGATACACCAACGATAGGGGATGTACTCTTTTTCGGTGAGAATATTTCAACCTATAATGAAAAAGCCTTGACGATGTACCGGCGGCATCAAGTCGGCTTCGTTTTTCAGTTTTATAATTTGATGGCGAGCCTTACCGCAAAGGAAAATGTCGAGCTGGCAACGGAGATCTGTGATAATCCTTTGGATATCGATAGGATCTTATCGGATGTTGGGTTGGATGATCGAAAGGATCACTTTCCATCGCAGATGAGCGGCGGAGAACAGCAACGTGTAGCAATTGCGCGTGCGGTAGCGAAAAATCCTAGGATTTTATTATGCGATGAGCCAACGGGTGCACTCGATTTTGAAACTGGCGTGAGTATTCTAGCTCTCTTAAGTCGAATCAACAAGGAGTATCACAAAACGGTAGTCGTGATTACCCATAATGCATCCATCGCAGGTATGGCGGATCGTGTGATTACCATGCGCAGTGGAAAGATCCGATCGAATACAATCAATGAAAATCCTGTTTCACCGGAAAGGATTGAGTGGTAATGAAGAAGCTCAATGTGCGATTAGTCAGGTTAATGAATGAATCGAAGGGACAGTTTATTGCGGTTGCCATGGTTATTATCTTGGGACTGGGAATTTTTGTTGCCATGAGTACGGCTGCCTTGAACCTGAAAAGCTCGCTGAACCTCTATTATGACGAGTATCATGTAGCGGATATTTTCTCAAAGGTGACAGAACTGCCGGAGAATAAGCTGAAAGATTTAAATGACATTCCAGGCATCATCTCGGTTCAGGGCAGGGTTGTCAATGACGTTCCCTTGAAGGTGAGTGATCCCGATGAGAAAGTTCGGGTTCGAATTATTGGAGCGACACCGTCTGATCCGGCAATCAATCAATTATTTGCGCGAGATGGCGTTGCAACGATTTATAAGCAAACCGATGTTTTGGTGATCGATACCTTTGCCAGAGAACGAGGCATACAAATTGGCGATATCATTACACCGCATATCATGGGGCGGGATTATGAATTGACCGTGCGGGGAATCGTATCTTCGCCGGAATATATTTATTTGATGGAAAACGAACAAACCATGTTGCCAGACTACAAGAAGTTCGGGATTCTGTTTACCACAGAAGCCTTTGCGCAAGAAGCCTTTGCCATGGGCCAGACCTATAACGAAGCCGTTTTCAAGGTTTCAGCCGGCGTGGATCTTGACGAAGTCAAAGATGAGGTCGAAGACGTATTGGAGCCTTATGGTGTACAGTCGCTCTATCTTTTAAAAGACCAGATATCAAACCGGATGGTACAGGAAGAGATCAAGGGTGTGGAACAGAGTTCCACTGTAATTCCGATGGTTTTCCTTGGCGTTGCGGCTGCCATTATGGGCGTGATGATTAATCGGCTTGTTAAAGGGGATCGGATTACCATTGGAATTTTGAAATCCATGGGATATCGGAATATCGATATGATTAAGCACTATACGGCGCTGGCTGTTTTTGTTGGCCTGATCGGAGGTGTAGTGGGTGTTTTAATGGGCTCGGTGATGTCTTCCTATTTCACGGAGATGTATAACACCTTTTTCTCGATTCCAGTCATGGAAGTTACTTTCTATTGGCGTTATTTGTTCTTATCTGCAATCATGGTATCGGCATTTTCCGTTGCAGCTGGTTTGCTCGGTGCAAGGGGCGTTTTGAGTATTTCACCGGCAGAGTCGATGAGACCCATTGCTCCAAAACAAGGGAAGCGGACGATTCTAGAAAGGACTTTTTTTTGGAAGCATATTTCATTTACAAATAAGAATGTCTTGCGGAGTTTATTGCGTAATAAGAAGCGCGTCATTTTTATTTCGGCAGGTATAGCATTGACATTTTGTGTCATTTTGATTCCCTTGTTCTCTTTGAATTCCTTTGATTCCTTGTTTGGCAAAATGTATGGGGAATTTCAAACGATGGACTATAATGTGAATTTCAGTCGAGCGATCTCGGAAGATGGCATTCAAGCAATCGATGACGAATTGCCGATCGATTATATGGAACCAAAGATTGAATTTCCATTCACGGTGCGGTACCGGTGGAAAGAAAAAGATGTGAATTTCATCGGAATACAAGCAAACTCGCGATTTTTCAACTTTGAAGATCTCAATGGAAACCCAGTAGAGATCAATGCAGGAGATGTTTTTATTTCGGAAGGATTGGCGAATGTCCTTGCAGTTGAACGAGGGGATCCTTTGTGGATTGAAACCTTTATTCCAGATCGAGAGGATCAAGAGATCAAGGTGACCCAAGTGATTCAGCAGAATTTAGGCGCGAACATCTATATGGAGATTAACACCATGCGGGAATTTTTCTTGGATGCTGGATATACGAACGGCGTGTATATCGATTCCAATGCGGATGTGAAAGCTGGGTTGGAGGATTTTCGATTTGTTGGATCCGTTCAATCCTTAAAAGATATGCAAGACGTCTTTATGGAGTTTATGGATTTGATGATATACTCTCTGGGAGTTATGTTGTTCTTTGGCGGGGTTTTGGGATTTGCGATTGTGTACAATGCAACGATCCTCAGCATCAATGAAAGAAAATTGGAATTTTCAGCCTTGCAGATTATGGGGTTTTCAAAGCAAGAAATCTTCAGGATGCTTTTGCGGGAAAATCTGGTGCTGAGCACCATTGGCATACTTGCAGGCATTCCATTGTCGATAGCCATGATGGATTCGGTCATGAAACAATTCAGTACAGACCTGTATTCCCTTCGAATCGAATGGGAGCCCATCATGTTTGTGCAGGCAGCATTTTTTACCATTGTTTTTGTCTGGATTGCCGAAGCGGCGACCTATCAGAAGATTAAAAAGCTCGACTTTATCGAAGCGTTGAAAAATCGGATAACATAAAGAGGTGTGATGATGAAAAAATATTTGACGAAGAAATGGATAGGAATTGCGGTACTTGTGACGGTTGTCTTGGGGGCAATTGGTGGATACTATTATTTGAGCGGGGGAACCCCGGTAACGACTGTTTCGGCAGATCGTGGCAAAGTGGAGATGATCATTGAAGAAACAGGGGCGATTGACAGTCGTCATCGCGTGATGCTGAAGGCAAGCGCTGCGGATACCGTTGAAACCGTCGCGGTGAGAACTGGGGATGTGGTCTCAAAAGATGATGTTCTTGCAGAGTTGGACCATAAACTTCTTGATTCTCAAATCGAGGGGCTTCAAGCCCAACTAAAGAATGTGGAACTGCAATTGCTGGAAGCCTTGGCGCCAAAAGATCAAGCTTTGATCAGTCAAGCGCAGGCAGCGGTTCAGCAAGCCAGTATCGGCTATGAGCAAGCAAAAAAGGATCTGGCGATTCAGCAGGAGTTATTGGCAGGAAAGTATATCAGCCAAGCTACCTTTGATGTGGTTGACAACCAGGCGAAAGTGGCGAGACAGCAACTGACAATCGCGCAGAGTCAATTGCAACTCACAAGAAAAGGGATCAGCAAAAATGTGGAAGGTCAATTTGAAGCGCAAATTGATCAGCTTGACAGTCAGCTGAACGCCTTGGAAGCGCAGTTGGAAGACTATGTGATTGTTGCTCCATTTGATGGAGTCATCACAGAGAAATTGGTGGATGAAGGCGCATATGTGATGCCGGGAGAACCGATCATGGAGCTGTCGGATTTCAGCGAAATGAAGGTGATTGTTGATCTCTTGGAAGATGATTTGCATTGGATAACAGAAGAAACGCCGCTTACTTTGATCTTTGGAGATGGGGAGTATATGGGTCAGATCACACAGATTCATCCCAAAGCGAAAGAAACGGTGTCTGAACTTGGAATTCGTCAAAATCGAGTTGAAGTAGAGATTCTGTTGATGCAGGGATTGGAAAACGCCATCATTGGACAGGAAGCGGATGTGCAATTTATACCGGCTGTGCGTGACGCTGTGTTACGTGTTCCTGTAGATGTTGTCTATCAGTTTGGGAGTCAGTATTTCGTTATGGCTGTGGAAGAGGGAGTTCTAGTCGAGAAAGCGGTAACCGTTGGACTCGAGGGGGAAGACTACTACGAGATTCTTGAAGGACTTCAAGAAGGAGATGTGGTTGTGAAGAACCTCTCCAACGACTTGGAAATGGGCATGAAGGTAATTGTGGAATAGATGCAAAGAGGAAGACGGCGGAAGCCGTCTTTTTATTTTTATTCCTTCGGGAAAAGGAATTCCTGGATAGTTATTAAGGAAATCTGGCAAAATGTAATCGATTGTCTTGACAGTGCGCACAAATCGGTATACAATACGTACAATTCTATATTTGTCTGAAAAGACAATCTTATCAAGAGTGACGGAGGGGATTGGCCCGATGAAGTCCAGCAACCTATCGAGATGGTGTGGTGCTAAATCCAACGGGAGATCCCGGGAGATAAGAGATTTGTGAAAAGCAGAACTCTATCTTAATCGATAGAGTTTTTTTTATGGGGGGAGAAAGATGAAAATACGGGATATGTTACTGGAAAGAAAACCAACGGTGTCTTTTGAGGTCTTTCCACCAAAACGGGATTATCCGATTGAAACCATTCATGATACGATAAAGGAACTAAAAGATCTGCATCCAGATTTCATTTCTGTCACCTACGGTGCGGCGGGTTCGACGCAGAATCATACGGTTGAAATCGCGTCAAAGATTAAGAATGAATTTGGTATTGAAACATTGGCGCATTTAACCTGCGTCACCTCGACTCGGGATCAGATCAAACGAGTCTTGCATGAGTTGCGAGAGAATCAGATTGAGAATGTCTTGGCGTTGCGGGGAGATATCCCGGAAACTTATTTGAAGAATCCCAACTTTACACCACAGTATCATTACGCGAGTGAATTGATTCGCGAAATTCATGCTGATGGAGATTGGTCGATAGGCGGTGCCTGCTATCCGGAAGGACATGTTGAATCAAAGAATAAGTTGGATGACATTAAGTTTTTAAAGCAAAAGACCGATGAAGGATTGGACTTCTTGGTAACACAATTATTTTTTGATAATGAGATGTTTTATCAGTTTCAGGAAAAGCTGGAATTGTTGGACATTCAGACACCTGTGATCGCAGGAATTTTTCCCTTCGTGAACATTAGGCAGATCAAGCGGATTCAAGAGATTTCAGGCTGTAATCTTCCACCGAAATTTTTACGGATTTTGGATCGATACGAACATAGTCCGAAGGCTTTGCAAGAGGCGGGGATCGCATACGCAGTCGATCAGATTATTGACCTGTTGTCGAGTGGCGTGGATGGCATACATATCTATACCATGAACAAGCCGGAAGTGACGAAACGGATTATGAGAAGCATCAACCATGTGCGATCAACTTTGAATCGTTAGGAGAAAGCAGAATGCGGATTGAAGAAGTGATGCGATATCTTGGATATCAGAATAATCAAGTTGATCAGCAAACCATGCAACGGGTACGGGAGATCATACAATCGGTTGAGGAGACCATTGTTCCGCGATGGGATTTTCAATCTTTCGAAGTCCGAAAATGGTCAAAAGATAGAGTTGAATTGGTTGATCTGCCATTTCCCCTGGAGGGGGAATCCATCGCGGAACACCTGCAGTCTTCTTTGCGGATTTATTTAATGGCAGTTACATTAGGTGTGGAATCTGAGCGGATGCTATTGCGAACGCAGGCCATTTCCATGACGGACAGTCTCATTCTCGATAGTTGTTTGTCAGCGTATGTGGAGGATGCAGCAGATCAGTGCGAGTCGGAAATTCGAAAACTGATTGCAGAGTCCGAAGAGTTGACCTTTCGCTTTAGCCCGGGATATGGCGATCTTCCTTTGACCGTTCATCAAGAGCTGATTCGGAACTTGAAGTGGGACAGGATTCTGGGAATTACGACAACGAATTCGATGATGATGGTGCCAAGCAAATCCGTCATTGCCGTGATCGGAGTGGAAGAGATGAATGAAAAGAAGAATAAAACCATGAGACCTTGTGGCAATCAAAGCTGTGAAGCATGCGAGTTGCAAGACTCATGCAATTGGAAGAAATAAGGACGGTGTGATGATGAGCAGAGAGTGGAAAGAGCAACTGGGCCGAAATATTTTATTTTTTGACGGAGCGATGGGAACGATGATTCAGGCTGCTGGAATAGCGGTGCCTGCAATACCGGAAGAATTAAACATCGATCACCCCAAGGTGATTCAAGAGATTCATCAAAAATTCATTCAGGCCGGAGCTGATTTTATTACAACAAACACCTTTGGCGCCAATCGTTTGAAATTGGAAAATACGCGATATTCCTTACCGAAAATTATTGCGGCAGCGGTGGATAATGCGCACGTGGCTGCGGAGAAGGAAGGCAGATCGGTTCAGGTCGTTTATGATATTGGGCCGATTGGGATGATGATGAAACCCATTGGATCCCTTGATTTTGATACGGCTTATGAGATCTTCAAAGAGCAGGTTCTTTGCCTCGATCCCGAGCGAGTTGATGCGGTACTGATTGAGACCATGACGGATATCTCTGAAATGCGGGCTGCGATTTTGGCGGTTAAGGAGAATTCTTCATTCCCCGTGTTTGCTACCATGAGCTTCACAGAAGACGAGAGAACCCTGACGGGCACTGACCCGGAAACGATGGTGCGGATCCTTGAAGGTTTGAATGTGGATCTTTTAGGAGTGAATTGTTCCTTGGGTCCAGTGGAGATGGCGGAGATCGTCAAACGAATTCTAGCGGTTTCTAATACACCAGTGATCGTTCAGGCTAATGCTGGCTTGCCCATGCGGATTGAAGGGGAAACACGATTCTCCTTGGATGAAGCGGCCTATGCAGCTGCCGTTGAATTGTTTTTCGAATCGGGAGTAGCTGTGATCGGGGGATGCTGCGGTACGACTCCTGCTTATATTCAAAAGCTTGTTGAAAAGCGAGATTGTTATCAGCCGAGCCAAAAAGCAAAAGGGCAAAGCGGTAGTTTTGTCTGCTCATCAACAAAATCCGTTAATTTGGATGATGGTGCGATTGTGATCGGCGAGCGGATTAATCCGTCGGGCAACAAACGATTGAAAGAAGCCTTTCTTCAGGGTGATTTTCAATTCGCGACAAAGGTAGCCTTTGAACAGATTCATCACGGCGCGCAGGTTTTAGACATCAATACGTCCTTGCCGCAAATTGATGAAGAGCAAGTAATGATTCAATTGGTTGATACCTTTTCTGGATTGTTGGACACCCCGTTGCAATTCGATTCAGTCAAGGCAACTGTGTTGGAGGCAGCGCTTCGCCGTTATGCCGGGATTGCCATCGTGAATTCAATCAGTGGGAAACAATCCTCCATGGATCGACTTTTTCCCTTAATTAAAAAGTATGGTGCTTATGCCGTATGTCTTTGTCTGGATGAAAAGGGGATTCCCCATACGGCTAAGGAACGGATTGTGATTGCAGAAAAAATGATTGCAAATGCAAAAAAACACGGTATTCCAGAAGAACGACTCTTAATCGACACCTTGGTGTTGACTGCTTCGGCACAACAGGCCGAGGTGATGGAGACCTTGGAAGCGATTCGAACATTGAAAGCAAAATATCGAGTGAAAACCACCTTGGGTGTCAGTAATGTTTCCTATGGCCTGCCTTATCGTCCTTTGATCAATCGCGTATTTTTCACCCTCGCTTTGGGGGCTGGACTGGATACAGCTATCATCAATCCAGGCGCGGAAGGCATTGTAGATATCATTCATGCCTTCCATGTGTTGAACAATCAAGACCCTGGCGCTGTTTCCTTTATTGCGTACAACGATCGGAAGCAACGGCCCGAATCGCAGGCGGATCCGATTTCGTCCAAGCAGGACAATAGTTTAATAGCTAAATTGTTGGAAGGCGACGAAAGACAAGTGGAAAAATTGATTCTGGAAAACTTGAAGCGGAAAGCGCCCCTTGCCGTGGTGGATGAAGAGTTGATTCCAGCTCTTGACGCGATTGGGATGCAATATGAGCAACAGGAGATCTTCTTGCCGCAATTGATCCGTGCAGCCGAAACCGTTAAAGGAGCCTTTGAACTCGTGAAATCAAAATTGGCTCAAGATCATGAAGAGTTTGAACCCAAAGGAACCATTGCGCTGGCAACAGTAAAGGGAGATATTCATGATATCGGCAAGAATTTGGTTAAGATTATGCTGGAGAGTTATGGATACCGTGTGGTGGACTTGGGGAAAGATGTCGATGTCGATGTGATCCTTGCCGCTATTCGCAAACATCAGATTCAGTTGGTTGGCCTCAGTGCTTTGATGACGACGACGGTTGCCGGCATGGAGGAAATCATCCAATCGATTCGCTTGGAATTTCATGGTGTAAAGATCATGGTGGGCGGTGCAGTTTTAACGGATGACTACGCCAAGCAGATTGGAGCGGATTTTTATTGCCGTGATGCGCGTGCTTCCGTTTTTGTTGCGGATCAGGTGTTGAAGTAAAGGAAACTAATAACCTATTTAATAAAAATAGCCTCTCGCGTGAGAGGCTCTTTTGTTATTTCTTCATTTTTGCTCGATATTCTTCAAATGTTTTCACCAATTCATTCTTTGTAAGGAATTTTGTGAGCTTTTTATTCGCTTCAAGCATCTGATTCATTTCATTCATTAACAAGCCATCATGTTGGTGCCCTTTTTCAATAAAGTACATGGACAATCCGCCCAATCCAACATGGGTACCAACAGCTGTGCCCATCTGCATAATGTAGATATCACCAGTGAAGGTGGTTTCGTTTCGTATCTTGATTTCGAGACTTTCCGCAACCAACCGGTCCGAGGTGTAGCCGACGATGATGAATTTTGTCATATCCAAATCTACGCGTTTATTGAATTCGGTGATATAGTGCTGCAATACTTTCTTACGTCCCCGCAGCTTTGCGACAATCGCGCCCTTGCCATCTCTCATGGACATAATAGGTTTGACCTTCAGCACTTTTCCGATCATGGCGCTAACATTGGTTAACCGACCACTTTTAATCAAATTGTCAAGATCATCGACGGAAAGGAAGTGCTTCACATTTCGCTTGTACTGTTCGTTAAAGCTGACCAATTCATCGAATGTTGCACCCTGTTCCCGCAGGATTGCACTTTTTAAGATCAGATATCCACTACCATGACTCATGCTCTTTGAATCGACCACATGGATTCGATATTTCGGATCGGTGTAGGTTTCTTGGAAGTATTCTTCTGCAACCTTTGCAGATTGATAGGAACCGCTGGTTCCGCTCGACATGCAAATGCACAGGATTTCTGTATAACCTTCTTCGATGGCTTGATCCATAATAGTCATGAATTTTTTCGGACTTGGCATGGCTGTCGTCGGTAAGACATCAATCGATCCCAGAATTTTATAGAATTCATCGGAACTTATATCAATTTTGTCGAGATAGTCTTTATCATTGATTGTGATGGTTAAGGGGGCAATACTGATTTTGTATTGTTCAACCACTTCTTGGGAGAGATCGCAGGTTGAGTCGGCCATTATTTTTATCATTAAAATCCTCCTTCAATCGTTCTACTATAAAGATACCATGTTTTGGTAAAATACAATCAACTTTTAAGCGTATTGGGTTATGATCTTTTCTTTTTAATTCGTTTTGAGTCCTTTTTTTTCTGAACAGGCTTTTTGTGATGACGCTCTTTGGATTCGCCAGAAGGCTGATAATCGGATCGCGGAATTTTCATCTGAATCTCTTTTTCGATTTCAGCCAGCAAGCGTTCATCGCGAGGAGCAACAAAGGTGATAGCACAACCCTCTTCACCCATTCGACCCGTGCGTCCAATTCGATGGATATAGGATTCAGGTGTTTCTGGAATATCGTAATTGTATATATGAGACACACCTGAGATGTCTAAGCCTCTTGCCGCGACATCCGTCGCGATCAAATACTGATAGCGAGCTTCTCGAAATCCCTTCATCACGCGTTGGCGTGCAGCCTGTGTCATGCTGCCATGGAGTTTGTTGCACGAGTATCGGTGCAAGGACATGGCGCCTTCCAGGGCGTCGGCACGGCGTTTGGTTCGACAGAAGATGATTCCTAAAAATGGATTGGTGTGCTCAAGCTCTTGAAATAGAGCGGCTTGCTTCCAACGGTCCGATGCGGTAACCACTTTTTGTTCGATGGATTCAAGGGTGATGGTTTCTTTTTTTGTTGCGATTTCAAGGGGATTCTTCATAAACTTGTATGCGATCTTTTTCACTTTGGAATCCAGGGTCGCAGAGAAACAAAGCAATTGCTTGTCAGGATTCGTGCGTTTTAGAATAATTTCGATTTCATTTTGGAATCCAATATAAAGCATTTGGTCCGCTTCATCAAGAACCAATGTTTTCAAATGCGTCAAATCAATTGTTTGGCGAGCGAGGTGATCCAACAATCGCCCTGGGGTTGCAATAACAAAGCTAACAGAGCCTTTTAAGCGCTTCAATTGCTTTTGAATGTCTTGACCGCCATAGATGGCAAGGATTTGAATCTCTGTATCTTCTGCTAGTTTTTTGGCTTCTTCCGTGATTTGAATCGCCAATTCTCGGGTTGGCGCAAGAATCAAGCCCTGGATCTCGGTAGCTGCGGGGTCGAAGCGTTGAAACATGGGGATCAAAAAGGCCAGGGTTTTTCCTGTGCCGGTCTGTGCTTCTGCCATCAAGTCATTGCCTGCGAGGATTTCTGCAATAGCGAGAGACTGGATGGGGGTTGGTTCTAGGATATTTTGTTCATCGAGCTTTCGCAGGATGGATTCGTTCAGGTCAAAGGACCGAAAAGTATTCATATGGTTTCCCTTTCTTGGTAGGTTTCATCGTTTGCAAATCACATAAGTATATCATAGAACCGCGAGATTCGTAAACTGGAGGGGAGCGTTTCGAGAAGAATGTCTTGGTATGGTAAAATAAGGGTAATGGAAATTTGATTGGATTTAAAGGATCAATTTCTGAACATGAAAAATGAGGGAGTGGCGTTATGGAAGATATGAAGGGTACTTTGGATCGCTATTTAGAGGAACGAGCGGAAAAGGAAGTTTTTTCAGGGGTTGTTTTGATCAAGAAAAGGGATCAGAATTACTATGAAGGTGCATTTGGATATGCGAACCGAACCTGGAAGATTCCGCCGGATCGGCATACGAAATTTCGAATTGCTTCCCTTTCAAAAATCTTTACGGCAGTCGCGATTGGTCAATTGATCGATGAGGGAAAACTTGCGCTCGCAGATTCTGTTGTGACGATGCTGGAACTCACGAATACAACGATATCAGAAGAGGTGACAATTTTTCAGTTACTCACGCATACCTCGGGGATTGGGGATTATTTTGATGAGATGAATGCTTCTGATGAGGATTGGGTTGCTCTGTGGAAGGAAAAGCCCATTTATCAGATGAGAAAGCTGGAGGATTATTTTGAAATTTTCAAGAATCAGCCAGCTGCTTTCTTGCCTGGAGAAAAATTTCAGTACTGTGGTGCTGGATATATCTTGCTAGGCATGGTGATTGAGAAGGTAACGAAAAAGGATTATCGATTGGTGATTCAAGAAGGCATCTTTGATGCGCTTCATTTAGAGGACACCGGGTTTATTGATGTTGAGGATGTAACAACTGGTGTGGCCGATGGATACGAACCCAAGGAAGATGAGGCTGGAAATATCACGGGGTGGAAGAAAAACATCTATACCATGACGCCGGTACCGGCATCCGATGGGGGAGCGACTTCAACCGTAGACGATCTGATTCACTTTTATCGAGCGTTTCGAAAGGGGGATCTGATGAGCCAAAACATGACGGCGTTGTTTATGACCCCACAGGTCGTGGACCAAGATTCAGATGGCCATCGAGGATATGAATGGAAGTACGGATTTGCCAATTGGTTTCTTCTAAAAGAGGGGGAAGTTATTCGCATGGGTCATACGGGAGAAGAATTCGGTGTGAGCGCGCGTTATTATTTTTACCCAAAGGAAAAAATCGAGGTTGTCTTGCTTGGCAACCAAGGGTTTTGCATGGGAAGTGTCGGATGGAGAATTCATGAACTTCTTACGGGAGAAGGGAAATAGAGGTAGATTGGCTGGACGAACGGGTAAATAATCATTATCGAGAAAAGGAGGTAATGAAGTTGTTAATACCATATTTGAATTTTGCTGGGAATTGCGAAGAAGCCTTGAATTGGTACAAGGAAATTTTTCGAGGAGAAGTGGTTTACCTGCAGCGATTTAAAGACGCACCCGAGCCAGTGGCAAGTGAAGCATATGGAGAAAAAATCATGCATGCACAGCTACAGATCTACAAAGATATGCTTTATCTCTCCGATACCTTTGAAGGTGGGAAGATTCCAGACGGAAGTCGGGTTTCATTAAATATTAACTTTGATTCACAAGAAGAACAAAAGCGAGTGTATGATGCCTTAATAGAAGGCGGAGTGGTTGAAATGGAGTTGGGAGATACGTTTTGGAACTCGACATTTGCATCGCTTGTCGATCAATTCGGCATTCCCTGGAGTCTGGATTACTCAAAAGAATAGAAGGGATGGATTGTATGGCAGGATTATTTAGCGACATCACAATTAAAGATTTAAAGAGTAAAAATCGTATTGTTATGCCGCCCATGTGCATGTATAGTGCAAAAGACGATGGATTCGCCAACGATTGGCATCTTACACACTACGAGACGCGGGCGATTGGCGGAGTTGGACTGATTATTGTTGAGGCGACAGCCGTAGAACCGCGTGGACGCATATCCGACAGGGATTTGGGAATATGGTCGGATGATCAGATTGAAGGATTAAAACGCATCACGGAGAAGGTCCATGCCAATGGTTGCAAAATTGCGTTGCAATTGGCCCATGCCGGCCGCAAATGTGCCATTGAAACAGAACGAATTATCAGCCCATCAGCGCTTCGATTCAACGAGGAGTATCAAGAACCGAAGGCGATGACCATTCAAGAAATTGAAGATGTGGTTGAGGCATTTCGGCAGGCTAGCAGAAGAGCCAGAGAAGCGGGTTTTGATGCGGTCGAGATCCATGGTGCCCATGGGTATTTGATCAATCAATTCTTGTCGCCGCTGACGAATCGACGGATCGATGAGTATGGCGGAACTTTGGAGAAACGAGCCAGATTTTTAAAGGAAGTGATTGGGGCGGTTCGGGAATCGTGGGAAAAAGAAAAACCGGTCTTTTTGCGTGTATCCGCAGAAGAGTACCGGAAGGATGGTTATCATCCCGCAGACTTGGTCGAGGTTGTGAATCACGTGCAGTCTTTGGGAATCGATTTGATTCATGTTAGTTCTGGTGGTGTTGTGCCTGCATCAGTTTCAGCGTTTCCGGGTTATCAACTTCCCTTTGCCGAGAAAATAAAGAAAGAAACAAAACTGCCAGTAATCGCAGGCGGGATGGTGGTCAAAGCGGAAATGGCGGAGGAAATTATTCGCAACAAACGGGCCGATTTTGTTTTTTTGGGACGGGAACTTCTTCGAAATCCTTATTGGTCATTGCAAGCGGCTCATATCCTGGGAATTGACATTCCGTGGCCTGAACAATATGAACGAAGTAAATAAAAAAATAAATCTAAAGATTCCCTTAGGGGGATCTTTTTCAATTGACAAATGATGGGAAGACGGATACCCTTTAGTGTATTAGTGTAAGAAAGCGGGGAACATCTGTTATGAAGGAACGTTGGGGAAATTTGAGTGACGCGCAGAAAGTATATTTTGGGATTCTGGCGTTAACAGCTCTGGCTCAAGGATTGAGCGGTGGCGTTCTGTCGAATTATTTTAAGGACGCATATCAGGTAACGGCGTATCAACGGGGATTAATTGAATTTCCACGGGAACTGCCCGGGGTTTTGGTGATCTTTTTTATCGCTTCTTTATCTGCTTTTTCCGATCTGCGGATCGCAATGGTGGCACAGCTCCTTGCCTTGGTCGGAATTGGGGTTTTGGGTGTTGCAACACCGCCCTATGCAATTATGTTGATTTTTATTTTTGTCAATTCAGCGGGAACACATATTTTGATGCCGGTTCGAGACGCGATTGGAATGTCGCTGATCGAAGGGAATAATTATGGAAAGCGGATGGGGCAGTATAAAGGAACACAGACCGCCTTTACCATGATTGCCGCAATTATCACCTTTATGGGGTTTCGTTTGGGTTTTTTCAGTTTTACAACCAAGGTTAAATGGATCTTTTTGGTATCGGCGGTCATCTTTTTCTTGGGATTTCTTCTTTATTTTGTCTTGGAACGACATTTGGACGAGCCGATTAAGAGTCATAAAAAGATCAATTTTGTCTTTCGTAAAGAGTACAAATATTATTATATCTTGGTCGTCATGTGGGGGGTACAAAAGCAGATTATGCTAGTGTACGGACCTTGGGTTTTGATCGATTTGCTACAAAAGAAAGCGGACACTTTGGCGGTACTTGCGATATTGGGCGCGTTAATTGGAATCTTCTTCATCCCTGCCCTTGGCCGTTGGATTGATCGATTTGGAATTAAAAAGTTGCTATATGTCGATGCTTTTTCCTTTATCGGTGTGTATGTGGTTTATGGGTTTTTAAGCGCTGGATTTGCTAGTGGCCATTATACGGCCTTTGGAATTCCGGTTATGATTGCATACGTCATCTTTATTTTGGACAAAATGTCCAATCAAATGGGAATGATCAGAACCATCTATCTCAGGTCCATTGTTGTGGATACGGCGGATTTGGTGCCAACCCTTTCCTTGGGACTGAGCATGGATCATATCGTATCGATTACCTGCGCGATTGCAGGAGGGATTGTCTGGGATCGTTGGGGACCACAGTACATCTTTTTCTTGGCAGCGTCCCTTTCCCTTGTAAATGTGTTCGTTGCTTCAAAGGTCAATATGGAAGAGTTGGGTTCGAGCGAAGAATCAGCATAGAATGAAAGTGGAAGGCAGGCGAATAAGCGTCTGTCTTTTTGGTATAATAAGAACATAGAAATTTATAGCATCATCATGGAATGACAAAGGAGAGGACGTATAGATGGGAATTCAATCGATAGAGGAAATAGTTAAAGCGTGGAATACAAGTCAAGACGGCTTGAGTAAAGTGGAAGCAAAAAAACGTTTAGAACGGGATGGCCGCAATGAGTTGAAGGCTGTAAAACCTCCAACTCTCGGACAACGAGTTTTTGAGCAACTGAAGGAACCTATGACGATCATTTTGCTGGTTGCCATGATTGTTTCAACTATTCTTCGCGAATATAGCGATGTTGTAATTATTGCCAGTGTGATTTTAATTAATTTAACCGTGGGACTGGTGCAGCAGGGAAAAGCCGAGCGCGCATTGTCAGCGCTTCAAAAAATGTCCAGCCCAACGGCGCTGGTTCGTAGGGGCGGAGTGGTGGAAGAGGTTCCATCGGCTGAACTTGTTGTAGGAGACTGGGTTGAATTGGAGGCGGGACGAATTATCCCTGCGGATCTTCGATTGGTGGAGACCGCTGATTTATCGGTGGAAGAGTCTGCTTTAACCGGGGAGTCGATGCCGGTTCAAAAAGATGCGAAAGCGGAGATAAAAGAGAATGCTGCCTTGGGTGATCGGATCAACATGGGCTTTATGTCAACCATTGTGACCTATGGCCGCGGAGCCGGTGTCGTTGCTGGAACTGGAAAGGGAACGGAGATTGGCAAGATTTCAACCATGATTGAATCAAAAGAGGAAGAATTGACTCCGCTTCAAAAACGATTGGCGGATTTGGGTAAAATTTTAGGAATTGGAACAATTATCATTTGTGTCTTGCTGTTTGGGATTGCTTATCTGCAAAAGCGGGACATGGTGGAGATGTTGATGACGGCGATCTCCTTGGCAGTGGCTGCAGTACCAGAAGGATTGCCAGCAATTGTTACGATTGTTTTGGCGATTGGTGTGCAGAAGATGGTGAAGGAGAATTCGATTGTTCGTCGGTTGCCAGCGGTTGAGACACTAGGCGCGGTCAGCGTTGTTTGCACAGACAAAACCGGAACACTTACACAGAACGTGATGTCCATTCGATCCGTTTATCAAAATCAAAAAATGATTCGGATGAATGAAGCGAGCATGGAAGAAAATGAAGATTTGATACGCGGAATGGTTCTATGCTGCGATGCCAGTGTAGAAGAGGATCATCGAATTGGAGACCCTACGGAACTGGCTTTGGTTGATATGGGAATAGTGTTGGATGTTCAAAAGTCGAAATTAGAGGAAATATATCCGAGAGTGAATGAAAGACCGTTTGATTCCGATCGGAAACTGATGACGACAGTACATCAAGTAGAAGATGGATTTGTCGCGTATACGAAGGGTGCGGTCGATGTATTGATCGACCGATGCACGTCCATTGAAAGTGAAAACGACAAGCGTGCTCTTACCGAAGAGGAGCGCAAGCATATTTTGAGCGCCGCAAGTCAAATGTCCAAACAAGCCTTGCGGGTGTTGGCTTTGGCGAAACGAGAAGACAAGGAAGTCAGTGAAGAGTCTTTGATCTTTGTGGGGCTTGTCGGTATGATGGATCCTCCTCGAGAAGAGGCGAAACCCGCTGTGGAACGTTTACGCAAGGCGGGGGTTGCAACCGTGATGATTACAGGAGATCACCGTGACACTGCCCTTGCAATCGCACGGGAATTGGGGATTGCACAGCAAGAAGATCAATGTATGACGGGCCAAGAGGTCGAGGAGATGGATGCAAGAGAATTGCAAGCTCGAGTTGAAACGGTTCGTGTTTTCGCTCGTGTCTCTCCGGAACACAAGGTTCGCATTGTGGAAGCTTTTCGGGCTTCGGGAAAAATCGTATCCATGACGGGAGACGGTGTAAACGATGCACCTTCCTTGAAAACTGCCGATATCGGTGTTGCGATGGGGATTACAGGAACCGATGTGGCAAAAAGCGCAGCGGATATGATTTTAACAGATGATAATTTCACAACCATTGAAAAGGCGGTGGAAGAAGGCCGAGGAATATACCATAATATTCGAAAGACGGTATTGTTTTTATTGTCCTCCAATCTAGGGGAGGTTGTTGCTATGTTTGTAGCGATCGCTCTGGGTCTGCCGGCGCCGTTGTTGGCGGTGCATATTTTGTGGGTGAATCTGGTGACGGATACTCTGCCAGCCTTGGCTTTGGGGACTGATGGGAAACCAAAGGGATTAATGAAAAAGCCGCCAAGAGATCCAAAAGCGAGTCTGTTTGCTGATGGCGGTGGCTTCAATATTGTCCTTTACGGATGCTTGATCGCCATGGGAACTTTAAGTGCATTCTATTTGGTAGCAAAAGGAATTTTGCCTTCGTTAAAGGTTTATGAAATTCATAAAATGACGGAAATCTTGTCCATGCCTGAAACCTTGATGAGGGCGCAAACTCTTGCTTTCTCTATCCTTGCCTTGTCGCAGCTGATGTATGCGACGACGATGAGGGATCACGAAGTATCTGTTTTTGGGTCAAAGTTGTTTTCAAATCGATTGATGGTTTTTGCGATTTTTTTAGGAATAGGTGCGCAAGTTCTGGTAACGGAAGTTCCATTCTTTACTCAAGCTTTTCATACGAGTCCATTAAGCATTCAAGACTGGGGCATCGTGATTGCAGTTTCCTTGATTCCTGTAGTGGTGCATGAAATGCAAGTGATTGTAAAGAGAACATTTCGAAATTCGTAAAGGAGGAGTGCTGTATGAATCGTCTCATACTAATTGAAGGAATTCCAGGTTCGGGAAAAACAACCATGGCGAGCAAGGTGAAGGCGCATTTGGAAAGCCGGGGATATTCGGTTCGATTGTTTCTGGAAGGGGATTTGCATCCCGCCGATCTTGCATGGCTGTCGGTTATTCCGATTGAAAAGTTTGAGGAGATTCAACAACTTCCACTATTTCAAGGATGTTTGGAAGGCAATTATTCTTTGGAAGGGGATCACGCAATTATCGCGTATACGCGGCTTCAGCTCCCTGACGAAGGAGAAGAGTGGATGACGTATTTTGAGCAACATGAGGTCTATGATCAGCGAATCCCATTCGAGGAATTTCAGTCACTTCATTTTTCAAGATGGGTGCGTTTCGGTCAGGAAGCGGAGGAAGACACGATTTATATCTTCGAATGCGCGTATTTGCAAAATCATATCAGTGAAATGCTTCGCGCGCATGATAAGGGCGCGCAAGAAATTGTGGCGTATATGAAAGAATTGATTCAGACCGTTAAGCCATTGAATCCGAAGCTGATTTATTTGACGCAGCCAAGCGTGCGGGAAACAATTCAGCGGGTCGCGGATCAACGACGGTCTCCGGAACCAGGAAAATGGAAGGATTGGATTGATCTTGTGGTAGAATACGTGGAAGAGTCTCCATTTGGAAAGCGAACAAGCGCAAAAGGATTTGAAGGTGTGATTCAGTTTATCCAACAGAGAAAAGACTTGGAATTGAAGGTTATGGATCAATTGGATATTGAAATTGCTGTGGTTGACAATCCTCATGATCACTGGGAAGAGGTCGAACAGCGTGTTTTGGCATGTCTGGATGAATAAATGGAAATATGTATAAAATGATATAATTTTTAGCAAGTGGGCCGTCTATAATAGAGGATAGATTACTGAAATGAGGAGATGAGTATGAATCAAAAACGAAACGTGTTTTTTGTTTTGGCTGCATGGATGATCGGTTTTGGGATTGTCATAGGTCTGGTTTTTCCGTTTTTTGCATGGGCACTTGGTGTTTCATCCACGATTGCTCTTTCACCGATGTTTTTTATTGCCTGTGTTGCAGCGGGAATACTTGTCGGCGTTGTAAATATCCTTTTGGCGAAGTTCACGGTTGGTGAGAAGTTGAAGCTTTTTACTACGAAGATGGATCATGCAAAAGAGAATATTCTATCGATTTCACGGGGTGGTGACATTGGAGATTGTTCGATTGAAACCTGTCACATACCAGTGGAATCAGATGATCAATTTGGTAATTGTGGAATTGCGTTTAATGAGTTGATTGAAGCCTTTGCGGCTGTGCTGAAGACGCAGGATGCAATTCGAAGCTATACGGAAATTCTTTCGAGTCAATTGGAATTGGAAGTGTTAGCGGAGAATGCCTTGGAAGTCTTAATGAAGCATGGGGATGCAAGTGCGGGGACGATTCTTTTGGTTGATGGAGAGCGATATCAACCTATTGCAAGTCACGGAATTGAGGATACTGAATCGTTCCAGACAAACCAAATTTTGCATCAGGTTGTAAAAAATAAGCGATATGAGATGATTACCTATCCGAAGGATTTGGTTGTGCGCAGTGTGTTGATGGACTATCAGCCTCGACAAGTACTACTCGTGCCGATTGTGTATAAGGATAAGGTGCTCGGTATTATTGTCTTGGCAACTGCGGAGACCTTTTCATCGGAATTGATGAAAGAGATTGATATTTTTGCCCATAGTTTGGCTTTATCTCTGAATAACTCCCTTGAGCATGAAGAGCTGCAACGCATTGCTGAGCGTGATCCGTTAACTGATTTTTATAATCGGCGAGCAGGTTTGAAAATTTACCGGGAAGAGTATCAGCGTGCGAGGCAAATGGATGCGCCATTCAGTGCGTTGATGATTGATATCGATTATTTTAAGCGTGTGAATGATACCTATGGGCACTTGATTGGAGATGGAGTACTTAAGCAAGTGACTAAAATTGCAAGAGAAGTGTTGCGAGAATCCGATATTTTGATTCGATATGGCGGAGAAGAATTCTTCTTGGCACTACCGAATACAGATGCTCTTGCGGCAGAACAAATCGCGGAACGTATTCGCATGCGAATTGCGGAGCAGGTGATGTTGGTAAACGGCACATCAATTCAAGTATCTGTGAGCATTGGCTGTGGAACATTGGAATCACTTAAACTGCAATCGGAATCGGAATTTATTCAAATGATCGACGATGCGCTCTATCAAGCGAAAGAAGCCGGTCGAAATCGCGTTGTCACTGCGTAAATTTATTTGAAACGGTGAATTAAATCGAGATAGAATAGCCATCCATAAATTGGGTATCTATGAGGTGAAGAGAGTACTCTTCCATTAAGAATAAGGAGGATATCATGAACGGATTGGCTATATTAGGATTATTTTTATTGTTGTATGCAGGTTTCGTTATTTGGATTACTATGAAAAAGCCGCCAAAAATATGGGACATGGCAAAAATTCGCGGATTCAGGAAAGTACTGGGAGAAAAGGGAACGGTTATTTTCTTCTATATTTGGGCGGTACTGGCCGCAGTCATAGGCATTTGGTTATTGATTCGCTAGAAGCATTCGTAAGAG
>JABXKS010000109.1 GCA_013619125.1 Clostridiales bacterium
TTGTTATAAGGTATGTCAAAAGGGTAAGAAATTTACATCTAGTAATTGGCGTATGCCAACAATTAGATAAATTGAAAGGATCTATGTGAAAAGCAAACCATCCGTGAGGGTGGGACGCAAAGCCAAACATCTTTGGACAAAAAAATGGACAGAAAAACTAAGAAAGGTCGGCTGCCACAAGACATGTGGCAGCTTTTTAGTTGCCAAAAAAAGGTCTTTCTATCTATTTATGGTTAAAATGTGTAAGAAAAGGAGGTTATCGATGAAGGTAAGAAAGCAGATGATTGCGATCGTGGTTGTTGCTATGGTTATCCAGCTATTCTCCATATCTCTTGCTGGCTTTGCAGATGAAACGAATCTGGCTGAAGTTGGTTATGTTGGACCTGGAAAATACGTAGCGGATCTATTGATCGTTGATCAAGGCATGCCTCAAGAAGAGTATCAGAGCGTTGGGAGTTTATCGCTTTGGAACACTCGTGATAAATTGAGGATGATTCTTGAGACGGATCCTGGATGGGTGATACGCGAGGTAATGATTTTTGTTGGAGACGGTGAGGTCCCGACAACGATTGGCGGAGCACCCAAGGTTGAATTTTTCCCTTACCAGGAAGAGTTGACAGAACCAAGCAATACATATGAAGTTACTTTGGATCTGTTTAAGGACTTGGAGATTACTTGGGGTAGGCGAGAGGAGGAAAGAAGGCTTCCTAAGATTTCTGTATGTCTTCGCGTAGAGTCTGTTGACAGGCCTGAAGAAGGCATCCAACGCGCTTGGGCGGAAGGCAATAAGGAATTTGAAAACGGTGAAGGTTGGTGGATGGACTATGCGGTTGTGCATCCTCATACTGGACACTTGATCGATGCGCCGGTTCAGGGTGTAACGTACCAAACGCCGACTCACAGCGGCACAACTGACACTGGCGGTTCCTTCGAATATTTTGATGGAGAAATAATTGAGTTTTATCTTGGCAATGTTTTTATTGGTGAAGCGAGAGCGGAACAACGTGTAACGCCGATGGACATTATTGGCGTAAGCGATATCGATCATTCATCTGTCGTTAATATGGCAAAACTATTGCAGAGTTTTGACGAAGATGGCGAACCGAATGGCGGGATTGATATTTCGTCCTCCACGGGATTGGCATTCAATCAGGCGGCAGCCGAATTGGGCGTTTCCGAGTTGGATTACTCGGATGGAGTTCAGATTGATCAATTAATAGAATTGACCAATGCTAAAAAAGGCGGCAAATTGAATGTGGTTTCTGATGTAGAAGCATTGGATAATTTGGAAAAGGGCACAAACAGCAACGTGGTACGAAAGAACGTATCGAAAAACTCGGCCTTTGAGGACGCGAAGGCGAAACTCGAATTTATGCAGATGTATGTGCCTGCCATGAAAGCTAATGGCGATCCTGTAACCTTGAATTATTATGATTTGGTTTTCGATGAGGGAACTCAAGAAAGCGAATACATGCTTACTGAACAGCGGAATGTAGTCAAGCCGTTGGTGGCATGTTATGCGGAAGAGCTAATCGGCACCGATGGGTTTGATATTTACGGTGCAGTTTCTAGAGATGCAGGTGAGACGTGGCAAGTACAGAATTTGTCAAAATCTGCAGACAAATCTTCATTTATGACAGTGGACGGGGTTGAGTTTTCAGGAACTTGCCATAAACCACAGATACGCGTACGGGGGAATTATATTCTGGCAGCATGGACTTCCAAGTTCGGCAGAACAGGTAATCCGCGTTATGCCTTGGATTATGGCGACCCGTATTATGAAGAGGATATCTGGGGTGTCGGTGGACCACAGCGTTCACGTGATTATACCAGTGATGGTTACCCTGAAGTTGGCGAATTGCCATACAGTGTTGTCTGGACATGCCGCGGCATGATTGATCCGGCGACAGGCGAAGTGACATGGTATAAACCAGAGCGTTTGACTTCAGGCCGACGGGATGCATTCCAATTGATGCAAAGTGGTGCGGAAGGCGCCGGCTTTGGTGTCGTTTGGCAAGAGGATCCAGAAGGTTTGCGTCCTGGCGAAATGGCGGGACCTGGGGAAGGTTGGAGCGGAGCGACAACCAACCATAAAACCGACATTTGGTACTCCTTTATTGCATGGGATGATTTTACTGATATCGATGAGGATTTTGAATCCAATGGCGTTCAAAAAGAAGATATCAATGAGGATCAAAAAGGAAGACCGAAGGCTGAGGTGCCTTTCTCCTTGCCTGTACGGATTTCTGATAATGATACCGTTAATGTCGGCAGTATGAAAGTTGATGAAACACAGATTCCGGGACTGGATACCTTGGGCGAAGGCAATTTGCTTTCTGTCAATTCCAATAATTTTGTGCCGGTCTTGGAGGAAGGCGAAGAGAAAGGCACTCATAACTATGGGTATGCCGATTTGCCGAACTACTATAGTGGTCCAGCGATTTGCGATCAATTGTATTTCAAGGTCAATAATCAGGAAGCTGACAAGTTTGTGGCAATCACGGAAGATGGACGAATTCTAGACGGAAATACGGGAGCATCTCGTCCGAATATCATGATGCAAACATATATGACGAAAGACTCGACCGGAAAAACGAAAAAAAGCGCTTGGGTTGTCGTTTGTTACGAAGAAACCAAAGGCGCAGGCTCGGGGCCGGATGATGTAACCAGTGCTTCGGTTGATGGAGGTACAGGAGCCACTGTTGACGATGGAACCGCTGATCCTGCCGGGGAAGAACCAGATCCAGCCGATGAAGAACCAGATCCAGCCGATGAATGGGCTGAAACTGGTGTAAATCCAGTGATCGCTGAAGGCTCGGGCGTTGGCGAACAAAAAGGCAAAGATGCCTATGTTCCAGACAATGGGAAACTTGTTGTCTATCATACCTTTGATATGGCGAAGCCGGATCTTGTAAGCGCGGGCGAAATTATGAATCCGCAAGTGCTGATCGATTCACAGGATGATTACGATCATTACGCACGGGAAGACGGCAGTCTTCCAGGGCTCATTCCTAGCAAAGGAAACCTGGAACCCAAGGAAGGCAATGTCCATCGGGGTCTATTGCACTTGGTCGACGAGGCTGGCGAACTTCTTCGCGACTTCAACAATGATCCGATTCCAGCTTATGAAAATGCACGTAGACCGCGACTTTTGATTCAAGGTGCGAACGGCGCTTTGGGCAAATCGTCCACAAGCGCTCCTGCCAAATGGGATGTAGGAACGTCCTTGGTCATGGTTTATAAGATGGGTGAAGACGGCAAAGGCCGTCCGAGCGACATTATGATGAGACGATGGGAAATTACAAGTGCCATCAAAGGCAGCCAAAATCCTTATTCGACGAATTACTTGTCCGAGAACATCTTGAATATCAGCGCCACAAGACCGACGGAACTGGCTGAAAACACCACTAGTTCTGGCGACGGAAACGGCGATGGAATCAAGGTAATGCGTTGGGAACAACCGGAAGTGGCTCTTGGGGATGCTACATATGCGAATCCTTATGAAGACGCGCGAGCACACCGGGGCATCCTTCGCGGGAAAAATTTGGCCATTGCATTTGACTGGACGCCGAATTGGGCGGCTCATCGAAATGGCAACGATATCTACAATCTCTACGTGCGACGCTCTTTCGATGGAGGCAAGACATTCACAACCAATCCTAAGGGAACCAATGAAGTGTATATCGACGGGGTTTATCAGGGGATTGGCGTCTTGCATGAAGATATGTATCGTACGGCTCTAGGGACAGGCAACGAACGCATTGAGGATGATGAGATACCGAAGATCGTTGTTGAATCCTACTGGCCAAAAGGCGGATACGAGCCGGCGCAAAACTTATCCAAACTTCAGAACAATAAAGAAACTGTTATTGAACCGCGTCTGGTCGGTGGACCGTCAAGCACGAAAGTGAATGGCGAGGTTATGTACGGTGAAGATCAGCGCAATACCAATTTGTTCTGGGTTACCTATGGCACTAGCAGCAATCCTGGAGATGACTCCATGGAACCAAAAGAGCCATTGGATTTGTATTATAGCTACACCACTGATTTTGGCGATTCGTTCTATCATGAAACAAAAATAGTTAACGAGAGCAGCCAAGGGCATTATGCCGGTCAAGAACGAGAAGTCTGGCCATGGCTTGCCAAGGACACGGGCAAAGTGGAAAGTGCACAGGCTGAGTGTCAGATCCGTATGTCGCCAAATGGAACCGTTATGTACTCTGTTTGGAATGAAAACGGCAACGGTGGCGGAGACGTGAAGTTCAGACGGATTATGTTGGACGGGAAAATGATCGAAGCGGATCTTGATATGGTTGATTTGACACCACCATTTATTACAATTTCAGGAATCGAAGACGGTGATGTCAGAAATGAAGACGTAACCATCGAGATCTTCTTAAGTGAATTGGGCAGCTGGGAAGCAACCATTAAGGAAGGAACGACGAAAACCGTTTATGCGGAGAATCCAATTGAGATTGCTGCATCCGATTCTACGAAAGCGTATGTGCTTGATGTTGAGGCGGAAGATTTGAGCGGTAATGTCAGTTTCCGACACATCGCCTTTACAATTGACGGCAAGGTGCCTCAAATTGTTGTAACAGGCGTTGGAAACGGGGAACATCGCAACTATCCTATCGATCTTGGGATCGATACTGGCGATGCCGAGGCAAACATTTCATTGATGTGGAATGAGACTGGAATGTTTACTGGACCTGAATTGCCAGAACCGTATAAGTTGGAAGGCGAAGGGCGCTATGAACTTGATATTACAGCAAGTTTAGGCGGTTATACAGCTGAAAAACATATGGGATTTGTCATTGATCAAAC
>JABXKS010000110.1 GCA_013619125.1 Clostridiales bacterium
GTTCCAGTCGTTTTCCTTGACTGCTTACCTATCTTACCAAAGGATCCGGTCCCTGTCAACACGTTTCTTTATTTCTTTTTATAGGCGGAATTTACAGAAGATTCAATAGCGATTCCCCAATTTCCTTCCCCTCAATTTAACTTGTGCTTTTACTCATTTTCTTTCCATTTGCCTACCCGTCATAGTGGTTCCTCATCCATTTCCCTTTATAGACCCATTCTTCTGTTTGGCAATCACCGACCGCCAATCGATCACGGGAGCCTGAAGAGGTAAAAGTTTTCTGCCAACCACCCCGTTGTTTTCACGATTTCATCCGTATTGAGTCGATAAACCCGGGGAATAAGAGACGCCCATTCCCCGAGCAAATGATAAACCTCCGGACTTTCTCACGCTTCAAAGCAACATGCCACCATTTTTTTGTACAAATAAATCCATCTTTTCGTCATCACTGGCTGCACAAATACAACTTTCTTCTTATAGAAAGGACACCAGCGTTCACAACGGCAACATCAAACCCCTTTTCTTCTTTGCCCTTCAAGATCTTCTTGAGACTTCTGATCGCACCTTCCCTCGATTTCGCCTCGAATTCACAAAAGATGATATGCGGTCCAACCTTCGAAGAAAACGTGTAATCCGATACGCCTTGATCAATATTTTTTCACAATTCATATATCATCTGCGGCATTTCTGAGTCAAATAATCCGATAAGTGCAAGAATCCGACTCTAGCTTTTATTATATTTCTTATTGAGTCGTCTCATTATTTTGATTTTAGTTGTCCTCGATTCAACCCTGAGAAATCTCAAATATTCAATTTTCTTACCATCTTCAGTCCAAAATAATTTGCACGATTTGATTCGTTGCGTCCAGTTCAACCCTCGCACCAATTGGCATCGTAATCATCGGGTGGGTATGACAGCAGTCAAAGTCCGCCAAAATCGGGATTTTAGAATCTCCCAACACTTCCTGAAGGATCTCATAAGGCTTTCTTCCCGTCCCCTGATCATCAAACAACTCATGTTTCCCCAAGAGAATGCCTCCGACACGATCCAACACACCACTGAGTTTCAATAAAGAAAATCCACGCTCGATTGTTGCTGCCGACTTTAACGAATCCTCAATCAAAAGAATGTCTCCCCTCTTTATTTCCGGCATATAGGGCGTCCCCCAGATTCCTTGCATGGTATTTAAATTCCCGCCGATTAATCGACCGACCGCTTTCCCGGGCTGCACCGTTATCCACTGATTCAGCTGCGTCCGCTTTCCCCGATCCTGAGTCTCCCAAGGAATATACGCCTCAGTCCATTCCGCTGGCATCGTCAACGTCTGCATATGGCTCAGTTCTCCCATTACGGTCTCAGCAAAGTAGCGATACGTTTCTTCAACCAAGGGCGCAAACTCTCCAAAGGAAGCCACCAGTGCCGGCCCATAATAGGTCGTGATTCCTGTCTTCGCATAGATCGCCAGCAAAATCGCCGTCGCATCCGAATAGCCGATTACAATCTTCGGATCTTTTTTGAAGGCTTCATAATCAATATATGGTAGTAAAGAATTGGAATTCATTCCTCCAATTGTCGACATGATGCAGCGCACTTGTGGATTCCGAATCAAAGCATTCAGCTCCTCCGCCCTATCTTGAATTGAACCTGACCGGTAACCATCATGTTTTCCGGTCAACTCGCCCTCGATAATTACAAATCCCTTGGTCTCTAAAAACTGCTTGGCCCTGTGGAATCGATTGGGACTGATTGCCGTGATTGGAGATGAAGGTGAAAAAATGCCAATTTTGTCACCTTCTTGTAAACGATTTCGTTTTTCCATAACCATTCCTCCTATGGATACTCTGAAAATAACTTAGGTACAATCCCAGTTTGAACAAACAGAGTATCCTTTGATTCTGTCTGCCATTATATCACGCCTAGGTTTTCACTAGACGAATCTGCTAATTATCACTATACCTGGTATCCTCAAGTAATTGACTTTCGATTCCCTTTCATCCAATTGCCATCTGTCCATCCGCTGCAGTTTCAGAACATGTGCTTGTACCCATATTCACCTGACAACATGGCAGTCATCCTTATCACTCGCAAATTTAGATAGCCAAAATACTGATCATCACAAAACCATTGTATCCCTTTCCCTTTAGCGGTAAAGTAGAATAGTAAGTTTCACGATTTAGATAACAGAAATCTAGAAAATGGAGGAAACCATGAAAAATAATTCGCATTTCGAAAATGCAAGTATCATGTGGGATCTAAACGCAAAAGCGCTGGCATCCCTGAACCAAGTTATCGATCCCGACGAATATCAGGCGATTTTCAAAGCAATCCTAGCCTGCAACGGACGCATTGCAACCATGGGAATGGGTACATCTTCAATTGCGGCAAAAAAGATCGCACATATGTTATGTGTGGCAAATGTACCTTCCTATTTTGTTTCTCCCGGCGACGCAGCCCATGGCGCCCTCGGATCGGTGCAGGAATGCGACCTCGTGATCATAATCTCAAAAGGCGGCAATACGGAAGAACTCGTCAACTTAATTGATTCCCTGCAGCAAAAGAAAGTAAAACTCATTACCGTTACACAGAACCCTACATCCTTGCTGGGAAAAGCGGCGGACCTCGTACTCCATGTTGAGATTGAAGAATCCGATCATAAACACATGCTACCAACAGCAAGCATCCTTTGTATCATCGCCATTTTCGATGCCATCGCCGATGAGTTGATAAAGCGTCCTGCTTTTTCTGAGGAAATTTTCTATCTCAATCATAATCACGGGGCTGTCGGCGCCATGCTGAAAGGCAAAGTAGATCGCAAATAGAAAACTGCACCTGTCCATACAAAAAATGCACCCTTGCTGGCATTCAATCCCGTACTGAGGGTGCATAGCTATGTGATTTATTTTTTTGGGATCTTCTCTTGCGACAATAAAAGCCTTGGCGAAACAAATGCCCGGCACCGCCATGGATGCAACCAATATTCTTAGAACCAGCCGATCTGCCTTCTGATCGTCCTCACAAATACCCATGTTTTCCATGCTCGTTTCATGATAGATATGCATCAATCAAATTCTAGTAATTTTGTTTCACAGCAAACAAAAAAGACGATCGAATTAATCGTCTCTCGAGGCGTGCCTGTATAGATTCGAAACCCCGGCTTCTTGATTAGTAGTCAAGCACTCGATCCAGCTGAGCTACTGGCACAACTCAAAAACTGGTACCGGCTTATTTTACCAGACCGCCTCCCAGCAAGTATTTTCTGCGCTAAAGAGCATAACTTCCGTATTCAATATGAAAACCTGTGCATGCGCTTTACTGTCGGCCCATAATCACACTTTCTTTTAAATATTTCAGCGCCGGAGTAAAAAATTTATTCTTATGATACGTCACCTTAAAATGTCGATTGATTACTACGTTCTTAACGTTAAACTGCGCGATTGTCCCGTCACTAACACGATCTTCCACAAGTAGTTCCGGTAAAAGTGAAAGCCCTATATTCTTCTCGACGCCGCTGATAATAGCCTTCGTGCTTGCGCTCTCCCATAAAGTATATATGCTGAGGTTATTATTTGTTTTCAAATACTCAAATTCTTCCCTGCCCGCACTACCCTTTTCACGCAAAAGGAAATTACAGCCGTTAAGCTCGTCAATATCGATTTCTCGATTTGCAAATTCATGCTGCCTTGAACAAACAAAACTCATTCGATCAGGACGAAAATCTTCATATGAAATATGATCAAAATGCGTACTTCCTTCAATGATTCCCAAATCAAGTTTATTTTCGAGAACCATTTCCTCAATGGTGTACGAATTCTTGATCACCGCTTTAATTCTTATTTCAGGATACTTCCTTGAAAATTCTACGATTATATCGGGCAACAATCTTGTCCCTATCGTTATACTGGTGCCAATACGAATTGTGCCAACATTATCAATATTTTTCATATGCAAATCAAGACGGTCAATCCGACTCAAAATATTCATGGCTTCTGAGTAGTACTCCTTACCCGATTCTGTGATTTCAATATGTCTTGATATCCGTTCAAAAAATTTTGTTCCATAATACGTCTCAAGCTCAGCTATTGCACGGCTTACCGCAGGTTGAGCCATATATAAGTTTTCCGCTGCCTGAGTCATGCTCCCGCAGTCACATACTTCAACAAAAATCCGCATCGTTCGAATATTCATATAAACCCTTCTTTGTATAACAGATTTGTTATGCACTCAATGCAATAATATTATTTAACTTATGAATCGTCAAGCAATAGCATACAAGAAGTCAATCAGACGTGGAGGAGTTGAATCAAATAACCACTAAAATGCTTTTTGTCGACTTCTTATTTGAGTACATTCACACTTAGTGTGGTACGGCCACAATACACTTACACAAAAGGCCATTATTGTTCAACGCAACTGGCTGACAATGACTTAATTTACAGCTCTCATTACCATTGTCGAAATGACACCTGCTCCGATTGCGATTTATTCCGCAAACTTACCGTATTTTTAGTACTGAGGCTTTTAGCTTCTATAGAAAGCATAAAAAAAAGACGATCAATTTGATCGTCTTTTGTGGTGTGCCTGAAGGGATTCGAACCCCCGGCTTCTTGATTCGTAGTCAAGCACTCTATCCAGCTGAGCTACAGGCACAAAATAAAAAAAACTGGCAACGTCCTATTTTCCCAGGCAGTCACCCACCAAGTATCTTCAGCGCTAAAGAGCTTAACTTCCGTGTTCGAGATGGGAACGGGTGTGTCCT
>JABXKS010000111.1 GCA_013619125.1 Clostridiales bacterium
CCACAAGGCATCCAGATTTTCTCCGTAATATTCCGGAAACTCCATCGTTTTCTTGATATGACAATGTGCGCTTAATTTTGTATTCATCTCCCTACCATCTATTTCAACTATTTTCATCCTCAGCCTCCTCGATCTCTTCAAAGCTTTCATAATGATTCGCAGTATAAAAAACCAATCCATCATTGGAGTAAACCAGACGTTCGGCGCCCCGATATCCCCCAGTATAATTCACGTCACATTCAAACCATTGTCGACCATCAGCCTTTGGCAATAAACCCTCTCGATTGCCGAATCGATCGCCTCCAATGCTCATTTGTTCCGTTACCTCCCAAAGATTACCCTCTTCACTCACCCAACCCGAATTACGCGCTTCTTGTTTTGTAAGATAATTGTCCGGTAGTTTTTCATAAATATGAATGTATTCCGCAACATCTTCCGGGCTCGTATAACTGCCATCCTCAGTTACAGAAGACTCCATTTCGATAACTACTTCAGTTGAATTATCATTACTCGAGTCATCCGATTTTTCCGCTACACATCCGCTAATTCCCAGGATTAACAAGAATAGAATCAAACATCCAATCCATAATTTCTTTTTCATTTTACACTCCTGCACTTTCAATCTTCTCTATATGTACCCAAAGGATTCTGCTAGTCCCATGAAAAAAACGTTCCGGATTCCCTCTTTTAAGCAAACCGCCGCGCTCCATTCATTTTTGTGTTACAATAAATAGCATCTAAAAATATTTTCCTTCAGGAGGAAACGATGAATATCGAAAAAATTACAACGCCATCCGAAATTCTTGCGAATCATGAGATCGCTGAACTTGTCGGCATGTCACTTTATAAATCAACCACTGGTGCGATTCAAAATGTTGCGCAAGGCATCTATGCACAACAACAAGGTCGCTTCTATATCGCGAAAGAGGACGGTAAGATTATTGGGATTATCGGTATGCGAAAAATTGCAAATAAACGGCTTGTGATTTTGCACCTCGCCTTTTTGGAGGACTATCGGGGCAAAGGTTACGCTAAAAACTTAATAAAAGAAGTTTGCGAGCTGGAACATGTGAATGAAATCGCAGCCGAAGTCAATCACACCCAAAAAGACTATTTCAAAAAATCCGGATTCAAGGTGAATCTGATCGAGAATCACATTACTGGACAAGATCTATATTGGTGCAAGAAATCATTCTAAGAAAACAACAAAGACCACTGGGAACAGTACAATCCCAATGGTCTTTTTAATAGTACAATCCTTCTAATTATCCATCGGAGTCGCACATTCGCTGGCCTCTTCATTTAAGATATCAAGTCCGTGTTCAAGGGCTTGCAAGACAACCTCCAGATTCTCCTTTACAGCCTTAGGGCTTCCAGGAAGGTTGACAATCAAGGTGCGCTTTCGAATTCCCGCTCTGCCTCTTGATAACATCGCTTTCGGTGTTATCGCCAAAGATGCCTGCCGCATCGCCTCAGGGATCCCCGGTGTCTCTCGATCGATCACAGCCAAGGTTGCTTCTGGCGTCACATCGCGAGGAGAAAAACCAGTTCCACCTGTTGAAAGAATCAAATGAACTTTCTTCACATCGCTCATTTCAATCATAGCTGCTTTTAAGTCCTCAAGCTCATCCGGTACAATTACCTTTTCCACGACCTCGTAGCCGTTTTCTGCCATCATCTCGCGAATTAATTCACCGCTCCGATCCACGCGTTCACCACGTGATCCCTTGTCGCTGGCTACAATAATGCCTATCGTATATGTCACCTTATCTCCTCCTCATCGCTTGTACTTTGATTCGCGATTATTATGTCTCAATCGTTTCCACTTTATCACCAACGGTAAGACTACCACCCCTTAAAACCTGCGCAAACACACAGTGTTTCGCCAGCATGCAACTACCCCGCTTGGCTAACACTTCACAACCAAGATGACATTCCTTGCCTACTTTGGTAATCTCAATCAGGGTTTCTCCAACTTCCACTTTCGTTCCCTCGGGATATTCCCAAATCGCAATATCAGCCGTCGTCAAATTCGCTGCGAAGCGATTGACACAGAGGCCTTTCAACTCCGTAGCTTTCAAAGCATCCATGGTTTCTTGAGCAATTAAGCTGACCTGTCGTTTACCCTTTCCTCCATGAATATCGCCTACGAAGCCGTACTCCTTCAAAAGAACCCCAGACGTTTCACTTTTCATGGGACTCCCTTTCTTCGTACTGATTTTAATCGCCGTTATTTTCCCTGTAGGCATGGTGCCTCTCCTTCTCGAACAAAATGCCCACTTTTACCACCAAGCTTTTCTACCAAACGAATATCCTGGATCATCATGCCACGATCCACCGACTTGCACATGTCGTAGATCGTTAGCGCAGCAGTAGAGACTGCCGTTAATGCTTCCATTTCAATTCCTGTCTTTCCAACCGTTCTCGTGATCGCCGTGATATGAATGGATGAAGTCGCTTCATCCGTCTCGAACTCGATATCCGCTCCACTGATAAAGATCGGATGGCACATGGGAATCAAATCGCTAGTTTTCTTAGCACCCATAATTCCGGCAACTTGCGCGACAGATAACACATCGCCCTTTTTATGGGTTTGGGCAACAATCATTTGAAAGGTTTTTGGATTCATCGTAATGGTTCCCTTGGCAATAGCTACCCGGTGGGTGTCTTCCTTGTCTCCCACCGAAACCATCTTCGCTTTTCCATATTCATTAAAATGTGTAAATTCCATCCTTAGCCTCCAATCCGATTCATATCTCGGACAATCGGTACAAATTCTTGGTCATTCATATGATGTCTTTGGGGTTTTTTCGATATATAGGTCTTTAATGTGTTTTGAATGGTCGCGGAATCCAATTCGAGCAAAGGCTTTAAATCAAATTCTTCATTCGTATGCAAACAAAGCTTCAATTTTCCATCCGCTGTCATGCGCACTCGATTGCAGGTTGAACAGAAATGGTTGGAAATTGGATTGATAAACCCAACTCGGCCTTTTCCTTCTTTCTTCTGATAATATTTGGCTGGTCCGTATTGTTCACCATCTTCAAAGATAAAAAGATCTCGATATTGTTCCAACAACTTTTCATTAGAAAAGAACTTGTCCTTGGTCCAAGTCGCCACTTGGCCGATAGGCATCAACTCGATAAACCGCACATCCAAGTCTTCATCCGCCATTTGGATGAAATCTTGGACTTCATCAGTATTAAAGCCATTGATCACGACTACATTTAGTTTAATCGGTGTCAAACCGACACGCTTGGCTTCAGCGATTCCATCTAATACTGCCTGCAAATCACCGCCTCTGGTGATCTCCCTATACTTGTCTGGATCGAGGGTGTCTATGCTGATATTCACACGAGTCAGACCCGCATCCTTTAATTCTTTTGCATATTTCTTTAAAAGAACGCCATTCGTTGTAATGGCTAAGTCCTTAATTTCTTTGAGGCTACCGATCCCCTCAACCAATTCAACAATCCCTTTTCGCACAAGGGGTTCTCCGCCCGTCAGGCGAACCTTATCTATACCAAGTTTTGTCATCTCAGTGATCAGTTTTAGGTAATCTTCGATTCGCAAGATGTCCTGATGCGCCTTTTTTTCAACTCCTTCTTCCGGCATGCAATATTGGCACTTCAAGTTACATAAATCCGTCACTGATACCCGAAGGTAGTGAATTTGTCTTTCAAATTGATCAACCATGAGCCACATCCTCCTTTGCCGGGTCTACGAAATGAAACTCGCCGATTTCATACCCGCCCAGTTCTTCCAACTTCTCTCGAAACACTGGACTCTTCAAGCATTGAATAAAGTAATGCACCCTCTCTTCTTCGAGAAATCGCTTTGGAATTAGAAAATCATATTCTTCCAACGCGAGGGGAATAAAATCCAATCCCATCAAATCAGCAACCGATTGAATCCCCATGCCAACGTGAGAATTTCCCGATAAAACTGAAAGCGCAACACCCGTATGGGTCGTTAGCTCATTTTGATATCCCGGAATTGCATCTCTTGAAATTTCTTCTTTTTTCAGATAATAATCCAACAAAGTACGAGTGCCTGACCCCTTTTGCCGATTGGCAAAAATCAGATCTGGATTCATCAAGTCACGAATGCCCGTGAGTTTCTTAGGGTTACCCTTTTCTACATATAACCCTTGCCAGCGCCTGATTCCCTTTAGAAGGGTTACCTCATCAGGATTGACATACTTTCGAATGAAAGAGATATTATACGTCCCCGTCTTTTCATCCAAAAGATGGGTTGGCGCAATATGCGTCTCGCCTCTTCGAATGGCCATAATCCCACCAAGGCTACCAACATGAGCGGATGAAACCGAATATCCCTCTTTTTGTTTGGCCATCAGGTCATTTAAATGATCCATTAAAATATCATGACTGCCGATCGAAACTAAAGCGCGGTTGATTTGTTCCATGTCATGCAAGCGTTCAATGGTCACCTTGGTTCCCGCTTCGATCCCTTCAACTGCTTTCGGAATCGCAAGCAAACCATCCGCCTTTACCAATGACATGGTTACGCCCGCTCCTCGACTTAAGGGGGTTGCAATCAATTGGTCGCCAACCTTGCCAAGCTTGACGCGCACATATTCCTTATGCTTTAAAGCAGAAACGATCCTCTTCGACAAGGTCGCTTCAACTTGATTTTCCTTGTTCTGCTTTTCCCCTTGTTCCACCAACGGCAGCACAAACTCCCTAAAAGAGATAAAGGCTGAAACTGGATACCCTGGTATTCCGACAACTGGCTTCCCATCAATCTTTCCCATGATGGTCGGTTTGCCTGGCTTAATTGCTATACCATGAACAAAAACTTCTCCAAGCTCTCGAATCAACCCAACCGTGTAATCCTCCGAACCAGCAGATGACCCAGCATTGATCACGACCACATCATTTTCAGAAACAAGTTGCAAAATGGCTTGGCGCAACAATTCCCTATCATCGATCACCGGCTCGTAACGTTTTGCAAGACCGCCCGCTTCCACAACCATATTTTCAAAAACCCGCGAGTTCGAATCAATAATCTTTCCTGGTGATAAAGGGGTGCCAGGGTTGACGATCTCTGTCCCCGTGGGAAGAATGCCAACCTGGACTTTTTTTAATACCTCGATCTCTGTCAGCCCGCCGCTTAAGAGCGCACCAATATCGACAGGAGAAATCCGATGGTGAGTCGGCAAGATCATATCTCCAATCGCGATATCCTCTCCAACCACTCGAATATGTTCCCAAGGATGAGACGACTTGATAATGGAGATTTTTCCATCATCTTCTGGATAAACATCTTCGATCATGACCACTGCATTATACTTCGATTCGATATAATCTCCCGTGTCCACATAGATAAAATCTTTACCTTCTTCTAAGATCAAAGCATTTCGCTCATGTGCGCCATAGGTGCAGCTTGCCTCTAGGGCGATTCCGTCCATGGCAGCGGCATTGTAATGCGGATTCGATATCTTTGCAAATACCGGTTCAGCAATAGTTCGCGATAGAGCGTCAAATACGGAAATACTTTCGGTTTGATTGACTCTGTTATTCAAAAACTCGGATTGAATCACCGCTTTCGCTGCGTCCATGTCGATGGTTTCAAGATAAATATTCCGTTTCATATGCCTACCTCCTAGAATCGATGAACGGAGATTTTTTCTCCGCGTTGTACGCCTTCTTTCTCCATTGGGATTTCAATATACCCATCTGCCTTCGACAGCAAGGAAACCATGCCCGATTTTCCATGGACGGGTTTTGCTATCCACTGTCCTTCGTTTTCTTGGATCTGTACCATGTAAAATACATCGCGACCCGAAGAAACATGAATTTGAAAATCCGCTACTGCCGTCAATGGAAATTCTCTGATACTTTCAGCCAATAGCGTTTCTTGAATAAAGGGTTCTACAATCGCTTTGTACGCAATTAGGCAAGAAGCGGGATGACCCGGCAGTCCAAATACCGCCTTATTCTGCACCTTTGCCACCATGGTTGGTTTGCCTGGTTTGATCGCTACGCCATGTACCAAAATTCCCGGTTCTCCCAGGCTATTGATAATATCAGGTGTCATGTCCAGGGTGCCGACTGAGCTTCCTCCCGAGATCAATACCAGATCGCTTTCATCCACAGCTTTTTGCAACCCAGATTGCAACGCATCAAACTGATCCAAGATTCGATCTGCCATCACGACTTCACAACCAAGCGAGATCACCATCGCCCGTAGCGCGTCTGTATTGCTATCTCTGATTTGTCCTAGTTTTAATGGATGTCCCGGTCCTACCAGCTCGTCTCCCGTTGAAAGGATCGCAATCTTTATTCGCTTTTTCACGAGGACACGATTTCGCCCCAAGGCCGCAATGGCTCCAATGTGCTGGGTCTCAATCCGGCTTCCCTTTTGTAAAACGCATTCCCCAATCGAAACGTCGTCCCCAACTTCGATCAAATTCTCCAATTGGCTCATCGGTCGTTGAATGGAGATTTCATCTTGAAAATTCTCCGTGTATTCAATCATACAAACCGCATCCGCACCAACAGGGACAATACCGCCGGTAGGCACATAAACGGCTTGCTCCGCTTGAACCACAAGATCGGTTCCTTCACCCATTCGGGTTTCCCCAAGCATTTGAAGAAATGCCGGCAACGAATCCGAGCATCCTGTCGTATCCGCCGCACGCAATGCATAGCCATCCACTGTTGATCGGCGAAACGGTGGAATATTCTCCTCAGAAACAAGATCGGCCGCTAGTACTCGCCCCAGCGCTTCTTCGATTGAAACCCATTCCTGCTCTTGTTGCCACTTCGAAAATTCTTTTTTCAACAAAATTGCCACTTCTTGTCTTCGCATCACCGTAAATAAATCCATCGCTACCCCTCAACTTCCTCGTGATCATTCAATACCCGGTCCAATTTTCGTATAGAGTCCAAGCTTGCTTGTAACGTGTGTTTTGATATATTTTACAATCGATCTTTCTTCATCACAATCACTTAATCGCAAATGTGAAATGCTTGCTCCAAGTTATGTGTGACCTAGATGATTGTTGCTTTCTTATTTATTTGATAGTTGGACAATAGCTGTCAATCCTAGCTTGTCAAACCAAACCACAGCTTTCCGATTCCACTTCCGAATCAGCACTATGATGCGTTCATTATCAAAAAAAAGAAAAAGCGTTCTTCCCCATAGGAAAGAACGCAATTAAAGCTTGTTTTCTTCTTCCTTTCCAAACACGGGAGGCAATGGTATTTCTCCCATTACCCATAGGTCAATCGTTCTTAGTTTCCCTTAGAATCGTTGACTCGGAACAAATATTAAATTGTAAAAATCTGAAATTCATTATCCAGCAGATCAATCATCAAAATCCGGTTTCGTAAAATTTCCTCTTTGCCCAATAATACTTTTAATGTTTCCGATACCTGAATTGATGCAATCATAGCCGGCGTAAATGATGGATTTCCCAGTTCCTGTTCAATTCCTTTTTCTTGCGGATTTTTGTATAATCGATCGAGCGTTCGGTCTCCTGGCAAAATTGTTGTTACTTGACCATACCATCCGGCAATCGCACCATGAATCAAAGGAATTTGTAATTCCTCGCAAGCAACTTGCGCGGCTAAACGAGCTGGAACATTATCCAACGCATCTACAACAAGATCAGCCCTTTGAAGCATTGATACTGCATTTTCCTCATCAAGTAAAGCATGTATCGCATGAATGATTGTTTCTGGATTGACCTGCGCTATCCGCTTTTTCGCTTCAAACACCTTGATTCCGCCAAGATTTTCACTGGTAGAAAACAGCTGTCGATTTAAATTGGTTTCATCAAATATATCACCATCAACAACAGTAATCTCTCCTATGCCCACTCGAGCTAACATCTCGATAATATAACCGCCCAATCCGCCGCTCCCGATTACACAAACATGAGCTGCGCGGATCTGTTTCATATCCTCGGTTGAAAAAATGCCGTTTCGATCATATCTGCCCATCATCCGCCTCCCACTGGAGGGAATATTGACAAATAATCTTCTTCCAAAAGGATCTGATCAAAGTGACCGTCATGCCCGTTAACAAGCAAGATGGCCACTTCATCATTCTCAATGCCGATCGATTGAAGCACATCCTCAACGGTTGGATGATTCAATTCCACATATACTTTTTTCCCTCTCCCATTTCGAAAGGTGGCAAAAAGTCGTACTTCAATCTTTATCATTCTTCACCTCAATTATTTTAATCCCAACTCTTCCAATCGTTCATCTGTCGGAATGCCACCTTTGGTCCAGCCACGTAGTTCATAGTACTCAGGCAACAATTTATCCAGTTGATGTACTTGACCCTTCGATGGACCTTCTGGAATCGCATCTTCCAATAATCGTCTTGGCAATTTATCCTCTGATGGAGCAACGCCGGATTCCAAATTGAACATTTTCTCGATATTCCAAATACGCTCTCCTGCTGCAAAAATCGTATCCCCGGTGTGATCTGTACCACAAACCGCGTTGATCAAAGCCGCATAATCGTCAGCGCCCAAAGCAAAGGATGTGAACAAGCATAATCCTGAAGAATCGATAGAAGCCGTCAAATCTTGGAATGCTTTCGCCCAGAAGGCTTTTCCTTCTAACGCGTTCTTGTCAATTTTCTCAGGTAAGCCTAAAATTTCAGGAGAAATCAAGTATCCGCGCACATGACAACCACCACGGTTTGATGTAGCATACTGCAATCCCTGGCCTTGAATAGCACGTGGATCATAAGCGGGAAGCTCTTGCTTCTTCACACTCATGGAAAGATCCGGGCGACCATACATATCACACAGTCGATAAGAACCTTCTGCCAGCTTGTCACCAAAGCCTTCTCGGTAAGCCATCTTCTTCGTCCATTCAACAATCGCATCCACATTTCCAAATTCCAATGGTTGTCCTTTAATCTCTTCTGCTTTTACCAGATCCAATTGACGGAGCTCCATTGCTGCTGCTAATGTGGTCCCTGCGGAAATGGTATCAAGACCCAATTCATTACACCAATCATTCGCCAAAATCACTTCTTTTAAATCTCTGATTCCGCAGTCGGAGCCAAATGCCCAAAGTGTTTCATACTCCGGTCCTGCCATCTGTTTGCCATCCACTTCAACCCAGCGTCCACAAGCAATCGGACAACGATAGCATGGATTTTTACGAACCAAGAAATCATCTTTCATGCTCTCACCGCTAATTTTATCCGCATCTGGATCATAAGCTTCTTGGAAATTATTTACCGGATAGGCACCGTTTTCGTTGATAATGTTGACGAGTACTGCAGTCCCATATGTAGGTAATCCCTCGCCAGTAACGCCGTTTTCACGAATTTTTTTCAAACTATCCTTAAATACGGCCTTCAACGCCTCTGGATCATGGATGCCCACTTTATTGGAGCCCTTCACAACAATCGCTTTCAGGTTTTTAGATCCCATAACTGCGCCAACGCCTGAACGGCCGGCCGCACGATCTTTTTCATTCATAATGGCTGCGAGCAAAGAAAGATTCTCGCCTGCTGGACCAATGGTCATGACTCTTGCTTTTGCACCATGGGCTTCTTGCAGCTCATCCGTAACTTCCCCAACCAATTTGCCCCAAAGATGCGTCGCTGATTTAAATTCAATTTTATCATCTACGATATTCAAGTAAACCGGTTCTTCAGACTTGTCTTCCAGTATGATCATATCATAACCAGCAAACTTCAATTCAGCTCCCCAGAATCCACCTGAATTGGAACTTGCGATGGTCCCCGTCAATGGAGATTTAGTTACCACCATATATCGTCCGCCCGTAGGTGTCGCGGTTCCTGTTAATGGTCCCGTAACGATCATCAACTTGTTTTCTGGGCTCAATGCATCCACTTTTGGATCCACTTCATCCATCATAAATTTAGTGCCGAGTCCACGTCCGCCAATAAATTTTTTGGCGATCTCAAGATCCAGAGCTTCCACCTTTACTTCTTTGGTCTTTAGATTAATCCGTAAAATTTTACCATGATATCCGTACATATAAAAGCCTCCTTTAGTTTATTACTACTAACTCTTGCAAGTATCGTGCCAAACTTGCAAAGCCTGATGCTTTGGAGGCTTTTGATGATAAGGTTTTCACAGAGTGACAAACTGTATCGAATCGGAACAGTGAAATCGTTTTCTGTGTTCCGATTTGATACAGTGTTCCATTGTAGAACACCTACGCTTCAATCATAGGAATTTCATATTTTTCTACTTTGCGATATAACGTATTCCGCCCGATTCCCAACGCTTTCGCCGCATTGGTCATATTGTAATGTTCTTGCTGCAGAATACGTTGAATATGCAACTTTTCCATTTCTTCCAACGAGATGCCTGTTGTATCAAGCTGTAGAGTTGGAAGCTCACGTTTTTCAATTGAAAGTTGTCCAATTGGCAGCCTTTCCTTATTGATCGCTAATTCGATAAAATTCTCCAGCTCACGCACATTGCCAGGCCATGTATATGATTTCATTTCTGCCATTTGTGCATCCGTAATTTCAATGGGTCGCTTATTGATTCGATGAGAAATTCTTCTCATAAAGTAATTCGCCAGCAATGGAATATCGCTCTCTCGCTCCCGAAGAGGTGCAATCACTAAAGGAATTACATTCAAGCGATAGTATAAGTCATGCCGAAAATTCCCCTTCTTGACCTCATCGCGCAGTTTCTTGTTCGTTGCCGCAATAATCCGTACATTCACAGGAATCTCTTGGCTTCCGCCAACTCGGGCAATCGTGCCTTCCTCAATCGCCCGCAATAATTTTGTTTGCATTTCTAATGGCATTTCACCAATTTCATCTAAAAAGATCGTTCCTCCATCTGCCAATTCAAACTTACCGATCTGACCGCCTTGTTTGGCACCCGTAAAGGCGCCTTCTTCATATCCAAAGAGCTCGGATTCAATTAAATTTCGTGGAATCGCTCCACAATTTATGGCAACAAAGGGTTCTTTATTCCGTGGGCTGTAATTCTGAATCGCTTGGGCAAATACCTCTTTCCCACAGCCGCTTTCTCCGGAAATCAGAATCGTCGATTTGCTATCAGAGATTTTTTTTGCAAATTCAATCGTTTCAAGGATTTGCGGAGATTCTCCAATAATTTTATCAAAGGTGTAAATTGCCTTTCTTCCCATGATCCGATTTGCCAAGCGCCGGGTTTTCTTCACATCACTAAACATTAAAATAATCCCATGGATCTCGCCATGCTGATGCACCTTATAGGCATTTAAGTGAAAATGCACTTTATTGGCTCTGGCATGAACCATCACTTCATCATTGAAATAGTCTTCCAATGTCAAACAATTTGCCAAAACGTTCCGCCAATCCTCGATCAAATCACGCAAATCCAAGTTTTCAAAGGTCGTTTTCTTATACCCAAACATCCGGCGTGCCTGTTCATTGGAACTCAAAATACTGCCTTCCAAATCCGCATAAACAATCCCCTCTTTAATGGAATCAAAAAGCGACTCGATGAGAACCTTGCTCTTGTCTAATTGACGATGTTTTTGATTTAATTTCATGATCGATTCGATGGCGCTCACCGCCGCCACGACCATTCCCAACGTGTGAGAATGAACCGCATCACTGTTGCCTGTCAAATCCAATGCTCCAATGATATTCCCATCCTCATCATGGATAGGAGCACCTGAACAAGTCCATGTGTGATACGTTTTGATAAAATGCTCTTCTCCCGAAATTTGCACCGGTTGATTTTCAATAATTGCAGTTCCCATGGCATTGGTCCCAATGCATTCTTCCGACATATAGGCCCCAGGGATCATTTTTAATCCCCTCGATTTTTCTACGATTTCAGGATCACCTGCTACACCCAATATACACCCCTCGTGATCCGTCAATATGACAAAAAAATTCGATCCTCGAACAAAATCGCAGAGGTTCTCGATGAACGGTCTTGCCGTCATCATCAATTCGCGATTTTCAATCAGTCTGAGATTCAATTCCGAATCAGCAATTATTCTTTTGCTGACCACCATATCCCGATCCAGATCATATCTCAGGCATCGTTTATTGGCATTCTTTACGTAGGTTTTTTCTGTATCGATCTGATTTTCGATTGTTTTCATAGGCAACATGGCATTCCCTCCATTCGTCATCACACACGCTCGTTCGCTCTGCTTACGCTCCACCCCGCATAAATGCCTTACGGAAGGAATGGATCAAAAATTCACATATTACTTTCTCACCCCGAAATCGAATCATTGTTCTTGGGATGATAATAGAACGATGGATGGCGTCCGGCAACGCAAGCAGCCGGACCTCCCATCCATCTCCATAAAATATTCGTTCATCTTCATTGTAGCTGAGGGCCGCGTTCATAAAGTATGAACGGAGCTCTTCTTCTGGAATTCCACTGTTGATTTCATATTCGAACATCCAGCACCCTCATCTCTTGGTAAAATTATACTTCTATTTTATCGCGAACCACTCCCCGATACAACAATAGTTTTTGTTTTTCCAATTAAAGCGATGTGAAATGTGAGGGTGATGAAAATTTCGATGTTCTAGCGATAAAGGACTTCTGCTACCTTCGCCATCCCAAGCGTTGCATAATGCTCTTTTGTCGGGATCGCTTTTTCAGCATCAAAATGACAGGCTTCATAGAATCGATCTAATGCCGCATCCATATTGACGGTTCTACCCTTCGCTGGACCACCAAAGGCCGGTTCATTCATAAAGCGTTTTGGCAGATGATCATCCTTTCTTCGGAATCCTCGTTCATAATTCAACGCCCGTTCCAATGCAATGGTTCGCTCTGCTTTTCTCAGCAGTTCAGCCTTGTCACATGGGAGGCCTGTGGTTTTCACATAAAGTTCCGCCATCGTAGACGGTTGAATCTCCATATTGATCACATTAAAATCACACAATCCAATCAGGTTTGTGACAACAAAATATTCCTTGAGCGCCTTCAACCATTCCTTTGATTCGGTTTCACTAAAAGGATCTTTTGCTTCCTCAATACCCAAATCCGGGAAGAGATATCCAAAGGCATCGATCGACGCTGAGTAAGGACGCATATGGCAAGCGCCGCGTTCACTGGTTCCAAACGAAATCGCCATGGATGCCGCTCCCCTAGGATCACAAGCTGAAATCTCCATCTTTTTCACTGTCATCACATAAGGCTTCGCTTTTTCTCCAATTCTTTCTCCCGCCCAATACGAACCATCTGCAAACAGTTCTCCACAGCCTTCCCGCAGGCACATCTTTCGAATCAATTCCACCATGGCTTCCCCATTGCCGAATTTCAAATCGAGTCCATCTAAATCATCTTTTGTTAAAATACCTTTTTCATACCATTCCATAGCAGCCGAAACTGTTGCGCCTGCGGAAATTGTATCAATTCCATAAATCGATGTGTAGTAATTTGCCATCGAGATATGTTTATAGTCATACACTCCGCAACGTGGACCAAATGCCGCAATGGTTTCATACTCCAGTTCACCAACTTCAACATCTCCCATCACCACAAATTTGTGACAACCCAGTTGGCATGCATAGCAAGTTCTACGTTTGACATCAAATTTCTCGCGATTATTCCAAAGCTCGGACGGCAAAATCGGATCCAGTTTGTCGGTTTGGTTCTTCTGAAAATTATCGACTGGCAGCAACCCATATTCATTGGATCCATCCAACCAGGATGGCGTTCCGTATCCATGGACTGGACCCCAGGTATATTCCTCACTTCTCAACTCTTGAATTGCTTTTTTCTGCATCTCCATAAAGCCTTCTGGATCCGCGACTTCCACACTTCCGTTTCCTCGAACAACAATAGCCTTTAATTTTTTCTGACCCATGACTGCGCCAGCGCCACCCCGGCCAGCGAAACAATCGTCGCTAAAAATCGCCGCCAGCTTATTCAGTTTCTCTCCGGATTGACCAATACAAACGACTTTATGATTTTCACCGTGAAGTTCTTTTAAGGCATCCGTGGTTTCCCGAGTATTCAATCCCCATAAGGCCGTTGCGTCATGTAACGACACCTGATCTTCTTCAATCAGAAGATACGTCGGATCTTCAGCTGCCTCCTCGAAAACAATGGAGTCATACCCTGCAAATTTCAACTCTGCCCCCCAATGACTGCCCATGTTCGATGCCCCAATCGTACCGGTCAAAGGCGAGAGAAACACAACACTTGTGCGAGACGCGCTGGGTGCCGGTGTTCCCGTCAAAGGTCCCGTATTAAAGCTTAGGAGATTATTTTTATCGAACGGATCAATGTCATGGGGCATTTCATCCCACATCAAGGCAATCCCATAGCCTTCTCCGCCCATATATTTCTCGACATATTCCGGATTCAAGGGCTTTTTTTCAATCGATTTTTCTTTTAGGTTGATTCTCAATTCACAGTCTCGATAACCTTTCATTGTCCCCTCCTTACCAGCTCAACGCTTGTCTCGGACAAGCACTCACACATTTTGGCAATCCGCCGCAAAGATCACATTTGACCGCCGTGTTGTTCCACATCTGGATTGCATCAATGGGACAAGCCTCCTGGCAAGCGCCGCAACCGATGCATCCGTCTCCAATCACAACTGCACCGGAGTATCGATCTCTGGTGATAACGTTTTCCGGACATGCGCTCGCACAAGGCATGTCTATGCATTGTTGACAAACGGTTTGCTTGAATTTTCCGAGGATCTTGGTTTCTGTGATTTTAATTCCCGTTTGATTCGGGTTAACCGCTCCAATATGACTCAGACTACAGACACTTTCACAAACGCGACAGCCTTGACACACGCTTGCATTCACTTGAATCTTGATTCTTCCTGGCTTCATATATTTCCTCCTTATCCGCCACCACAAATTGGTAAACCTAAAACTTGATCGCCGTTACTGAACACCTTTCGACATGATGAACCCGTCCCTCCTTTTGTACGAAAAAAGAAGTCCAATCCACCATAATAAATCACAGTAGACTGAACTCCTTTGCAAACGGCAGGCTAACTCATTACTGATTTAACCCTAACGATTCTATTCCCCATCACTGGCCAATAGAACTCGGAGTTGTTCTCCAATTCTATCTCCAGTATAAACTCTATTCTTAGAATAGAGTCAAGGACGTTTCACCGGAACTTGCAACTTAATAAACAGTTTTCTCTCCTCTTCAAAAATTGGTAACTCTACAACCACTTCACAAATATAATCCCCGATGACTTCATAGCCATGCACTCGAGCATAATCCAATAATTGATTTCCAAACTCCTTCTCGCGATAGAAATCATCACAATGAACGGTTAAATACGTCCCACCCGGCAAAATCTCAGTCGTTTCATTCGGCTCATCGACAAAAATAAAAATCTCCGTTGAATAGTACTTACGATCTGCCAGATTGTTTTTCCTGAGAATCGAGCCTACATTACAAAACTTCACCATCGGCAAATGCGCAATTGTCACCTGATTCTTCAACCCGCGGATCATATACTCCCAAGTATCCATTCCACTCTCGTAAAAATTTACACCCGCATCATATGAAAAAATTCGACGCTCCCTCATCTGCTCGAGTTGAATTTCTCCATTCTCAGGCGCATTCACATAGCGTCCAATATTTTCTTGATACTGCTGCGCCGCCGCTTTCATGGTCGCCAATTCCTCAATCTTCTTGTGAATCCAGGTCTTATGATCTTCAAGCATCACTGAAAATTCTTGAATGTCCCGCTGATCGAAATGATGTTTGATGCTTTCCAATGACATGCCCAAACATTTCATATATTGGATCATATCCAAACGGGCGCATTGATTGATATGATAATATCGATAACCTGTTTCACCATCCACAAGATCCGGAACCATCAAACCAATCTTCTCGTAATACCGCAGGGTTTGCACGGTTACTTGATTCAATCTTGCCATCTTGCCTATACTCAGTTTTGTCATCTTTCACCTCACATGAAAAGGAATCTCGCACGAAAATCCATCTGAATTTATTATATCATTACTTTTAGAATCTTCAGAAATTCTTTTAAACAAAACCGTTTTCAATGAAAAGAACCCGTTAAATAACGGGTTCTTTCATTTTTATCTGCGATTCAAATGACAAATCGAGTCCTTTAACATTCCAATGATTCTCTGATGATCCGACTCGAATAAAACCTTTACGTTCTTATCCGGACTCAATCCTCCAAAATCAACTACCGTTCTGCCATAAGTAAATTCGCCACAACATTCCACGTCCACATGATACTCTTTTGCGACGCAAACGGTTGGATCGATAACATAAGCTACTGGTACCATATCATGAATAGCAGGTCCCTTAAACACGCCGCCCAATGTTTGATAGAAATCGAAGTATCGCTCCAATACCTCGGATACGAAAACACCTGTCTTCCCCATGGCTCGATACTCAGAAAAAGTTTCTGGCAGAATTTGAAAGGCATTGGTTACATCCAGCCCTGCCATGACAATAGGAATTCCTGATTCAAAAACGATCCTGGCCGCTTCGGCATCCGCATAGATATTAAACTCAGCCGAGGCCGTTCGATTTCCTTCCCTCGCTGCGCCACCCATAATGACGATCTCTTGGATCTTGTTGCGTAGTTCAGGGTATTGGCTGACAAACAAGGCGATATTCGTCAATGGTCCGATGGGGATTAATGTAACCTTCTCATCCGCTTCTTCCAATACCGACTTAATCACTTCAATGGCATTTTCTTTTTTCGGCATTGGAACCTCTTCCGGGATTGTTACGCCTCCAAGCCCACTTGGACTATGAACCATTTCTCCTGTTTCCAATTCCCGCACCAATGGTTTTACAGCGCCCAATCCAATCCGTACTTCCTTGCCGAAGTAATGACAGATGCGAACCGCATTCTTGTAGGTTCGCTCCAAAGGAACATTACCCGCAACTGCTGTAATCGCCTTCACATCCAATGTCTCATTCCCCAAGGCTAGCACTAAGGCCAACGCATCATCATATCCTGGATCACAATCAATAATTACTGGTGTTTTCTTCATAACAACTCCACCCTTTCATCACTCAAGATTTTTTCTATCTCCATTATGCCTAGTTCTCACAAATAAAAAAAGGTCATTTGACCCAAATGCAGAAACTGCATACAATAAGATCATATCGAAACGTATCATCAGGAGGGTAAAGATGAACTTGGACATGATTTTAAAGAATGCACCCGAACATATTCAAGAAACATGGGTCACCGGCACCTATAAGAAAGGCAGCCATATCCTCTTTTCCGGAGAGGAAAATGACTACCTGTACTTTTTGACAAAAGGGCAAGCATCCGTCTATATGCAAAACCAAGAGGGTGTTATGATGACTGTCAACACCTATCATGCAACCAGTATTTTTGGCGAGTATGAAGTCTTCAATCCCCAAATGACTACCCAGAGCATCATCGCCAATACCAATTGTCAAATCACCAGCATCCACAAAAATCATTTGCATCGATGGATGCAAGTCGATTTTGATTTGACTATGCATATCATAGAAAACTTTGCAAAAGATATCGTGCATAGCCACCAAACAACGAGCAGACTTGCATTTCTGACCATCAAAGAACGATTGATCACCAGCATCTATTCCCATTATCGAGTCGGCGACCTCGACACACTTACAAAGGAAATCTTGCAGCAGGAGGTTTATGCACCAATTCGCAGCCTAAACAGATCCCTGGCAGAATGCGAAAAGGATGGGATTTTCTCCTACAAGAAGAAATCCTTTTCTGTCATCGATCCCAATCGACTGCGCAAGATTGAAGAAGCCATCTCCCCTAACTGATTCATCCGTGTAACCAATCGGGCAACGCTCAATCAAGTTCTTTCTGCATTTATCAAGTCAAGCGATTCTTAAATTCAATAAAATCAGCACGAATCCTTCGATTCCATCAGCGAATCTGATAAATGCTGAATAATGTCCCCAGCCGTTACACTCATCATGCCTTTCGTTTTTACGGCAATTTCTCCTGCTCTCCCATGAAGATACACACCCAATCCAGCAGCATCAAAGACTTCCATTCCCTGACCGATCAGTGCCCCGATGATTCCAGCCAATACATCTCCCGTGCCGGCCGTTGCCATGCCCGCATTACCCGTCGTATTGATTCGGACTTTGCCATCTGGATTCGCTACAATGGTATGCGCGCCTTTTAAAACCACCACACATCCCCATTGCTTTGCAAATTTCGATGCAAGATTCACCCGATCTTCTTCGATCACCTCTATGGAAATACCTGTAAGCCGCGCCATTTCGCCAGGATGAGGTGTCAAAACCAAAGGCGCCATCAATTGTCTCAAGAAATCTTTTCGTTCCTTGGTGATTTCCGCAATCAAATTCAATCCGTCGGCATCAATCACCATTGGGATCCGTACTTGCGGAAGCATCTCATTCAAAAGATCCTTTCCGGACCGTTGCACGCCCATGCCCGGACCCAGTACAAAGACAGACGCCTTCTCTAAAAATTTCAAAATAATTTTTCCCGCAGATTGACTAAAATCCCCCGCCTGGATCTCAGGAAGCGGCTTGGTCATCACCTCGGTCAATTTGATCTCCAAAATATCTTGCAAGGAAGCTGGCACCCCCGCCGTCACCAATCCAGCGCCCGAAACAAGGGCTGCTCGACTGGCCAGGACAACCGCACCCGTCATTCCACTCGATCCACCGACAACAAAAACATGGCCATAATCGCCTTTGTGGCTGTCCCTTCTTCGCTTAGGCAAATGGCTATTTGCCCATTCTGCGGTAATTAATTTGCATTTGATGTCAAAGGACTCGACCAATGCTTTCGGCAAAGAAATATCGACAACCTCAATCTCCCCGCAGTATGCCGAATCTGGATCTCGAAACATGCCAAGTTTCGGCAACCCAAAAGTAAGGGTAAAATCTGCTTTCACACAGGGTCCGTTCACTCGTCCAGAATTTGCTTCCATACCCGATGGCAAATCCGCACTGATCACCATTCCCTGTTGGTGAGACAAAAATCGAATAACCGCGCCATCAATTCCCATGGCAGTCGCTTTGAAACCCGTTCCATAGATTGCATCAATCACAAGATCGTCTGACCTGATATCCTTTTCCATTGCGCCAATATCCAAATCGTCCAAATACACGAGCTTCTCCAAAGAGTAGTTTCTCACGATCTCGAAATTTATTTTGGAATCGCCTCTCAAATCGCTTGGATCACATAACAGAATCACGCGCACTTCGACGTTTGCATTCACAAGATGGCGCACCGCAACCAAGCCGTCTCCGCCATTATTTCCTTTCCCAATAAAAACCCATACCCTCTGGCGACAATTCTTCTGCGCCATCAAACCCATACATTTCATTGCCAAGCTCTTTCCTGCATGCTCCATCAAGATAATGCTTGGAATTCCAACTTCTTGGATCGCCGATTCTTCCAGTGCCTTCATCTCTTCCGCCGTTACCACTTTCATTGCCGACTCCTCCTTCTTCGAACAGTCTTTCTACCTTTAGTATATCAAATAAAGGAACTGCAAAAAAAAGACCGGCTGAATTTCAGCCAGTCTTTCTTTCGTTAACACACTTTTCCCGGATTCAATAAGCTTTTCGGATCAAAAGCAAGTTTGATATTCTTTAATAACTCCATGCCGGCTCCGCCTTTCGATTCTTTCAAATATGGTTTCTTTGCATAGCCGATTCCATGCTCGCCAGACACCTTGCCGCCCAATTCGCGAGATTTCGCATACATGAGTTCAAACACCTCTTCCAACTTCGCTTTCCATGCGTCCGCTTCCATTTCATCGCGTAAAACATAGATATGGAGATTTCCATCCCCTGCGTGGCCGAAGCCCTTGATTCTCACATTGCATCGTTCCTGTAACTCATCCGCAAATTTCACAAACTCGGCGATTCGATTCCTCGGCACCACCACGTCACATTCATCCATCTCCGTCGTTGTCGCTTTGATGGCTTCCAAAAACGCGCCTCGCGCCTTCCAAATTGAATCTTGCCGTTCCTGAGTATTGGAGATCAATACATCCAACGCGCCAGCCTCCAAACAAATATGGGCGACTCGATCATAGGCCAGTTCGATTTCCTCCGTGCTGTTTCCGTCGAAGGTCAATAAGAGGTAGGCATCCGCTGAACTGTCTGGGAAGGTCATACCCAAAAACTCTTCTGAAGCCAATATAACATCCCGCACCATATACTCGATGGCTGTTGGAATCACCTTCGATTTGATAATCTTTGGAACCGTTTCAATGGCCATCTCCAGACTTGGAAACGGAACTAACAAACTGATCGCTTTTTTTGGCAGTGGCAACAATCGTAGGATGGCTTTCGTCACAATTGCCAGAGTTCCTTCGGAACCGACAATCAAATCCTTCAGGCTGTAACCCGAACTATTCTTGACAACCTTGCCACCGATTTCCATGATTTCTCCATTGGGCAATACCACCTCAAGTCCGCGCACATAATCACGCGTCACGCCGTATTTCACCGCACGCATCCCGCCGGCATTGGTATTGATATTCCCCGCGATGGTCGCGCTCTTTTCGCCTGGATCCGGCGGGTAGAACAAATCATGTTCTTCCACATACTTGGAAATTTCCATCAGCAAGACCCCCGGTTCCACCGTTAGAGTCAGATTCTCTTCGTCCAATTCCAGAATCTGATTCATCTTGCAAAAGTTCAACATGATCCCACCGTACATGGCGACAGCAGCACCCACCAAACCTGTTCCCTGACCCCGTGGGGTTACTGGAATGTTTTGCTCATAGGCGTATTTCATAATTGAGGAAACCTCTTCCGTACTCATGATCTCGATCATCACCTCGGGATACTGATGGATACCGCCCAATTCGTCATGACTAAAATCCTCGTTAATCTCCGATTCTCCTACATATACCCGCTCGCTCCCGCATAACGAGACAAGAAATTTCACATCATTTTGATTGATTCTTTTGTATTCCATAGCGCTCCCCCTATTCGTTCTCAGCCGATTTCAAATCGATCATGGACATCTCGCCAGACTTTATTTTTTTGATCAAGGTCGGTACGATTTCATAAATATCGCCAATGATCCCATAATGTGCAGCCTGAAAAATGTTCGCCTTTTCATCTCGATTGATTGCGATGATACAGTCCGAATTGTTCATGCCCGCTACAAATTGAATCGCGCCGGACACCCCGCAGGTAATAATCAATTTCGGTTTCACGGTTCGTCCGCTCAAGCCAACCTGTTTTCTTGCGTCGATCCATCCCGCCTCAATCAGCGGTCTTGTACAGGCTACCTGCCCGCCCAGAATATCAGCCAATTCTTCAATCATCTTCAAATCTTCCTGTTTTTGAATGGCGCGTCCCGCCACAACAATCACTTCCGCATCTTCGATCGTCTGTACTTTTTCTTTTTGCTTTATCTCAAGAACACGAATCTTTGATGCGAGTTTTTCTTGTGCAATCTCACATCTCGTCACAACGCCCTTCTCTATATCACTTCGTTCCAGCGCTGTAAAAATCTTATAACGCACGGTCGCGAATTGCGGTCGATGATGCGGTGTGTAGATATGCGCCATAATATTTCCACCAAAAGCAGGACGAATTTGGTCCAAATCGGTGTTGTCTTGAACATCAAGAATCGTGCAATCCGCCGTCAGCCCCGTCTTGAAACGCGCCGCTACCCGAGGTGCAATGGAACGGCCAACAGTTGTTCCACCAACCAAGGCGATCGACGGTTTTTTCAAGTTGATAAAATCCTCGAAGACTGCTGCATAGGGTTCAATCCTAAAATCTCTCAAGGCTTCTTCGTCATAGACAAAAACCTCATCCACGCCGTAATGTAGCAATTCTTTGGCTTGCTCCGCAATCCCAGCTCCCATAAACAAGGCATAAACCGGATGCTTGATCTTGTCGGCCATCTCTCTCGCCTTTCCGATCAGCTCATATGTGACGGGATGAATCTCCCCCTCTACATGATCGACATAAACAACCACGCCCTGCCACTCTTCCTTATTGATTGTCCGAACTTGATCTTCCACAAATTCAAAGGCGCCTTTTGGCCCTTTTTTTACACAGATCTTACACATCTTACAGCCAGCATTGATTTCCAGTTTCCCATCAATCTCTTCAATGGCTCCAAATGGACATAAGTCCTTTGCGGCTTCCAAGTTTTGGATTTGATTGTGATGAATGATTATTTTCGCCATGATTATTCCCCTCCTCGATTAAACGAATTTCAACTCTTTCAACTTGCCAAACAATTGCTCAGACAGCTCCGCATTCGATCCGCCCCAGATTTCATGATCCAGATTTCCTTCTGGAGGAAAAATTCGCTTCACTTGAGTTGGCGATCCATTCAATCCATAATTCTTTTCATCCGTATCATCAAAGTCTTGCAGGCTGTAAAAAGTAATTTTCTTATCCTTTGTTGCCATCTTCAACTTGAATGACGGCAATCTTGGCTGAAAAATCCCCTTTTCAACGGTAATCAAACATGGAAAGGCAATTTCCGCCACTTCAATTGTACTTGGCATATCCATCTCCACAATAATCGATTTCTCCCCGACTTCCAAAATACGCAATACATTGGCAATATGTGGAATTCCCAAAAATTCTGCCATCTCCGGACCAACTTGTGCCGTATCGCCATCGGTAGTCATCTTGCCGCAAATCACCAGGTCAGGATTCCCCGTTTTTTTCACGCCCTGTGCCAATGTATAGGATGTCGCCAACACATCGGAACCCGCAAATTTTCGATCCGTCAACAATGCCCCTTCATCGACACCCATCATAAAAGCTTCTTTAATCACTTCAGCAGCTTGAGGTGGCCCCATGCTGATGGCTGTAATATGCGCCCCATGCGCTTCCTTCAACTGAACTGCCGTTTCAATGGCATATAGATCATAAGGATTCATCTTCGAATCAATCCCATCCCGTTTCAATACACCTGTCTTTTCATCCACTTCCACTTCTGATGTACCAGGCACTTGCTTAATGCATACTGTGATTTCCATACCCTTCCTCCTTCTCAAACCCTCGATGGTCAGGTGGTCCGACCATTTTATTTATAAAAAAAGACTTCCTACAAAAACAAGCACACCTAAAACCGAAACATATCCAATACAAAACTTCACTGTTTTATTGAAGATCTTTCCTTCTGAGCCAATCAAGCCCGTAGCCGAGGTTGCAACAGCAATACTCTGCGGCGAGATCATTTTACCAGCTGTCGCGCCAGCCGTATTTGCCGCCGCCAACCAATACGGATTCACATGAATGGAATTTGCCACTTCCACTTGTAGCGCACCGAACAATATGTTCGATGAGGTATCGCTCCCCGTTACAAAAGTCCCCAGCATGCCGATCATCGGTGCAAATAATGGAAAGTATCGGCCTGTCATCTGAACCAAAACCAGTGCAATCGAAGTGATCATTCCACTATAGGCCATGATTTTCGCCATTGCAACAATGGAAACCACCGTAATCGCTGATTTTTTTAATTGTTTCATCGTTGCTCCCAAAACTGATATCATTTCTCGAAAGCGCGCTCCTTGAATTCTGCCACCGATAAAAGTTGCAAGAATAATCAATACGCCCGGAGTCGCAATCCATTTCAACGTCGTGGGAGCTGCCCCTTCACCGAGATAAATTGGTATACTGCTCTTTACATGCGTCAGTATTCCATTCAACCCTGGAAAAAGAGAACTCGACAAGATGACAAAAGCAAAAATTAAGATATACGGCAACCATGCCAAAACGCCATCTTTCATTGAAATCGTTTGCTTTTCGCTCGAAACAGATTCGTCTTTCTTCATACGCTTGGCCAAAAAAATCGTGACTCCCATACTCGCGATGCTTCCAATCAATGCAGGCAACTCAGCACCTAAATATTTTGCGACAAGCAATTGCGGTAAGGCAAATGCCAAACCAGATGCCAGGGTGATTCCAACCACGCCCTTTATTCCTTTTACGCTTTTTGTCGTCATCATCACAAGAATAAATGGAATGATCACAATAAAGACAACAAGCTGTAACGCGACGTTGAAACTCAAAATTGATACATTTAATCCAGTTACCTTTGCCAAGGTCGTTACTGGGATTCCTACCGCGCCAAACGCCGTCGGCACTGTATTTGCCACCAAGCAAATCACCGCTGCAAACAAGGGATCAAATCCAAGCGAAGCCAGTATGCTCGCTGGTATCGCAACCGCGGTTCCATAACCGGCAACCGCCTCTAAAAATCCGCCAAACCCCCATGCCAAAATCAATACCTGAATGCGTCGATCTGTCGTAATACCCGAAAGCATCGTCTTGATCGTTTCCATACTCTTGGTATGAACAGCCAGATTATAAGTAAAAATTGCGGCCACAATAACAATCATGATAGGCCAAAGCCCGATCACCGCTCCCTCCAATGCTGCTGTTGCTACCAGTAGAGCAGGCATCTTCCAAACCAATAACGCTAAAATTACTGTTATCAGCAAAGTGATGGTACATGCTTTGTGGGCGGGAATTCGCATTACCCCTAAGGCAATCATCAATCCGACAATCGGTATCAATGCCAAAGCAAATAAAACAATATTGCTCATTATCATTCTCCTTCCTCTGTTGGTATTATGGTCTGACCAGTTCGTGTTTTCATCATATGAGAATAACTAAAAAATTGCAATGATTGTTTTTTTATTAACGTGTATGTTTATTATTTAACGTTTTCCCGTGTTTCACTTTGACTGGATAATGTTTTCCTAGCACCAAAAATTTAGAGTAAACTGAACAAAAAAAAACTATCCATAATCACTGGATAGCCTGTTGATTCTTGAGTTCTATCATTGTCTGATTGATCGTCTGCAAATGCTCTCTCATTGCCTTAACTGCAGCATTTGGGTTTTCCTGGATAATACTGTCGCAAATTTTTTGATGTTGCTCAATCAACATTTCCCTTTGGCTTTCTTCCCGTAATATCATTCCCCGCGCATCCCGGATAAAAGATTCCATAAGAGAAGAAATGGTGTTAAGAAGAATTAATATCAAATAATTCCCGCTGATCTTCGCAATTGTATAATGTAAAGCCTTATCCACTTTTGCACTTTCATCTTCGTTTTTGGCTTCTTTCAATTCCAACATCAAACGATTTAATTCAACTTTCCCTTCTTCTGTAATATGACCCGCTGCTAATGCAGCTGCTTCCACTTCGATGACTCGTCGCAATTCCAATACATCTTCTGATTTCCCGTCATTCAGCATAAACATAACGGAGAGTGGCTCAAAAAAACTGCTATTAATGTCACCCCCGATAAAATTGCCTTCCCCTTGACGGCTCTCAATAAGACCGATCATTTCTAGCGCTCGAATCGCTTCGCGTATAGAGGCGCGGCTAACGCCCAATTGCTCAACAAGATCTCGTTCCGACGGAAGTTTGTCCCCTTTTTGCAGAACGCCCGTCATCACCATATTTTGAATTTGTTCAATCACATGTTCATAAACCTTTTTACTTTTCACTGGAACAAACATAGCGCCATCCTTTCGTCGAGATTTAGACGTTTCCATATAATAAGTACTATACCACACCTCAATTTGAAAGTATAATCATTACACCTTTCGATCAACTACTCATAGGAAAGATACGCTTTTACTCTAGGCAGGCTTCTATTGATAAAATCTCTTGGATCTTCCAAAACGGTCAACACATAGTTCAAGAAGTTAACGCGTCGAGCAGTCATCAATAATTCCAGCGTTTCATCTGTCAGATCTGGCAATGACAAAATTCTTGCGTAGCCTTTCAACAATGCCGTTTTCACGTTCTCGTAATCCCACTCCCTATGATTCCGATAGTAGTAAAGATGAACGGCAAGGTCGTGAACGGGCAAGCCTAGCATCGCTTCTTCAAAGTCCAAAAGCCGAAGTTCCCCATTCAACGTATTGATCGTACATGATATTTTTATTATATCACGCAGCCACTCTTGAAGAAAATGTCAATCGCATGATCGCGAATGTTCATTTTGCTAGGTATGAAACGATCAGCATCCCAATCACAACGAGTATTGAAATCACGACAATCATCACCATCTGTGTTCTTCGTTGCTCCGTCGTCAAATTTGCACCAAATTTTTGCGGTTTTGCAAATCTGTTTTTCAAAATGATTCCCAATGCCAATCCAAAGGGATATCCAATAACTACCAATGTAGCAGGTTTGTCAAAGACCATCCATAAGATCCCACCGAAAATCACACCCGCAGTAATACCGATTGCCATCCATGCGTTAGCAGACCATTGCTTTTTCATCACGTGCTCCTTTCTGCCCTTTCATAAATTTTATACCCGCTCGCCGCTGGTCAGGCGTCTTCCATAAAAGAAATCCGACTGAAATTCACGACTCAAAAGAAATTATTATGATATGATAATACTCAAAGTTTACTTGGAGGTGTTGGTATGAATCTTTTGAAACCAAATCAACTAAAAAAAGGAGATAAGGTCGCAACAATCAGTCTGTCCTGGGGCGGTGCCGGGGATGAAGAAATTCTCTGGCGATATCAGCAAGGCAAAGTACGTCTTGAGACAGTCTTCGGTCTTGAAGTGGTAGAAACAGAACATGCATTAAAGGGAACAGCTTTTGTTTATGCACATCCAGAAAAACGCGCGGAGGATCTGATGAACGCCTTTAAAGATCCGTCAATTAAAGGGATTATCGCCAACATTGGCGGAAACGACAGCATTCGCATGCTGCCATTTATCGATTACGATGTAATTAGAAATAACCCCAAGATCTTTCTCGGTTATTCCGACTCCACCATCACCCATCTGATTTGTCTAAAAGCCGGATTGTCCAGCATCTATGGTCCCACCGTGTTAGTAGATTTTGCGGAAAATATTGAGATGCATCCCTATACGATCGAACACCTCCAACGCACCCTGTTCCAAACAGATCCCATTGGAGAGATAAAGCCATCGCAGGAATGGACCAGCGAGTTCCTGCCTTGGGTTATAGCAAATCAAAACACCGCACGATCCTATAAGCAGAATCAAGGGTATGAGCTGATTCAAGGCAAGGGGGTCGTGCAGGGTCCTTTGCTCGGCGGCTGCTTTGAAGTTTTTGACGAGTTGCGAGGAACCGAACTCTTCCCGCCTCTGGAATCTTTTGACCAGGCCATCCTGTTTTTAGAGACCTCGGAAGACAAACCCGATCCAATATTTATCGAGTGCGGATTACGCACCTATGGCATGATGGGAATCCTAAGCAAACTCAATGGCATCATCTGGGGCAAGCCTATGGACGAGGTTCACTATGATGCATACAAAAAAGTCATTGTAAAGGTTTTGGCAGAATTCAATCTCACCGATCTTCCGGTATTAACCAATTTGAACTTTGGACATACCGAACCCAAAATTTGCTTACCCTACGGCGCATTGGCTGAAATCAATTGCGACACGCATTCCTTCTCCATTCTAGAATCCGCGGTACGCAAAGACTAATCATCATCTGTTCTACACAAAAACAGTCCTAAGCGGTGGAATCGCTTAGGACTATTTCTTATTCCATCTCTTTTTCAATAAACGCAATGATCGTTTTTACCGCGATCGATTGTTGTTCTTCTCGGGAAATCGAAGCGATACCATCGCCTTCTTGTTCGCCATAATTGCCAAAATACGCATGGTTCCCCCCCCATATTTCCAATTGATTGGCGGTCGATTCTAACTTTGTCAGATCTAATTGTACATCCTCGGTTCCGTAAATCGCCAGGGTTGAAATATCAGCATCATTGATAGGGTAGGCGCCCAAAAGAATCAAACCTTCCAGCTTGTCGGCATTTTTTTCAACATAACTACTCGCCATAGCACCCCCCAAGGAATGTCCCGCTAAGAACCATTGATCAATCTCCGGATAAGCTTGATAAACCTTGTCTGCGGCTTTGGTGTCAAAGACCGCTAAGTTAAACGGCATCTCGGTCAAGACACAGGTAATCCCTTGTTCTGATAGTTGAAAGAGTAACGGCAGATACGCGATCGCTTCCACCTTGCCTCCGGGGTAAAAAACCAATCCAATTTTATTATCCGATTTTCCTTCCGGATAAACGATCGTCAAACTCCCATCAGTTTGAATTCGCTCAGGTTCCTGCTCAATCAGCTTTTCAACTTCTACATCAGCTCGATAGTAATCCAAGGTATAGATATAAAATCCACCCATAATCAATAGGATAACCACGAATAGGCCGATCACTGTCTTTCGAAGATAATGTGTTTTTTTCTGCTTTTGTAGTCGATTCATTGTTTTCTCCTTCGATGTCCTTACTTCCTCTTCTTATCCTACATCAATCCGGTGAAAAACAAAAGAATGGGCATCACAGCACATGCTCACACCGAAACAGTTTCCTTCTCTCAATTATGATATAATTTGTATACCCATTATTTATGAAAAGAGAGGCAACGTATATGAGGTATCCTGTCACAAAACAGCAATTCCTACACTCGCTTCTCAGTGGAAGTATTGTTAGCATACTCTTGATTGGTCTTTCACTTTTCCTTCTCCACTCAGCTTCAGAGAACAACCATAAGCAGGAACGGCTTGATTTGATGAATCAAATTGTACAATTCCAATCCAATGCTGAAATTTCTATCCAAGAAAGCATCTACCTGCTGGAAGGGTATATGGCCTATGTCGAAACCAACCCACAACTAACCAATCGGGAATCTGAAGCTTTCTTGGGTTATCTATTGAAAGGTAAAAAAACCCTGATTCGAAATATTGGCATTCTTCAAGACACAACAGTCATTTGGAATTATCCCCAAGAAGGGAACGAAGAAGCGCTTGGCGTTGATTTGGCAAAAGTAGACAATCAGAAAACCGATGTCTTGCTCGTTAAGCAAAAAGAGGAAGACACATTCCGCGGTCCGATCCACCTCGTACAAGGTGGACAAGGGTTTATTGCACGTCTTCCTTTAACTCGATTCGGAGAGTATTGGGGACAAATCAGCATCGTTATGGATGCTAACCAATATAAAAAAGACTTAGAAGAAATCGCAAAAGAGGCTGGCCTAAATATCGGCGTTTACAATGCTGACCAATTCCCCACTACCCTCTTCTTCGGAGATCCAACGATTCTTGATCGAGATGGTCTCATTCTGGATATGAAGATTTTAAACAGTCAATGGCTTGTCACTGCCGAACCGATTGAAGGATGGCAGTCCAGCATTCCATATTACACCGAAATGCGTTTAATTTTCATTATGATCAGTTTATTGATTGGACTCATGGTTTTTATGATTCTGCATACCCGGCACCAGCTTCAATACCAAGCGCTAACCGATCCCCTCACCAATTTGGGAAATCGACATGCCTTGAATAAACAGATGGACAAGCTTACAAGTGCAATTCAAAAACTGCCTGTAACCGTGTTTATGTTTGACATCAATTCCTTCAAGCAAATCAATGATCGATACGGACACGAAATTGGCGATCAAGTCCTGGTAACCTTTGCTGAGCAACTTAGTAAACTTCCTTGTCAGCAAAAAAAAGTTTATCGATTGGGAGGCGACGAGTTTCTTGTCATCCTAATTGAGTCATCTAAGAACTGCAGATTAACTCTTGACGCTGCAACAATCCGTAAACAGCTTTCCTTTTCACTAGATACCGTCGCTCCATCAACACAAATTGTTCCTAGTATAGGAATTGTTCAGCTGCCGGAAGAAGAAGTTTCCCTAGAAAAAGCGATCGCAACGGCAGACCAACGCATGTATAAAGACAAAGATGCCATGCGACTTAATACAAAATAAAATCCAGCCCTCTGGGCTGGATTCTTTTATTTAATCACTCTACTTGCATGTACTTGTGCTGGCTCACTCTCTAAAATAATATCCGCATAGACAGTGACAAAATCACCCACTTGAATTTCCGAGTAATTGAATTCTGCAACCGTCCCACCGCCAATTGATACATGATAGTCTATCTTCTCACTGGCAATAGCTGACGTATACAGCATCAACTTTCCACTTTCCGTTCGATGAATTTCTCGAACGAGCATTTCCATTTTGCTGTTTTCTCTGTATAATGCAATCATAGAATTCTCTTCTGTACCACCAAAGTTCATATAATGAACTTCAACCTGGTCCCCAACAACTACTGAAGGTTTCTCGTATACTTTAAAAATCAACTCTCCATCATCTGTTGAAACCGTTATGGTTTCTTCGCCAATTTGTGTAATTTCCCCATTTGCATCATAAATTAACTGTCCCATATTGCTATGACGAATACTGAAATCTTCAACGATAAATGGTTTAAGTGTATTTCCACTCTCCCCCTTGATCAACTGGACCTTTTGGCCCAGATAATACTCAGAGGCTTGGTTCCTGTCATACTCAAACACTTCAACCAAATCACCGGCAATAATATGAATATACTGGCCATCAAATTCCATGATATCTCCCACCGTTATAATTTCACCCGATTTATACTCCGATGTTGGCGAAACATAATATCCTTGATCTGTGCGTTCATCATTCACGGTGCTAACCGTACCATTCTCCAGTTCAAGAGTTACTGCCAGTTCTTCAATGCTCTCCACATTTATCAACTCAACAAGATCCATGGGATAGGTCAAAGCATCTGTCACCACCACATCAAATCCCGGTTCCGTCATTTCAACACTCACCATCAATTCGGAATCAACCAAAACTACCTCTGTAATCTCAATGCCATAGCCGCCCGTGTTTCGCTCTCCCGCAAAAACGGCTAAATAATTTTCCCCATTGTCTGTAAATAGATAAGCTCCCTCTTTGTTTCTTCGCACTTCCAGTTCTTGCCGCGCTTCTTCCGATACAGTCATCGGATCTACTCTTTCCATCTCCACCAAATTTGACTCCGGAAGAGTAATGGCTGTCGGTTCTGTTGTTCCAGGATCCAATTTTGGTTCTACGGCGCTTGAACACCCCGTCACCAATAATGCTACAAGTACTCCAACTCCAATTATGCTTTTCTTTTTCATGTGAACTCCTCCCAAAATTGTCTTTTACTACTCTTACAGACGCCCACATCTTGAAAAAGTTTCACCCGCTCTGCATAGAAAAAGAGGAGCTTTCGCTCCTCTTTTCTTTGCTGACATTGCTATCCAATCATTCTATCCTCTTCTACTTCCAACGTCTTGCTTTCACTTGTCGGAATCTCTGAGATTTCATCCATTGTTTTCAAATTCTTAAAGTAACTCTTCGTTTCGTAGACCACAACATTGCTCAATCCCACCAATCCAATGAGATTCGGTACCGCCATTAATCCATTGACGATATCGGCTAGCACCCAAATGGCTTCCAATTTCAAGAAGACACCGAGGCCGATCATGGAAATATAGAAAGCCTTAAAAAATTTGATTCCCTTTACTCCAAAGAGATATTCGGTACAACGCTCCCCATAATAACTCCATCCAAGAATGGTCGTGAAGGCGAAGAAGATCAATCCGATGGTCACAATAAATTGACCAACAACGCTCAATCCTCCAGCAAATGCCGCAGTTGTCATGGCTGCGCCACTTAATTCACCGGACCACTCTCCTGTTATAATCAACACCAAACCTGTCATTGTGCAGATCAAAATCGTATCGACAAAGGTTCCCGTCATCGAGATCAGACCCTGCCGCACACAAGAATTTGTTTTTGCCGCGGCCGCGGCAATCGGTGCGCTGCCTAAGCCCGATTCGTTGGAAAAGACTCCTCTTGCAATCCCGCTTTGCAAGGCCATCATCATGCTCGCTCCCAAAAAACCACCCGCTGCAGCCGTAGGCGTAAAAGCACTATTTATAACAAGGGCAATAGAAGAAGGGATCGCATCGGCATGAAGCACCAGGATGATCATCGCGCCAACAAAGTAAAACACCGCCATAAAGGGAACGATTGTTTCAGATACCTTAGAGATTTTCTTGATTCCCCCCACGATAACCATGGCGGCTAAAACTGTCAATACAATCGCTGTTACAATTACCGGGACATGGAAGGTCGTCTCCACTACCGCAGTGATCGCATTGACCTGCGGAAAGGTTCCAATCCCAAAACAAGCGACAAAGATGCCAAAGAGTGCGAACATCTTCGCCAGAAACTTGCTCTTCAATCCATTCTGCAAATAATACATGGGCCCGCCCGACATATTCCCATCGTCATCGACTTCCCGATATTTGACGGCCAATAAACCTTCTGCGTATTTTGTCGCCATACCGAAGAAGGCAGCTATCCACATCCAAAATAATGCACCTGGTCCTCCAACCTTAATGGCTGTCGCTACCCCTACAATATTTCCAGTACCAATGGTCGCAGCCAACGCGGTGCATAATGCCGCAAAACTGGACACATCCCCTTTTGCCGATTCTTCATCCTTAGAAAACAGATATTTGATTGCCAAGGGCAGCTTAAAGATCTGTAGTACGCCCAATCGAAAGGTTAAGTAAATGCCTGTGCCAACAAGCAAGATCAGTAGCGGTGGTCCCCATACCAGTGAATCGATTCTTGATAATAATTCCATAACTCCTCCAAAACGTGGTTTAAATCGAATACTATCATGCTTTCTACAAAGGTGCAATTGTCTCTATACGGCGGACACAATGACACATTCATAAGTTTTTAACATTCCTTGAGCCTATGCTCTAAATTATTGGACCAATCCAATTTTCAGCAAAAACCATCGTATTTCGATGAAGTATTGTGATAGTTAATTGGAAAATTTAGCAATAAAAAAAAGTCATCAAATAAAGATGACTTTCTTAGTCTAGTCGAGTAATTGGAGGATGCCTCGCCATTGTTGCATCTTCTTTTCGTAGGCAATCGCGTTCGCAGGACTTGTCGAGCAATACGGAATCATTTCGATTTGCGGCAATGCCTCACGAAACTGCTTGTTGTAAACGTCCCGTGCCTTGCCACCGTTGGCAATCACAATTCGAATGCTGGGATTTAGACGAATCAACCCAACGATATCGTTATACTCCGCATTTTTGATATCCTTGTCAAGACTTCCCTTGCGTTCGCAGGACTGCATCACATCCCAAACGGCAACACCTTGAGCGATGATTTTTGCTGTGCGAATCGTATAGGGATCATTTCGATCAAAGCCAAAGAGGTCTCCCATAATTCGCCAAAATTGATTCCGTCCGTATCCATAGTATTCTTGAAACTCCAAAGATTTTACGCTTGGCATGGTTCCAAGAATCAACACCCTCGGTTCTTCGCCAACAATCGGTTCGAAAGACTCAATTCGCTCCATCACAAACACCCCTGTTCTCTCTTGCATTTAACCCTGCAAGATATGCTTTTTAATCGCTTTGGCAACTCCATCATCATCATTAGATGCCGTTACATCCTCGCAAACCGCCTTCACATGGTCATGGGCATTCCCCATGGCAATGCCGAGCCCAGCATACTCCAGCATCTCCAAATCATTGTCTCCATCTCCGATGGCAATCATTTCCTCGCGTTTGATTCCATACTGCTCTCCGATCCTTTTCAGAGCCTCTGCCTTGGACACGCCTTTGTCGACAAATTCCAAAAACATGGGAAGAGATGTCACTACATTAATCTGTTCTTGATACTTTTTCCGATAACGGTCCCGATATACTACAATCGTTTCCACATCGTCTATCCAGAGAATTTTGGTAATCCCCTGTTCAATCAACGCTTCGTAATCCTCAATCAAATGCGGTACCACATCAGAGATCTGACGATAAGAATCAACGCGTACATCCATCCGATTAACATAGAGTTCATCCTTAGACCAGATAATAATGGTAGTGTCCTCTTTTTGACCGTCGGCGATCACCCGTCTTGCATCTTCAGGATTCATACCGCATTCATAGATGATTTGATCATTCGTCGAATCTACGATCATGCCGCCATTATATGCAATCATCGGCGCTTTTAAACCCAATTGTTTTGCAATCGGTCCTACGCCTACATAGGGCCGTCCTGAAGAAATGCTGACCAAAACTCCTTTTTCGATAGCCGCTTGTATCGCCGCCTTTGTTGAATCAGTAATCGTCCGCTCGCTTGTCACAAGTGTTCCATCTACATCCAATGCAATAAATTTATACATCCAATCCCTCCAAAACTTATTGTCACTACCTTACCATGAAAATCCAGTGATGAAAACACCGATCCTCTTATTTATTCATTTGTTCTATAATCCTCCCGCGCCAAACCATATGATCCGTGCATTCCCCCCAATAGTTTTTCATCAGAAAAGAAGATAACCACAAGGGTTACCTTCTTTTACAATACTCATGCTGCATCGATTATTGTATCTAAATTTCGATTTTCTTAATTCTTCGGAATGGTTCGGACACTGTCGCATCCTTCAAACACGATTCCACCATAGGTTAATCCAGTCAGACAAGCTTCTGTATCACCTGGCTGAATATTTACTTCTTGCGTATTAAAGTGCAAGACGAGATCTAAGAATCCGTCGCCGTTTACATCTTCAAAAGAGAGAACTGGATCTTGCGGAACTGCGCCTGCAAATACCACTGATCCCATACTAACCGTCGTTACATCAAAATCAGCACTGCCCAGGATTCCTACAGGAATAACACCTTTGTTTTTCAAGTTGATACTATTCGGGAAGCTGCCAGGCTTAATATCGATTAAAACTGATTCTTTCACATGAATCAGCACATCTTGAGTGCCATATTCATTGCCGTACGCGTCCACTGCAGTAAGTACAAAGTCGTAATCACCCGCTGGCGTACCCATGGGAACTTCTATCTCAATAGCAACATCAATCGATCCATCATACATCCATCCGCTTTCGTATCCGGTTGTCAACCAACTCTCAAATCCGGGGTCTGCTACAAAGTGCAGATCCTCTACATAGGCGAGAGACTTTTTAATCTCTTCACTGACTTGATCAAGCCAAATTCCTGAACTTGTTACAAACATCTTGCCACCCGTGACGCCTGTCCAGTAATCCCAATATTGACTATAGGTCGCTGTTGAATGGCTTTCCAACAACTTGACTTCCGCATTAGCCATATCCGCTAAAACGATTTGAAGATCAAGATCATCGCCTGTGCCCATCACCGTATCAGGCCCCGGGTCACCGCCGGTAGACCAAGTACCGCTCGTTCCAGGCACGTCTTCTTTCAAATCGCAATCATGAGGCACATTGTCGCCAAAGTTTAACAACACTTTCTCTGCTCCACTTCGCCAATTCACGTTAGAATCCGCATAGCTCTCATAGAAAATTCGCGTATAATCCTGGGGACCGTCTCCACCGTTGCCGAGACTCAATCCGGTGATCGCAGCATCAACAAGTGTATTATTTGAAGTCACTCCCTGATCCAAACTGTATGGATAATCACCTGAGACAGCATAACCATACACTGCATCATATCCGCATGAGGCATAGGAACCCACATAGTCCATGTAAGACATGACACCATAGTCAAAATCAATACCATGCAAGCCGCCCCATGTATCCAACTCAGTCATCAAAGCTCCCGCATTTGTCTTTGCCGCTCCGATAATGCCACTCATGCTGCTCGTTAAGTCAAATGCAAATACAACATCCGCTTCTTCAGACAACTCAAATGTGACTGTCTTTATTTCATCAACACGTTCTCCCGGAAACAGACTCGCTTCCAAAAAAAGCGGTTCAACATCAGCAACAGCCGGAGTAGCCAAACTAAGAATCAATAGAAAAGCCATAACAACGCCCATCAATCGTTTCCCCTTGCGTTTCATTTCATTTCTCCTTTCGAACAGATTGAAATTCGTAAACATTCAAATCATATTGCAAAACGTCGTTTCTATATAATCATCGCCTCCTTTCGTGTGCAAACAGCTCTTCAAACTGCCAATCATCCATGAGACGCTAGAAATTTCAAACTCGAAATCAATCCCCCCTTTCAAAAACAGGTGAAGACCGCCATAGAACATGGCAGTCTGACAATCCTTGTATCTTCTCGACACTTCAGACTCACAACTTTGCGTACTTATCTTTCGACAAGATCATCTTTTCACATTTTATAATATTGTTTATTTTTAAAGCCTTATAGTAAACTTTTGAACATTTACTTGAATATCTTACCATGGAAATAAACATATGCCCGTTTACACAATTTATGTTTACGATTCTCTAAATAATTACCCGCTCCCTTTTGAATAAAACAAGTAAAATTTGCCAATTCACTTCAACCCAAAAAACCATTCCGCACCGCATAAAAAAACCACCAAATTACCCCAAAAACTCGGGTAAACCGGTGGTTGAATCAGCTCTATTTACCATATAACGTGCAACTAATAGGGCTTTTTATACTTCTCGCTTCCATCTTTTATTATCTTCATATACCATTCCAATTCATTGGCAAAAGATTCAAAATGTCGCGCGTACCCTTCTTTTGTCGGCGTACCATCATCATGAAAACTCTCTCCAACATTGGCAATGAGAAAGAGCGAGGATATCGTCGCCATTCCCATTTCACTCAAGAAAGCCCTCAACTGCATGGCAACGCGCGCACCTGAAAATCGTCCATTTGAATACGCGACAATGCCGCATGGTCGAAAGAAATACTCTTCCAAAAAATGATCCATCATATTACTTAACGCTGGTGGAATAGAATGATTGTATTCCCCACTGACGACAATGAATCCATCCGCTGCAACAATCATGTCCGCCAGTTCCCGCATTTTCTCTGGCTTTTCGTCTGCGGCATATTCCTTATACATGAGGTCTAATAAACCGAAATCATACTCGAGCGGATCAACCAACGTGACCGCATGCCCGCGCCGCTCCATTTCGCTGACGACAAATCTTGCAGCTTTGACCCCCTGCCTATGTCTGCGTACAGACCCGTAAAACACCAGTATCTTCATTCGTTCACCTTCTTCTCATAAGAATTCTTTCAATTCATACATGCCCAGAAAAAGGAGCCCTAAGCAAATCTGCTGCTTACTTCACCTCAAAAATCATGATCCGATGCGCGTTTCTTGCCGTTCTAAAATGACCAGAAAGCCGAAACATGAACCGCATACCGCTTGATAGCTTATCGAGATCAACAGGGTCTAAAAAATATCGTTCTTCTTGGAAAACAAGATTGGGCAAACGTGCTGTAAGTTCTCTTTCATCATCCAATCCCCACTTGATCTCAGCACCCGTCTTCTTCAAAGAAGGATGCTTGGCTGCATGCTTCGCTGTTAAGTTACTGTAGGCATCAAAAATAAAGGTGAATGGCCCGATTTTTTCACGTAGCCTTGCAATCAATTTAAAAATCTCTTCTTCTGACAAATACATCAAAAGGCCTTCTGCAATCACCAATTTCGACTCGCCTTCAACACTCAGATGATCAATCCACGCGCTCTCTGTAACTGAACTTCCTACCATATGATACCGTTCTGTCTCCTGATAGAATTTTCTGCGAAGCTCAATCACTTCTGGAAAATCGACATCGATCCAGGCCTTGCCGATCTCTTGAATTCGCATGTACCGACTATCCAATCCACAGCCCAAATGGAGACACATCGAATTAGGATGTTGTTGAATAAACGCCTCCGCATAGCGATCCAACATCGCCGCACGCATACTCATCATAATGTTTGTCTTCTCGGGAATATGCAATTTTCCGAAAGGATACGCGATCCGTTCAATGATCTCCATTCCCTTTATATCCCGAATAAGCGGATTCCTTTTCTTGCTTTCCATCGCCTTTCCGTACAAAGGAATCAATAAGGTTTCCTTTTCTTCTTTCAATATGATCTTTTCCATCATTCACCTCTAACCCTTATCGGCTTTTTGCGCTATCAACTTTTACAGAGATCACATATTCCAAAGAATCAAACTCTTTGCCTGCCTTGGAAGTCTGGACAAAAAACTCGTTGCTTCCACACGCAATTTCATAATGTGCCGCGGAAATCCCCATATCAAGCCATTGAATATCGTACCCGATGGCTCCTGCATATTTTGACGTTCGTTTCAAATAAAAATGCGCATCGCCATTTGCATCCATCAAGATTCGCCACGGCTGCTTGTTAGAAGCACTCGGAGCGAGTCTCACCAGTTCCAAGATTCCTCTCAGATCAGGATCGTTGATTTTCTGCATAAAGTTCTCAGAAAAGAAGAGCTCGTCGAACGCCAAGCGTGAATCGCCTTTTGCAAGGCTTCGTATCATTTTATCGCTTAAAGACCGCTTCTTCTCACCATAACCCACCGGCAAAATAATAGGAATGATTTCATCCGGTAAAAGCGTGATTTTTTCAACTAGTTTGGCTCGATGAAATGTGCCGCCAAGCCAACATGTCCCTAATCCATTTTGCTCCAGATACAAGACCATTCGCTCCACCACATATCCGCAATCAAACAAAACATCTCGACTGTTTTTGCAACTTACAACAAGAAATGCCGGCGCATTTTTAATAATTCCGTAGGTGCCAATCTTGTCAGATATCATTTCGTCAACTTCAATTAGTTGAATTTTGATTTGATTCCCATGAAAGCCGAATCGATTTTCAGCATGATTGATATAATCCAATATTTGATTTCTGTCACTTGCCGATAGTTTTCCACCTGTATACGTTCGAATCGACTTGCGTGTTTTGATGCTGTCTTTTTCAATGCGGTTTTTCATGTAATACCTGCTCTTTCACTTGTATTGTTTTTAAGTCAGCACTTTTCCATTGCCATTATTCCGCACTCTTTAATCCTGCACCGCATAATGGAATGAGCACTGTTCCAAGCGAATCATGATTTTCCTTTTCGCAGAGGTCATAAAATCCTGCAAAGGTTGCTGCAGTCGTCGTTTCAACAAAAAAGCCTCTCTCAGCTAGCGCTTTTTTTGCATCAAGGATTCGATCTTCTGGCGCGATGATAATCTCGCCGGCTGTCGCCTGAATCGCTTCCAAAACTTGCTTCCCTCTTAATGGATTGGCAATTGCTATCCCTTCCGCCAAGGTTCCAGTGTTCACGACTTCTTTAATCGATTGTTCGCCCCTTATGAAGGCTTCATAAATCGGTGCGCACGTCTCCGCTTGAACCGCAATGATCCGAGGCATTTTTTTGATTAAATTCGCATGAACCAACTCTTGAAATCCATAATAACACCCTAACACCAAGGTGCCATTCCCTAATGGAACGATGACGGAGTCAGGCATATCGCCTGCAAGTTGCTCAAATACCTCATAGGCAAAAGTTTTGGTTCCTTCATAGAAAAATGGATTATATACATGACTGGCATAGAATGCATCGCCCTTCTCTGCCGCATGCAAAGCCGCTTCAGCGGTATCTTCCCTGCTTCCATTCACGATGTGAACCTTTGCTCCATGGGCAGAAATTTGCTTGATTTTTTTAGTGGAAGTTGCTTTGGGGACATAAATTTCGCACGCCATCCCAGCTCTGCTCGCATACGCCGCGATTGCCGTTCCTGCATTCCCACTACTATCTTGAATGACTTTTTCAACCCCTAACTCTTTCGCTTTGGCGATTAAAACCGCTGCTCCCCGATCCTTGAAGGATAAAGTTGGCATGGCATAATCCAATTTCACCAACACATTCGGCATTTCTGGATCAAGCGTGAGAATCGGTGTCAGTCCTTCCCCCATGGAAGTTTCTTTCCAAGCTCCGCTTCCCTTCTCAAAGGGCAGGGCTTGGATATATCGAAATAAGCTCCATTCTTCCTGTACAATTTGATCCCTTGCAAACTCGAATTTCGGTTTTTCCAAATCAAATAACCCACCACACTCACATCGAAATGCCAAGGTATCGAGTTCATATTTCTTTCCACATTCATGGCAGATATAGGTAACCGTCATAACAACCTCCTTATCCTCTTTGACCCTAACTCGATCAACTCGGAAAAAAACACGTCCCCCGCCTACTTGCTTGGTTTCACAAGTGCAGCGATCGCTTCAATCTCGATTTTAAATCCGAAATGCAGCTCTCTTGTCGGGACAACCGCTCGTGCCGGTTTATGATTGGCGAAATACTCTCCATATACCCGATTGACGCGATCCCATAAGGATATGTCCGAAACATAAAGCGTTGTTTTCAAAACATGGTTTCGATCGCTTCCCGCTTCCTTCAATATCAAATCTAAGTTATGTAAAACTACTGCGGTTTCTTCCTCGATGGTACCCAGTCTCTTCTCACCCGTTTCTGAATCAATCGCCAATTGTCCTGAGATATAAACCAAATCATGATGAACAATCGCTTGCGAGTAATGTCCAGAAGGTTTTAATGCATTATCTGTTGCAATAACTTTCATCTTCCCACTTCCTCTCTTCTACTTTTTTAGAATTGATCCTTAAATGATAGACGCTTCCACGCACACTTCGGATCAAATCGATTCCCTAATACTGCTATTTTTATCCAACACTCGAATCAAGAAACTGATGAATATCTGAGATCAACCGATCACGTTCCGGAATCGGAAGAATCCCCCAATCATGTGGCATGTTTTTATACTCCTTGAAATGGAATCTTGAATTGGTCCTTTTAACAAGACCTTTTAATTTCAAACAATCTACCATAAACAATTCATGTGTTCCATAAAAAACTGCCGTATTTGGCAGATTATTCAAATTACCATAGAGAGGCGACAACCATGGCAGTTTCTTCTCATCTCCACCTGCATAAGCGTCAGCACAATAATGCAAGAACTCATAATCCAAGAGTACGTCTACTTTCAGACCCTCCTCGAAATCAATGTTTTTCAGGGTCAAATCCATAAATGGTGACAGCAAAACCACTTGTTTGGGCAATGACTCACAGTCACGATTGACCAATTCTTGGACGGCTGCGAGAGCAAGTCCTCCACCGGCAGAATCTCCCATAAATACGAACTCATCCTTTGGATAGTTCTTCACAAGAAAATCATACGTTTGAAAAATCATCTCAAAAGTTTCCCGATAGGTTGATTCCGGTGCCAAAGGAAAATTGATAACCGTCATGCGGCTTTTTGTTGAATCTGCCAACCGATCTAGCAATTCCCAATGCATGGAGGCAATTTCAAAAATATATCCGCCACCATGAAAAAAGACAATGTGTCGATTCTGTTTTTTAAAATCCCGATCGAAAGTAATGACTTCTCGATTATGGATAGACTGCCTAGCGACCATATATTTCTTGTCAATTTTTTTCGGTACAAACTCCTTTGTCGATCTTCCAGGATCTTTCATCTGCTTCCTAATTATCCTATGAAATCCAAATAGCTTGAAAGCACTTTCTATTGCCCTTGCTTGCACACTCATCCTTGCTCCTCCTGATGCTTCAATGACCATAGATTCGATGCCTTGATTCCCTTTTTATGGTTACTGACTTTATTTTATCACACATCACGAAACGAATTTGTTCAAACTGAGGAACAAGAAAAACAAAAAAACCCAATGGCATCTACGCCATTGGGTCTCACTCCGATCAATTTTACCTGTCAAACAATCCACCAGACTTCTGATTTCGGAATGCCTTTCTTGTGCTCACGGCTTCTTGTTCTTCCACCTGGTTCGTTTTGTATCCTTGTTTCGCGCTGACTTTCTTTTTTTCTTCAATCAACTTTTTCATTCGTTCCATGCTCGTATTCGACATCTTTGTTTCTCCTATGATTTAAATGATTTCCATTTTTTAATTTTCGCCAAAACATGGTCTGGCAATAGTCCCAATAAGAAAAATCCAGCAGCTACACCAAGAACAACGCCCTGAATCAGGTCTGAACTTTCCGTAAATCGAGTTAATATGAAATACAACGCCGTTAACCATACACCAATTTCCAATCGCCGATTAAATTTCATTATTTTTCCTCCATTCAGTAACGTTTGATTTCTCTGTCTACATTTTACCACAATTCTATGCCTTCATGTTATCGCGGGGTCACTACACAGAGATTTCGTTCCGCTCATTTGCTCCTGGAGTTCTTTCCTCTGCTTGTAGAGTTCTTCCCTTGCTGCTTCAGAGAACTTGCCTTTCCTGAATTCCTTGGTTCCCGAGTTGTCTTCTCTGAATTCCTTGGTTTCTGAGTAGCATTCTCTGAATTCCTTGGTTTCTGAGTTGCTTTCTCTGAATTCCTTGGTTTCCGAGTTGCTTTCTCTGAATTTCTTGGTTCCCGAGTTGCCTTCTCTGAATTTCTTGATTTCTGAGTTGACTTCCCATTTCGTCTATTTTGACTGCCTTTTGCTTTCGGCTTTTCTCGATATTTTTCCCGACTTTGCTGAATGGAAACATTATAGAGCAGATAGGGATGATTTTCTACGCATTCGAGCTCTTTGCCCTGAAGCTTCTCAATTGCTTTTAAACGAGGTAGTTCTTGATTGTTGCAAAAGGAAATCGCCGTGCCGCTCATTCCCGCTCTACCCGTTCGTCCAATTCGGTGGATATACGTTTCAGAAACAGCGGGTATATTTAAGTTCACAACATGAGATAATTGCTCAATATCAATTCCTCGTGCCGCTACATCCGTTGCAACCAATACTCGTATTTCCTTATTTTTAAATAGCGACAATGCCTCTATTCTTTCCGTTTGATTTTTATCTCCATGGATTACTCTGGTGCTTATGTCTGCCTCTTGAATGGCTTTTAATACTTGATCCGCCTTTTTCTTTGTTCGCGTAAAAACCAAAACAGAGTCAAAGGATTCATCTTGCAACAAATGCAATAACAAGGGTGTTTTGTCCGGTTCGTCAACATAATAGACAAATTGGTTGATCCCAGCTTTCTTAAAAAGCCTTCCTTTCACTTCCACCCGTGCGGGATTCTTTAAAATAGAAGTGGACAACTTCGAAATTTCATTTGGCATTGTTGCAGAGAACAACATATTCTGTCTCTTTTTCGGTAGGTTAGAAAGAATGGATTGAACATCTTGAATCATACCCAAATCAAGCATTCTGTCCGCCTCGTCAAGCACCAAGAATTTAATGCTGTCTAAGTCGACCATTCCTTCATCGATCAAGTCAAGAAGTCGTCCTGGTGTTGCAACCAATATACTTGGCTCTCTTTTCAATGCTTTTATATTGCGATTGATCGGTACGCCCCCATAAACAACCGCAGTTTGAATATCCAAATATTGTCCATAAGTTTTAAAACTTTCCCCAATTTGGATCGCCAATTCACGAGTTGGCGCCAAAATCAAAGTTCGAATTGGGTGATAGGTTTCTCGATTGGCACTTTCTTTAGAAATCAAATGCAGGATAGGTACCGCAAAAGCTGCTGTTTTGCCAGTTCCTGTTTGCGCGCATCCAAGCAAGTCCCTTCCGCTTAGTACAATTGGAATTGCTTTTTCTTGAATGGGTGTTAATTCTTTATATTCTTGATCCTTAATTGCTTTCAGAATCATCGGGTTCAACTCTAACTTTTCAAATCGCATGCCGGTCTCCTTTATAAAACTCTCACGCGCAATCATATCACACTTTCCAGCATTCGATCTATGGAAATTCCTGGTCTGTTTAAAGTCTTACGATCCTTTTTTGAAGCACGTTTAAGATTTTTTCAAAATCGACATACGAAATCGACAGCGTTTCATCATTCTCATTCGGATGAAACTGGATTTGACCGTGATTTCTAAGACCCTTGCCCAAAACAACGGCAACCTTGTTTTCATCGTCATTGATCAACCCAAATGCACCGACAGCTCCAGGTTTTACTTTCAGGCAAGCAAAGAGTCGCTCAGCTGAAGCAAAGGATAAATTTGTCTCATTAAGAAAACTCCTCAAATCTTGAAGAGAAAGTTCTTCGTTCTCTTCAAGAATCACAAGGTAATACCGATTGCCTTTTCGATTTCTGAGAAACAGATTCCGGCAATTTGTTCCCTCCAGATCAGATGAAAGCTCTTTTGCTTGATCAACTGTAAAAACCGGTTGGTGCTGGTATTTTCTATATTCAATCTTGCAGTTCTCTAAAAACTGATAGACACTTTGTTTCACTTCACTCATCTTCTCACCTCATTGATTTTCACCATATCGCATATTTTCTCTATTATACACGATTTTACTTAATTTCTCGATTAGGCTTTCCCACTCTTTCATCTCTTTCCTGGAAACCTTCATCAAATATGAAAAGCATCCGATCCTCTTGTTCGATTGCAATGGTTATATAGATTATTTCAATTTCTGACCCCTACGAATTAATCAAAACTGTGTATTTTAAAAAGCACAATTTTGATTTATACTCATATCCATACAACACAAACAATAAAAGGAGAACACATATGCCTCACAACACAGCAAAAAGCAATCGAAATAGTGGAGTCCGAGAACTCACCATAAACGGATTATTGATTGCAATGGTTTTTGTCTCAACGATGTTTATCAACATTCGGCTTCCAATTTCAGTAAACGGAGGTCTCATCCATTTGGGCAACGTGGTTCTATTTGCAATCGCAATCCTCTATGGTCCCAAAAAAGGCGCAATCGCCGGTGCTTTCGGCATGGGTCTCTTTGATATCTTATCGGGTTGGACTGCATGGGCTCCTTTTACCTTTGTCATCAGAGGCATTATGGGTTACCTGATTGGCAGCATTTCAAATGCAAACGGGGAAAAAGGAAAAAGCCTGGTTATGAATTTCATTGCTATTTTCGTTGCTTCACTCTGGATGATTGCTGGATACTACGCCACCGAAGGCATTCTATATGGCAATTGGATCGCACCCATGACTTCCATTCCCGGCAATATCACCCAGCTTTTATTTGGTCTTGCTTCACTTGTCCTTGTTCCTGCTTTAAAACGAATCAAGCCACTTCAAATCGCATAAAGGAGAATCCTCATGAAACAACCGCTTATTATGACCCCTGGACCAACTTATGTCAATGAATCCGTACGGCGCGCACTTTCACATCCGATCACAAATCCCGATCTAGATCCTGCTTTTTATGATTTTTACCGAGAAACTTGCCAACAACTCCAGCGTCTTTTACATACCAAAAACGACGTGCTCCTTTTAGATGGCGAAGGTATTTTAGGATTGGAAGCAGCCTGTGCTTCTCTGATCGAGCCAGGCGACAAAATTTTATGTATCGACAACGGCATCTTTGGCCACGGTTTTGCGGATTTTGTGAAAATGTACGGCGGTGAAGTGACCTTATATAAAGTCGACTATCGAAATGCCATCGATATGGCTCAGCTGACTGATTTTTTACGGGAACAGCATGACTTTAAAGCTGCCACCCTTGTTCATTGCGAAACCCCATCCGGGATCACAAATCCAGTTGACCAGATCTGTCCTTTGCTTAAATCCTATAACATTCTCACTATTCTTGATTCTGTATCCGCTATGGGTGGCGAACCTTTGCTGACCGATGAGTGGAAAGTTGATATCGCCCTAGGCGGTTCACAAAAATGTCTGTCGTCAACTCCGGGTTTAACCATCGTCAGTGTAAGTGATGCAGCATGGCAGACTATGAAAAACAGGAAAACACCAATCGCTGGGTTTTATTGCAATTTGAGCATTTGGGAAAACTGGTACGAAAACCAATGGTTTCCCTACACCCAGCCCATCAGCGACATCTACGCACTACGGGAAGCGGTGGATCAATTGCTTGCGGATCAAAATGCCCTTGCTCGTCATGCGCAAATCGCTAATGCTGTTCGAGAAACGCTAACCGGCTCAGGTCTTTCCCTATATCCGGAAGGTGGCTTTTCAAATACTGTGACGACTATTTGCATCCCAGAGGGAATTTCATTTACTGAACTCCATGACGAAATGCTAAACAGCCATCAAATCATGATTGGCGGCGCCTTTGACTACTTGAAGGGTCAAGTTTTCCGAATCGGTCATATGGGAGAAAACTGCTATACCGAGAAGGTCTATTTGACAATGAAGGCACTTGATGCCGTTCTTCGAAATCATCAGATTCCCCTCAGTCAACCCCTTCATGAAGTCTTTGTACGCTTGATTGCATAGTGAATAATTATTTTTCAATAAAAAGGAGATCCTAAGGATCTCTTTTTTTTATGACCTATTTGTCGTTATCAACTATTTCACATGTAGTTCTAATCTTTTTTCTACCAGCTCCCTGCCCCACATGCTGATGGCTTCTTCAGAAACCTGTTCAAAACCTTCACGCGTATACATAGCCGTTGCCTTTTCTTGATCAGATGTCGTAAGCAACCAGACTTTTTCATATCCCTTTTCACGACAAAATTCCATCGCTTTTTGGAAAAGTATTTGACCCAATCCAAACCCGCGGCATTCAGGCGAAATCAGAAACCATCTCAATTGCGCTTCCTCTTGCGTGTGTCCAAGAATCGCAATATTGCCGATCATTTCCCCATCCTTCTCCGCTATAAAGAATCGATCCCGCTCCGGCGAATAGCGGTTCGTAAATTCGTAAAAAGTCTTGCATACATACCCTTCAAACTCTAAGTCGTATCCGCACTCTTTATGATAGATCTTCGCATGCAAGTATGCCAGATACCCCAAGTCTCCTGGAATCAACTCTTCCCGTATTGAAAAACCCTCTAAAAATTTCTGTTCCTTATTCGATCTCTTCATTTTCCCTGATGTCTCTTTCATCAATTTCACCCTCCCTATTTTTAATCTCATACTTTTTTCATAGCCATTTAATCGATTTCAGAAAGTATTGTTAATCCTTGACAAGCAATCAAGACACAATAAAAGAATGTAAAAAACGTCTGCTATATCACTTCTTCATTAATTCTCAGCACCATGCCCTCTAATATGCCTAAAATCAAGGTTTCATCACTCTTTTCTTTCGTCATCAACACGCTGCAAGTGCAAAATTGTTTCGGCAATTCGCCTTTGGCCCAACCCAGTTCCATATCGAAATGTGCTTTATAAATCTCTGACACCAAAAACCCCAAGGCTTCAAGCGAATATCGCAGCATCTCGGGAAATCTGCAAGCCAGGCCTTCCTGTTTCAAACAAACGGCACAGCGAGTACATGATCCTGGCGGCAACCCGATTGATTGGTCGATCTGGTCTTCCAACAGGAGTAATTGATCCGACATCTGATTTTTAATGTCTTCAAAGGCATGCATCGATACAATATCAGACATGTCAATCTTCTCATCAGACTCCTCTTTCATATAATTGTTAAAAACCCTAGATTGAAAATTCAATGCGTCCAACTGATTAATAATCGATTGAATCGGTTGTGTCTCGATTTCAGTCAAAATCACTGTCGCGTGTTCATAAGGCTCCAAATACCTTACCGCATCAAAATCAAAATCAGGACAGCTATGGTTCTTTTCATAATTGCTGCATCTTTGACAATACGTCAAAACTTCTTCTTTCCTATGCGCTTCAAACAATTCTTCTTTTGACACTTGTTTAACTCTTATTTTTACAGGCAAGATCATCTTAAGTCCTCCCGATTTATCTCTTGCTTTATTCTATCTGATTTTACTTCCAAATACCAAATGTTCCCTTTCTTCTATCGCTGAGCATAAAAAGAAAGAGAAACTTAGTCATTTCTCCTTCTCTCTGTCGCATATTGATATGCTCGCCTGATCAGTCTTCAATAATTTCACCTATCGTATTCATCTTTGCTTGACTCAAATCCGGCAAATTTACCTTAGCTTGGTTTTGATCAAAAATCTCCATTTCCATCACATAGGTCATCCCTTGAAACGGTTGCTCGGCTCCTAGCTCGTTGGGAACCAATGTAACGCGCAAGAAAATTTTATCAATCTGATTCTCATCACTTAGATAATATTCATTGACTACATCTTCAAGGGTATACTCTTCAATCGAAAGGTTCTGTTCCTCTTGGGTCTTCTTCATATTTGGATCTTGTTGGATCATTTTTTGAATTCGTTGCTCGTCAAGCTGCAAGGTGAATTTTGTTCCCTTCTTTTCGACTCCGCCATGGATATAGCTGGCTTTTGTTGTGAGGAAATCCTCCTCTTTCAATTCTTCCGGAAGATAAATATTCATATTGGCTTGATTGGGATTCCATTGATCGCCCGCCTCTTCAATTGCGACACCAACAAGCCCATCCTCTCCATCCGTCATGTAAAACACGCCATCTGCGACATAAAACTGCCAACTCATCCTTTGTCCTGCAATTTCCGCCGTCGTTATTCCAGTCCCCAGCAATTTGCTCTGATCGTTGGGATCCTCAAAATTCAGTCCTTCAAAAGTCCATTCCATTTCCACAGCAACCGAACTCATCATCGCTTGCAACATTGCTGTGACTTGGTTTTCCTCTTCCCCTTCCGGCGTTTTAAAATCCATTTCCATCATCATTTTTGTCTTCTGTCGAAAACTTTTCAACGCCTTCATTTCCACGATCGCCTGATTCAAACGCTTGAGCTCCGTTTTCTCCTTCTCAACAGCCTCTTCGGCTCCTTGTTTTGTCTGCTCAACTTCAGAATCCTTTACTGTTTCCTCAACTTCAGCCTCTTGTACCGGAATTTCTTCGGTTCCCTGACACCCCGATACCAGAAGGAAGATGAAGAGAATTCCAACCAATAACCTTTTTCGAATCATTTTCATCACTCCTTTTTCTTCCCGATATATTTATACCCGAAACCCAACGAATCACATATAGATTTACCCTGTCGCAGGCGGTATAGGCGCACCAAAGTCTGCAAAGATGGCTACCAAGGTGCAGCACTGTTGAAAGTAAAGACCATCGATGAGATGAATCAAAACAAAGAAGCAGCTAGAAAAATCACAGCCGCTTCTGATAAAGGCATGAATGCAGAGGGCAGAAAATAAAACACCCATTGATCGATTTTTAGACAATGGGTGTTCAAACTCATTTATTCATTTCACGCCACAAATGTTCACTGGTAATAGGAAGGGTTCTGATTCGAACGCCTGTCGCATTGTAAATCGCATTGGCGATCGCTGCAGGCGGCGTGTCGATGCCGATTTCTGCTACCGACTTCGCGCCAAATGGACCACTTGGTTCGTAGCTGTCAACAATTTCGACATGCATCGGTCCAACCTCCATGCGCGTCGGAACCTTATAACGAAGAAATGAATCATTGAACAAGCGTCCGTTTTCGGTCACTTTCACCTCTTCATACAAGGCCATGCCGATGCCTTGAAGCAGTCCTCCCTCCACTTGAATCCGCACGAGATTCGGATTAATTGGGGTACCACAGTCCACAGCAGCATAGTAATCGATCACCTTGATTCTTCCTGTCCGCTTGTCGACTTCAACTTCGCAGGCTCCCACCATATACGGCGGCGGTGACTTTGTCCCCACGTACGATCCGTGTGCGACAAGCTGTTCCTGCTGTTCAGAGTAGAAAAGGGTTGTCGAGAACTGAGCAAGAGAAACCGTCTCATTTCCCGCGATGATCTTCTCGCCGTCAAACGTCGCATTGTCTACGTTAAAAAACCGATTGGCCTTGTCGATGATCGCCTCTCGCATGCGTTCTGCCGCAATTCTCACTCCATGTCCCGATACATAGGTCGTACTCGACGCGTATGCACCGGTGTCAAAAGGGGTCAGGTCGGTATCCGAAGAGTAGACAATAACTTTATCGGACGGTACGCCAAGGGTTTCCGCCGCAATCTGTCCGAGAATGGTGTCGGAACCCGTCCCCAGATCTGTCGCACCAACCAGAAGATTAAAGAATCCATCATCATTCAACTTGATAATGGCCGAAGCCATATCAATATATGGAATCCCAGATCCCTGCATAGCAAGCGCGAATCCAACGCCCCGTACGCGGTTTTCGTCCACTACGGTGCGAGGATATTTATTTTTCCAATCCAGATTTTTTATGGTCCAATCCAAACACTCGTCCAATTTGCAGGATTCTATGATCATTGCCGTCCCTTCGGTTCCTTCTCCCATCACCTCAAAGATCTTCGAGGTTTCCCCCTCTTTGATCATATTCATCCGTCGAAATTCCACTGGATCAATTGCCAGTTTCCCCGCAAGTTCATCCATCATTGACTCAAGAGCAAAGTTTCCTTGAACAGCACCGTAGCCTCGAAACGCACCACCAGGAGTCAAGTTCGTGTAGACCACATCTCCTCGAAAGGCGACTGCTTCCACATGATTATACAACGGCAGGGTTTTGGAACCAGCAACCATCAAAACCGTTAAAGCATGTTCCCCATACGCGCCCGTATTGGAAAGAATGTCGACATCTATGGCTTTCAATGTGCCGTCTTTCATGGCGCCCGCTTTGATATCAATCCGCATTTGATGCCTTGTATAGGTAGACCGAAACACCTCTTGCCTTGAATAAACAAGCTTTGCAGGCTGTTTTGTCATCTGCGTGACAAGGGCAACATAGAACTCCCCATGAATCGCCTGCTTGCCGCCGTATCCGCCGCCGATACGAGGCTTGATCACCCGAATGGTGGATAGAGGCACATCGAGATTCTTCGCCAGGATTCTACGAACATGAAACGGTGTTTGAGTCGAAGAAATAATGGTCAATCGTTCCTGAAAATCGTAGTAGGCAACAGCGGCATGTGGCTCCGTCATGGAGTGCGCTTGCGCCTGGGTGTAATAGGTCGCTTGGTGGACAACATCGCAACTTTTCAGGGTTTCTTCCAAATCGCCAATCTTCATGCTGTACTGCGCGGCCAGGTTTCGGCTCGGGTCATGGCCAATCGGAAACATGCTCGAGCTGTCTCCTTGGGCATGCACCAACACCTCGGAATCCAAGGCCGTCTCAAAATCAATGATTGCAGGAAGGATTTTATATGCCACCTTGATTTTTGAAATGGCCACATCCACCATGTTTTCTGTGGTTCCCGCAACAATTGCCACCGCATCACCCATATAGCGAAGAGTCTTCTCCAATATGCGCGCGTCGTATGGAGACGGTTCCGGATAGCCCTGTCCCGCCCTTGAAAATATCCGGTCTGGCACATTTTCATACGTCAGTACACATTTGATTTCCGGAATCTCCAATGCACGACTGGCATCAATTGATAAAATCTCCGCATGGGCATGAGGGCTGCGAATCACTTTGACAACCAAAGCGTCCGCAGGCGCCAGATCGTCTGTAAAGGCTGGCTTTCCAAGCATCAAACCCATCCCGTCCACTTTAGGTATCGATTTTTTCACACTCATGCTTTCTTCACCTCCAAATACTTGGCAATCCCGCGATGCTGGCCTTCGTAACCGGAGCATCTACACAAATTTCCGGCTAAGAAATGCTTCACTTCTTCCATTGTCGGGTTCTCATTTTCATTGAATAACGCCATCAGGGTCATTAGGTTTCCAGGCGAACAATATCCGCATTGCTCGGCGCCTTCCGCCGTCACATATGCAGCAATCTCCTTCGCCCTTTCCTGCAAGCCCTCCAAAGTTGTGATTTCCCTATGATCTGCGCGAACGGTCAGAAATGCGCAGGAAGGCACCACTTTGCCGTCCACATGGATATTGCAGACACCGCAACTTGTACTGTCGCACCCCTTTTTCACACTCTTAAACCCAAGTTTTCGAAGGGTGTTCAGCAGCATTTCATCGGGCTCTGCAGACACTGAATATCGATTGCCATTTATGATTAAAGTGACTTCCATTTTTTCGCCTCCTCAACCGCATCTTCCAGCAATGCCTTCGCCAATGCGCGCCTGTACGCAGCACTTGCTCGGCGATCGGTTTGAAAGTCAAATTGATCCAATACCGCTCGCACATCATCAATCGATTCCAGCGTGATCGCCTTCGCGTGTTTTGGCGTGGCTCCCATGGAAACCGTGTACGTATCTGCTTTAGCAATCGAAAGATTCACTAGGGAAAAATCGGTATACACCTTTTTGTATGTCTGAAAAAAACTATGCTTCACTTTTGGTACAGAAATACTCAGCAAAATATCTGCTTTCTCAAGTCCCTGATCCAAAAACTCTGAGATGGGAACTTCACCCTTCTTATAAAAGGCAAGTGTGGCGTTCAACGCAACAAGGGCAGTCAATACATCGGAGAAAGGATATCGCCCCATTACGCTCCCGCCAACGGTCGCCATATTCCGAACAGCGACTCCAGCAATTTGTTTAACACATTCCCGAAGCCCATCCGGAATGGAAGCATCCGTTTCAATTTGCCGGAGTGTGACCATGGCTCCAATTGTAAAACCCGTTGGGGTTGTCTCAATGCCGGTAAGACCGAGATTCGACAAATCGATCACAAAGGGCAATGTTCGACGTTGCAATTTAAGAAATACGCCTCCGCCCATGATCGTGGCCTTCTCCCGACTGATCAACTGCTCATAGGCATCCTTTATGTTTCTCGGATTACTATATTCTTTAATTTTCATGAGTTCCCTCCAATCGCGCCGGGATCTTTTAAACCGTTTCCAGTAACCACCAAGACAACCGCGCTTTCCTTTTGAATCCGTCCTTGATCAAGTAGTTGTTTTAAGCCGGCAAGGGGCGCAGCGCCAGCCGGTTCCGCGAATATGCCGGTTCTGGTTGCGAGTTCGACAATCGCGTCTTTAATCTCGTGATCGGGTACTGTAACCAAGTCTCCGCCCGATCTCGCCAAGAACTTGCATGCCTTTATCACATCTCTCGGATAGCCCACGCTAATGCTGTCCGCAATGCTATGCACGTCTTCCCGAATCGGAATGTAGGGTTCCCCCCTTTTGAATACTTTTGTTAACGTGGATGCATGTTCCGCCTGAACGCCTATCACACAGGGCACCCGATCCACAAGACCGAGGCGCTTAAACTCTTCAAATCCCTTGATCAGCGAACTGATCACCGTTCCATCCCCAACGCTTACCAAGCAATAGTCAGGGACTTGATAGTTCATCTGCACGAGGATTTCATAGGCGGCAGTCTTTTTCCCCTCAAGAAGATAAGGATTGACCGCGGAATTTCTGCAATACCATCCGTTTTTAAATCCCTCCTCCAAAGACTGGTCGAAAGCATCGTCGTAGCTTCCGGCCACAACATTCACCTCAGCCCCAGCTGCGCGAAGCTGCGCCATCTTTCCCGAAGGAATGGTGCTGGGCACAAAGATCACCGTTTGCAAGGGACTGCTCGCGCTCACCAACGCCAACGAGGAAGCCGCGTTTCCCGTGGATGCGCAAAAGATGGTGTCATACCCTTCTTCAATGGCCATATTCACCGCGATAATGCTAGCTCGGTCCTTAAATGAAGCCGATAGGTTCATGCCGTCGTTTTTCACATACAATCGGTCAACCCCGAAGCAGTCCTCAAAGAAAAGCAGCGGTGTTCCGCCAATGGCGCTTGCCACCTTTGAATGATTTTGGACGGGCAACAACTTCTCAAACTGGTACATCGGCGCCGTTGAGCTAAACATATCTCTGGAAACTTCCATCTTGGCATACTCATAATCGACAACAAGGGTTCCCAACAAAGACCCGCATGCTTCGCAATAATAAAGACCCTTGCTCTTTGTGTAACGCCTCCCGCAACTGATGCAGGTCAAGCCCATCACGTCAGCACTCCTTCTATTGCATGGGCAATGCACCTTGATTCACAGAGTCCGCATCGAATGCACTTCGACTTGTCCAACATTGGCGGCATACCCTTTGTAAATGCGGCAAAGGGGCATACCGTCACACACATTTGACAGCCAATACAGCTGTCCGTAATCGTAGGATAGTTTCCCTTTCCATACACCTTGCGTTCAAGGCCCATATTCCGAAGTTCTTCAATCGATTCGATTTGATTGTCTTTCATAACCGCATCCAGATTGTTGACAATCGACTTGTAGGTTTCACGGCCGCCGATGAGGGCCGATGAAAGCACCTGCACCAAATCAGCCCCGGCCAGGATCATTTCCAATACGTCGGTAGCAGTTTCCACCCCTCCACATCCGATAATCGGGATTTTAGGGAAGTGACTTCTAATCTTGGCTATTCGATTGAGCGCGAATGGCTTGATCGCCGGACCGGAAATCCAGGAATGGCCGTCCTCATTGCCCAGCAACAGAGCTCGATTCTTCAAATCGATCACAATACCGGGACCAAAGGAATTAAACGCGACAACTCCGCTAGCACCACACTTTAAAATGGTTTCCACAAAATGCAAATCGTCATCGATATGAGGACTCATCTTGATCAATACCGGCTTCTTGGTCATAGATGTAATAAATGCAACCAAGGCTTCCAATGAAGCTTTGTTATAATGCGTGCTCACCTCAATGAAATCAGCATATTCCTCGATTGCCGGAATCACAATCCCCAGCTGCTTTTCTGTGTATCCCACACTGACTCCAATGGGTTTTTTCTTATTTTCAATCAAACGCGGCAAGTGTGACGTCCAGTATTCCAAATCATGTTCACTCCACAACTCGGTGTTATAAACCATATGTTTTGTTGCCGCAATACATGGCTTTTTCACAACGGCGCCCGAAACCGAAATCGTCTTGGTCACCAATCCACCCAAGGACGATTCATTTAAATCCAACAAATTCGGAAGACCTTCCGTCAGGGGACCCGCAGCAGGCAAAACCGGGTTCTCGAAAGTCAAACCGAGTACATTAACTTTTGTATTCATCATTATCCTCAATTCTTTGCCACAACGCCTTCACAAGAGGCTGTGGCACATTTGGTGGTTGGTTCAGTTCGTATCCATCAAGAAGCAATTTGCCTCCGCTCCATAGCTGTTTGATTCGCAGGTCGTCGAAAATTCCAAAGAACACATGAGCAAAAGCATTATTTGCATCGATTGGCGTAAAGGCATCATAATCAACCAACATCGCGTCGAATCTGCATCCAGGCTCAAATCGGCCTAGGGTGAGTCCCGTGAGTTTTTGATAGATTTCATAACTCTCTACAATGTGGTTTTTCAGCACATCCAGCGACATAAGATTGCCGCTTTTCGCAGACGACTTCGACAAATAATAGAGTCTTTGCCAGCTTTTTGCGACATCTGCCCCCAGCCCATCCGTTCCAACTACAAGGGGAATCTGATATTTGCTAAACAGCGAATAGTCGAATTCACCCACTCCATTGTTCTGATTGCTCCTTGGATTGAGCGCGATGATGCACTTGTTTTCCGCAATCGTCTTGGCATCAGACTCGCTGATATGTACACAATGGACCAATATGCTCATTGGATTTAAGAGCCCAGCCGATTGAAACCGCTCCACAGGCGTTTGGAGAAAATGGACCTGATCATCCATGCTTTCCGACACATGGCTGTGTATGGGGTGATCCTTCAAGACACTTTTTATGGCCGTTAGCGAATGATCGCTCAAGGTCATGGAAGCATGCAATCCAAAGGGGCCGCCCGTTCTTTTCGCCATTTCCGCATTCTCTTCAATCGCTTTCTGTACATCAAACCGATCACTAATTTCAAAGCAAGTCAGACCATGAAGTCCAACATCCTTCATCGCTTTCTCCACCGCCGAGGTGGAACCGATAATTTCGCCACTCGCATGGTGGTCCACCACGCCGACAATGCCTTTCTTGATCAAATCTTTACCATGGGCCACCGCGGACCAATAACAGTCTTCTAGGGTAAGTGCGCCATCCAACCGCCACCAAATGCCTTCCAATGTTTCCGTAAACGTCTTTGGCTGGCAATTGAAGTCAAATCCCCTAGCGAAAGCCGAGTACATATGGGTGTGAAAATTAATCAGCCCCGGCAACAAAATACGCCCTTCTCCATCAATGATTTCTTCGAATTCGCCGTCTTCATTGAAATTCTCCATTCGGCCGACTTCGATAATTTCACTGTCGAAGATTACAAATCCATTTTCGATATAGGTTATGTAATCATAAAATTGTACTTGAACAAGCGCCTTCATCACATTCACTCCTTATATATCTGCCGCTAGTTTCTGCTATTTTTCCCGCTTCCATAACAAACTTGCCTCGAAGCATGGTGCTTACGATTCTGCCTTTCAGTTTCATGCCTTCGTAAACAGAATAATCCTCCGTTTCCACATCAGATTCGACAAGTGTCTCTCCAAGTGGATCAAACAAAAATAGATCCGCATCACAGCCTTCCGCCAGCTTGCCCTTTCCTTTCAATCGAAACACCTCCGCAACATGGCGGCTCATCTTCTCGATCACTTGCTCGCCAAACCGATCGTACATCAGCAGAAAACTGTATTGGATGCTTCCAATTCCCTTTGGAATCGACTTTGCGCTTCTCGTTTCCAGTTTTTCCGACTTGGTAAACGGGCAATGATCGGTTCCAATGGTATACACATTCTCAATCGCCTTGTTCAACTTCTCTCGTTCAGCATTGTTGCGAAGCGGCGGAGCCAAAAGATAAAGACCACCGTATTCTCCCTTGAACGAGTCCTTTGTCAGATAAAAATAGTGCGGACAACTTTCAATCACCACTCGGTCCCTACCAGCCAGCAGTTTTACTCCGCTACCGCTAGAAACGTGCACGACATATAACGTCCCCCTCCCCTGCTTCAACAGAAGATTCTTCAAGGCGCTCAATTCCGCGTCGAGCGGCCTAGACGACTCATAAGTGGCAATTTCCTGCCACTCGGAATCAACCAGACGATCGTCTTCCGCGTGAACCATGGTCACGATCTCTTGATCCAACAATTGTGTAAGCACTTGATCCGACACCATCCGATTCGACTCTGAATAGGTGGTAAAGACCTTCACACTGTTCATGCCAAGCTGTTTCACCGATTCAATCAATCGAACGACATCTCCCTTGAAATTTCCCAAAGTGGCATGCATGGCATAGTCCGTTACACACTCCTTTGCCAGGTTCAGTCTCGAATCGAAAGCAGCCGTGATTTCAGTCTCGTTTTCAATCGGCGCTAGAAAATCAATCAGCGTGGTCACACCGCCCCGGACAGCTGCAACACTCCCTTTGTAAAAGTCGTCGCAGCTTGTCGCAAATCCTAAATCCAGTTCCATATGTACATGAGGATCGATCAGCCCTGGCAGTATCATAAGGCCGTGGCAATCGAGTTTTTTTTTCGCTTCTTTTGTTTCTCTGGTAAAAGCAGTAATTGTTTCACCGTCGATTACAATATTGATGTCTTCAAATCGCCCGTCCACATAAACGCGGCCTCCCGTTAATAGCAGATCGTGCATCTCAGCACCCCCAAACTTTCCTCAGCATCTCCTCATGTTCTGTTCGCCACTGGACAATCGTCTCGTCCATCTCCTTCACCATTGAAGCTTCTCGGTTCCAAAATTCCTGGTCTTTCATGCTGTTGAGAACTTCCAGCTCTTTTCCTTGCTGTTCAATCCATGTGTAGTATTTAAGATTATGCCACCGCAATCGGTTGTTTTTATTGCCTTCAAAGAAGTCACTCGCCGTCTGATACTGAATCAGTCTTTGATAAATAGCAGACGCTTCGCACGCCGTAAAGTCCGGTATTTTTTCCATCACGGAATAGTAACGATCCACGCTGTCCGTTGCCACTGTCATCACGTTCTCACCGGCTTTCAAGTCATAGAACTTTGCTGTCTTGATTGCCGCAATGATATTCGCGCATCCGGAAATCCCAAGACAAGTGGAAAGCTCTTCGACCAAATCAACAGGCAAGAATGAGGCAAGATACTTTTTTCCTTCTTCGCATGTAAATAGTTTTAATAGGCGCTTTGAATCCATATCGTCAATCAACACAACGCCATCCATATTCATCACATTGTGAATCCAGGTGACATGTTTGTCACCAATGCCCTGGATGTCATGTCCGCCATATCCGTTCAAAGAAAGGGTTGGGCATTGAACGGGTTCGCCAGCAACAATTTTCGCATGAGGAAATGTCCGCTTGACCCGATCCCCACTTGCGATAGTTCCGCCTGAACCCACTGTAAGAACAACCGCCGCAATTTTCTCATTGCCAATCGCCTCATCCCGCACAAGCTCCACCATGGTTCCACCGGTAACGTACTCATGGAACCGGTAGTTGGCAAAGGAATCGAACTGATTGAGAATCCGAATGGTATCGGGCGATTCATTTTTCAACTCATGGGTCTTGTCATAGATCTCCTTCACATTGGATTCGCAACCCGGTGTTGCAATCACCTCGGAGCCATACCGTCTGATAATTTCAAAACGTTCTTCGGACATTTCTTCTGGAAGGATCACCAGCGACTTGTATTTCATGCGCGCGCTCACCCATGCGCCCCCAACACCGTAATTGCCCGTTGATGGCCAAACCAGCGTATGGACCGTTGGATCAACCGCCCCCGTTACGGTCATTTCCGCAAGAACCGAATAGGTCGGTCCCACCTTATGGGACCCTGAAGGAAAATCCTTGGCAAACATCACGACAATATTCGCATCTACTCCCGTAAGTTCTTTGGGCAGAACAAAATATCGATAACTGTCATCGGGATTTCGCCAAGTGATATTAAACAAATTGATGGGATGCAGCGGATCTTCCACCGCCATTTTCTTCGCCGCCTCTCGAATGATTGGATCGATCTTCCAAGGGTGCAGCATTTCTTCATAGGTAGGTCCTACTACTGGGATTGTCATCTTCGCCTCCTATAGGGTCAAAGCCATCACGGCTTTTGCTGTATGCAGCCGATTCTCTGCTTCCTGATAGACGATCGACTGTGGACCATCTATAACTGCGTCTTCCACCTCATTGCCCCGATCAGCCGGCAATGCGTGCATATAGTACACCTTGTTGCTTGCAGTTTGCATCAGGGCCAGAGTGCATTTCCACTGTTTGAAATCGTTGATATTCGGCTCGGGTCCCTTCCCGCTCCAGGATCCCCAATTTTTCGGAATCACGATGTCGGCATCTTTAAAGGCTTCCTCCATGGAATCAATCACCCGAAAACTGCCGCCGTTTGCCCATGCATTCTTCTTCGCTTCTTCAATCACCCAGTCCGGCAGTTCGAATCCTGGAGGATGCGCGAGAGTCACTTCCATCCCATATCTTGAAAACAGAAGGGCTTGGGTAAGAGGAACGCTGATCGGTTTTTTATGGCTCGTCGCAAACGCCCAAATGATGGAAACTTTTAAGCCTTTGGTTGGACCGCATTTTTCCTGGATCGTCATCAAATCCGCCAACCCCTGCATTGGATGGTACAAATCGCACTGCAGATTCATAACAGGTCTCGATGCGTATTTTGCCATCTCGCTGATATAGGCGTTCCCTTCGCCCCAGTTGCAGTTTCTGCACGCGAGTCCGTGACCGAAACTGGAAAGAATTACACCGGTGTCCCTTGCTACTTCTCCATGACTGATCTGCATGGTTGACGTATCCAAATAATTGGCGTGCCCGCCCAATTGTGCGATCCCCATCTCCATGGAGTTTCGCGTTCGCGTTGATGCTTCAAAAAACATCAGCGCAATGGTTTTGTACTGCAAAATAGGTGTCGGAAGATCCATATAGTGCCTTCGCTTCAGATCCTTTGCCGTATCAAGCGCCAAATTAATTTCGTCATTCGACCAATCTCTCAGCGATACCAAATGTTTGCCTTTCAATGTACCATGCATGCATCATGCCTCCTTTAGGATAGCCACAAAATAACCATACGTCCCTATGGCTTTTCTGATATCTTCTTTCCTGATTTTTTCATTCGGTGCATGGGCTTCCTTCTCGTCTCCTGGTCCGTATCCGATGCAGGGTATTCCTTTCATCCCCATGATCGATACGCCATTTGTTGAAAATGTCCATTTGTCTGTAACGGGCTTTTGCGCATGCATCGCTTGATGCGCATTTTCCAGGTCCGTCACCAGAATATGATCATGTGGAATTGTCCATGTCGGAAACTCACAAGACACATCCTGCACCAGGGACGTGTAGGAAGGTTTTTTGTACCGATAGACACCGACCTCAGCACCGCTGTTTTTAATGCTTTCCAGCGCCCTAATTTCATCGATCGCCGACTGCGGTGTTTCGCCCGTTGTCAACCTTCTGTCTATGGATATGCTGCAGCCATCTGCAACGGCGCAGCGGGACGGCGAGCTGTAGAAAATTTCTGAAACCACAAGGGTCCCCTTTCCAAGAAACGGATCATCAGCCAGTTGTTCGTTCAATAATTCCAGTTCACCAAGAATTCCGGCCATTTTGTAGATCGCATTATCGCCCCGTTCAGGCGCCGAACCGTGGGCGCTGATTCCCTTTACGTCCACCCGGATTTCCATTCGCCCGCGCTGACCTCGATACACCCCAAGGCTTGTCGGTTCCGTCAGCACCACAAATTCAGGTTCTAAAACACCCTCGTTGAGAATATACTGCCAGCAAAGGCCGTCACAGTCCTCTTCCTGTACCGTGCCAACAATCCAGACTTCCAATCCATCTAAAAACCCGAACTCCCTTAACATCGCACCCGCGTAAACTGCTGAAACAAACCCTCCGGTTTGATCAGAGGCGCCTCTTCCATATATGTATTCGTCATCTTCCCTCCCCGCAAAGGGATCAAATGTCCAATTTTCCAACACACCCACATCCACGGTGTCGATATGCCCATCAAAGGCAATCGTACGATTGCCTTTCCCGATCCGTCCCAGCACATTCCCCATGCCATCGACCTTCACTTCGTCGAAATTCAATTTGTGCATCTCCTTTGAAATGCGCTCCACTACCGCCTTTTCGTTGCCGCTGGTGGAAGGGATGGCTATCAACTCCCTTAAAAACGCAAAGGCGTCCGCTTCATGTTCTCGAATCCAATTTTTCATCTTATTTTTCATTCCTCGTCACCTCAATAATCTTCGCACTTTTTAATTGCGGGAACTTTTCCAAGTAACTGGCCAATAGGCTCTCGCGAATAACAAGCACAGCATCTACCTCTTTGCTGATCAACAGCATCAGCTCCTCATAAAACAATCTTTCTGAAAGTTCTGCCTGACCCACTTCGTCGATGACAACCACTTTTTTTTCATCGATCGCAATACGGATCGCTTTTTTTGCAAATTCGAGCCCTTTTTTCTGTATATAGAATTCTCCAATTTTTTCGCCAGATGGCACACTCAACGATAAAAAGTCATCCCTGATACCGGAGCCTATGTGTTCGACAAAATAGCCGTCGAATCGTTCGCCAAAGAATCTCTTTTTGCTTAATATCCCATCGACATTCTCTATGCCTGCAACAAACTTTTCCACATAGGTTGTCTTGTACGCATTCGTACCGCCTGTCACGATGGTAATCATCCGCTCATGTCCTGATTGCCGTTTTTCCCGTGCTTCTTGGCAATGAGTTGAGCAGCGATTGAAATCGCGATTTCATCCGGTGTATCACCACCGATATTCAGACCGATGGGACTGTAGATCTGTTCGATTTCTTTGCCCGTTTCCTCTCTGAGCTTTTCACTCATCGATTTCAACTTCTTTTTGGAGGCAAGCATCCCCAGATAAAACGGGCTTTTGCCCGACTCCATCACTTGCTTCAGAATGGTGTAGTCCACCTCGTGTGATCCCGTTGAAATCACCACATAGCTGTCCTTTTGAACCTGCTCAACCGCTTCCGGCACCTCGCGAATCCATCGTGCTTGTCCAAGGGCTTCGGGGATGTTTTTGTCGCAGGCGATTACATCAAATCCTGCGCCCTGCATTTTGTTCAACAAAGCTCCGCCCACGTTGCCGCTTCCAAAGACAATCAGCTGAGGCAAGGGGGAAATATATTCATAAAAGATGTTCACTTGCCCGCCGCAGATCATGGGCACCGATTCAAAACCCGGTTTTGACGGATTGCCGCTCAAATCATATTTCGAAAGCTTGTGCTGCCTTGTCTGAAGAAGTTCTTTCGCTGTCTGAATCACTCGTTCCTCCAGCGCTCCCCCGCCTACCGTACCACGCTTGACTCCAGCATCATCCACCAACAGCCGTCCCGCCAGAGGAATGGGACCTTCTCCAACTTTGTCGACCACCGTCGCCAGCACCATGGTCTTTCTTTGATCGGTACGTTCAAGTACTTCTCGAAAAAGCTTCATGCTACATCACCACGGTAGCGACTACTGCGACTACCGCAGTCGCACCGACAAGGACAGGCTGTAAATCGTAGGTAGCTTTTGAACTGTACTTAGCAACGAACCATACAAGCAGGGCATTGACTAGCGCATCAATCGTTACAAATGACAGAACACTTGTCCACCCGCTCTCAAACAACCTGAGTTTGAATCCGGCCGTTAATAGCACGAAAAGAAAAGACAAATAGCCAAGTCGCCATCCATAGGTTGCCAGCAAACATCGGATTGGGGTTTCACGTTCCGCATTCGCCAAGAAGACAACAACAAAGATGCCTTCCAAAAGAATCGCAACCGCCGGGTTCACTGCCGTCATCCACAATGGAACGAACAATAGGTTGACCAGTTTAATAGATGCAGCCACCGTGGCTACCTGAATCGGCGCATAGACCGAGTCGGTTCGAAGCCTTGCCTGCCACATCAAGAAGAACCCAATGGGAAACATCACAAGACCTGCGATGGGCGCTGCAACAAGGTGAAGAACAAACCCCACCGATGCTTCCGCCAGTCCCCACAATGCCCCGAAGAATACTATTTCTTTCCAATTTTTCATCGTTTTTCCTCCATCCATTTCATCAGTAAATTGATCACGACCCGCTCTCGATATCGTTTTGTGGACCGCTTATCATCGCTTCCGTTCAAGAGCGCCTTGTAGCCGTCCAACACACTTTTGACACCACCGCCTTCATTGATTCGTTTTTCAAGTTCCTTGGAACGAACTACGGTATCATTCACGGCTCCAATGGCAATCCTTGTACCGCCCTCCACTTCTATTGCCAGAAAAGATACCTTCGAAAGTATGCTCGATCTTCTTTGTCCCATTTTCTTATAGAGATATTTTTTGATTTTCAGCTTTGGCAAGATGACCTCAAACATCAATTCATCCTCTCTACGCGCCGTCATATACTTTCCGATTTCAAAAGACTGAATCGGCAACACACGCTGACCATCACGACTTTTCAATACGATCTGTGCATCCGCGGCATACAGAAGCGGCAGTAAATCCGCGACGCTTGCCGCATTGACGATATTGCCTCCGATTGTTGCCGCATTTCGAATGGCGGGAGTCGCCATCTGTCCCACAACCTCCCTCGCATAGTCAGGCAGCAACTTGCAGTCGTAAAATTGAGCCTGCGTGACACCGGCCCCAATGTGATAGTCCGTTTCCGTCTCCGTTATGAACTTGAGTTCCTCCAAATGCTGTATATAGACCACATCACCTTTCATAGCTCTTGACGCACCTTGCCAATTTCTGGCTCTAATCATCAAGTCGGTTCCACCGGCTACAGGAATCAGTTTGCGCTCCGCCATCCACTCCAAAGCTTCCGTCAAATTTTTCGGCCTATAATGTTCAACCATCTTGCCCACCGCTTTCTGTGAGGCTGCTGACTGCTTCAAAAATCGTTTGATACCCCGTGCATCGGCATAGATTGCCGGAAAGCCCCATGCGAACGGTCTCTTCATCCAAGGTTCTCCCGCTTCTTAAAAGTGTTGCAACCGCCATAACCATCCCCGGCGTACAATATCCGCACTGCACAGCCCCAGCGTCCAAAAACGCTCTTTCGATTCGCTGATACTCCTCGGTCTTCGCGTAGCTCTCGATAGTGACCACCGACTTGTCTATCACATTTGACATGGGCACCAAACAGGAATTGAATATTTGATCGTCAATAAACACCAGGCATGCACCACATTCGCCCTCCTGACACCCCTCTTTTGTTCCGGTTAATCCTTCATCGATGCGAATCACATCCAAAAGCCTTCTCGATAATTCGCACGCAATGACTCTTTTCTCTCCATTTAAAATATACTGATAATCGCTCATTCAAGGCTCCTTTCTATGACTTCCGGCGTAACTGGGATCTCAAAGGTAACAATGTTCATGGCGTCTTCGATCGCTGACGCAACCGCTGGTGCCACCCCCACAAGTGTCAATTCTCCTACCGATTTTGCGCCGAACGGTCCGTCACTGTATGGATTAAGAATCCAATCCGCATGCATTTTCGGAACGTCCATCGTCGTTGGAATCGGATAGCTCGAAAAAGCAATTTGCTCGATACCACCGTCTTTCGAGGTCATATTCTCCATGATCGCATAGCCCAACCCTTGGACCATTCCTCCTTGGATCTGGCCAATCAGCAGTTTTTCGTCAATGGGTACGCCTACATCATAGGCCCCCCAAATATCCGTGCATTTCACTTCGTAACTGATTGGATCCACCTCAACCCGCACAAGCAGAACGGACCAGGAATAGGCCATATACGCATTCCCCTGATTTGTTTCCGCATTCCATTTCACATAATCCGGTTGTTTGAAATGCTCCGTAATCATCACCTCGCCGGGTTCATTCATCCGATCTTTTAGTTTTGCCGCAGCTTTCGCGAGTAGCGCACCCACGACCATTGTCGTTCGTGACGCCACTGTAGGACCGGAGTCCGGCACGAAAAAGGTATCCGGATTTTGATACTGTACACCATCCATATCTATTTCCAACACGGTTGCGACAATTTTTGTCAGGGTGGTAATCGCGCCTTGCCCCATTTCCACATTCGAAACCAAAATGGTTACCATCCCATCCACTTCCTTTTTCAGCTTGACGACGGCTTTGATATGAACAGCCTCTCCGTCGCCAGTAAACCCGCCGCCATGGGGAACAACCGAAACACCATAACCCGTCAATGAACTTTTTTTTGAAACCTTCTCATGATAACCCGACATGTTCTCTAAAAGATCCGTGAGCCGATCCAGGTATATCTCCTCGTTAAATCGGCCGTTTGTGGCCGTCAAATCCCCCTGCCTTACATAATGCTTTCTTCTGAATGACAAGGGATCTTCTCCCAAGCGCTTTGCAAGATGACTCATATGCAATTCAAGTCCGTACATACTTTGTGGAGCACCGAAGCCTCGAAAGGCACCCGTAAAAACGTTGTTCGTTCTAATAGTCCTGCCTCTTATCTTTAAATTTTCAAACTGATAAGCACCTGTCATGGTGAAGATCGCTCGCTGCATCACAACATCGCTGAGCCCCAAATAGCTGCCGGCATCCAGCATCATATCGAAATCCATGCCAATCACCTTCTTGTTTTTGATATAAGAAGTAATAACCGTCTTTGAAGGATGACGCTTCGTGGTAAAAGCAATGTCCTCACGCCGATCAAACACAAGTCTCACCGGACGTTTCAGCTTATACGCCGCAGCCGCCACCTGACAGGCAAGCAGTGATGGATATTCTTCCTTTCCACCGAAGGCGCCTCCCGTTGGTGTTTGAATGACTCGGAGATTCTTCTCATCCATTCCCATGGCATGCTTCAGCGCGTTAAGGACATAATACGGGCACTGCAGAGAACCATACACAGTGACCACATCCTCCTCAACCGTTCCCACTACACCCTGTTTTTCCATGTACAATTGTTCCTGATAAGTCGTTTCAAATGTTTCAGTAAATTTTTCATCAAACTCGATTTCAGATAGATTCCCCTTCTCATAAGCGCGCTCCGTTATGAGTTGGTCCGGTTTCTTTGCGGCTAGCAACAAATCGCATTCCGCTTCTTCTTCCGCGTACTCGATCTTGATTTTGGACATATACGAAAGAACTGCATCTTTATCCTCCCCAACGATCAGCGCGATTGGTTCACCCAAATAACAAATTTGCTCGTTTGCAAAGATGGGCATCTCCCGCTCGATCATCGCGACTTCATTATTCACCGGTATATCTTCCGCACTGACAATAAAAATCATCTTGGGTAATTCGGGATACTCAATTCTTATGATTCTCCCCTTTGCAACCTTGCTCCTCAGGGTCTTTGCATACAACAAGTTATCGAAATGCATGTCTTCTATGTATTTCGTCTCTCCTCTAAGCTTTCCCGCACTATCCACACGATGGACAGCATCTGTGATTTTCACTCGCACCCCTCCTCGCTGTATTTTGCATAATCCTCCGGCGTATCGATATCAATCAATACACCACAATCTTCCACACACACATACGTTTTTTCCAACCCTGCCAAATATGCGCGTAAGTGTTCGGCTTGCGAATCCCCGATTCCAGACACCACACTGCTCTTCACAAGAATCGGATGGCCGGCTTTCCGATTCATACTCGGCACCACGATATCCCCTTCTGTTTGCTGCAGCGCTTCAAAGGTTTCCCTTTTGACAAAGGGCATGTCTGCCGGCATCAAAAAAAAACGATCACCACGTACTGCTTTACATCCAGCTTTCACCGATGAAAACATGCCCGCTTGGTAATCGTCATTCACTACTATTTCCACTTTGCTGTATGTTTCAAGAACAGCCGTTAAATCATCTTGCCTGTGGCCTACCACCACGATGACGTGTTCACAAAATGGGAGAATGTTCAAAATGACCCGTTCAATCATCGGCATGTAATCAATTGTTTTTATAAGCTTGTTGCTGCCCATCCTGCTCGACAACCCCGCCGCCAATACAACACCGTCGACCCTCATAAAATCACCCTCCTCATTAAGATAAACTTACCCATAACTGCCTATTCCCACTCAAATTTACAGAATATTGAAAACGATCCACACGAGGCCTTTTCGTTTCGCAAGGTGTTCCATGCCTCGTCGTTTACAAATCGTATTTCGTGCAAAAAAAAAGAAAGAAGCAATCTGCTTCTTTCTCCAAATATAAGGGTGTTCATGGGGTTTATACTTCAGTAACTACTAGTCGTTCTTTAAGACAAATCCATAGATCATGCTGTTCAATTCCCGATACTTTTCAAAAATAGCTACGTGCCCCGCTTCAGGAATGCGTATATACTCCGCGTTTGGTATTTCCCTTGCCAAAATATCTGAAAACTTCACTCGCTTCAGCAGGTCGTCTTGCCCAACGATGACCAAGGCTGGACATTGAATGGTCTTTAATTCATCAGTCATATTCACGTCGTCTTTGAATGTTTGATATAGGATCTTCTGCCCCTCGAAATATGAGTCGTCAACTTGAGAAAATGCCTTCGCCCGCTCGTCCAACATCACCTTGTTCTCAGTATAGAACGTATTTCCGTAGATACTTGGAGCCATGCCGCGAAAAAACTTTTCTCCGTCTTTCAGATCGCATAGATTCATCCAGCTGTCGATAAATCCTTTTAGCACTTCATCCAGCTCGCTAACGGAGTCGATGATCGAAATACTTTTGGTCATCTCCGGATACAACATGGCAAATTTCATTGCCACCTCACCGCCGTATGACGTGCCTATAATATGTACTTGCTCCACACCCAAATGTTCAAATAGCTTCTTCGCATCTTCTGCATGCATTGCAAAGCTGTATGGCCCTGCCGGCTTATCCGACTTGAGTTGCCCTCTGAAATCATGCCTGATGATTTGAAAGTCATGATCTTCAAAAACTGGCCACATAAAGTCCCAGCTATTCGTTGAAGCCATAACGCCATTAAAATAAACTATCGCCGTTTTTGCACCTTTCTTGCCATTCACTTCATAAAATAGGTTTACATTGCCCGTCGCAAAAGTTGCCATAATCATACCTTCCTTTTTCATTTATGGATAAATCTCTACTCCGTCTTCCAATCATGTGGTTTCCCGCAAAGAATACGTCATGCGAAAGCGTTTCTCCCACACCGAACACCTAAATGATTGCCTATGTATGTAAGCGCCTACTAACAATATAAGCGTATCTAGTTGGTTTGTCAACAACAAACTTAGAAAACGTTAACATCCCCATCCCTTCAAAGATTCTACGATCTCAACCACTCGATTAACGACGGTATTCCACGTACTTAGAATAATAGCATCCCTCTCTTGATGACCCGAAACATGCACCATGCCACGTGACTCTTCAAGACAGGCTAACGATCCTACTGATGAATAAAAATAGAGAAAGAAGCACGCTTCTTTCTCCAATAAATGGTTGGTCGTAGGACGAATCTACAATCGTCAGCTAGTCTTGTATAATTTCTACATCTTTCCAAAATGCGACATAATTTTGAATTTCTTCGGCACCTTTCAGCGGCTCAGGATAATACCAAGCGGCGTTTTCATTTACTTCACCACCTACAACAATGTGATAGTAATTTGCTAAACCCTTCCACGGACAGCGCGAATGATGATCGCTGTTCTCAAAATACTCGGTATTTACTTCTTTTGGTGGAAAATAATGATTGTTTTCAATCACAATCGTTTCTCTGCTTTCCGCTAGAACTATTCCTTTCCAGATGGCTTTCATCTCATTCTCCTCTTCCTATTTTACTGATTGTGACAGTTGGATTGTACTTACTCCTATAAGATACCCCTTAAGAACTAGTCCAATAGCCTCAATCCCTTACTAAACAATCTGTGCTTCAATGTGGGAGAATGCTAAAAATGCTATTGCTGCTTCCGCTACGAAATTGTACTCTTTTGCTTCTTGCTCTAATGGAACAAGAAATTTTGCGCTATCTGTCATGATGTTTCCTTGATCAAAATATCAATCGTTTTCAACATCAATTGTATCCCTTTTCTATGGAATCGAAAGTGATTGAGGTTCCCAATCAAATAGGAGTCGGTTCCCGGATGATAAAACATAAAGGAGCCGATCGAGCCCGCATTTCCCCAAGCTTGATATTTTTTCGGCATCACCAGAGGAATCGCTTTAATCTGTATGATCCCATAACCATACTCAAGGCCAAACCAATCCAATGAAATATGCGGAGACCAATTTTTCATACGGTCAAACGTCTTGGATTGAATGATCGTTCCATTTTTCAATGCTTTCATAAACTTCAGCAAATCCTCAGAGGTTGAAACAATGCCGCCACCCGCATAGTCATTTTTTAAAACGGCATAAGATGTCACATCTTGATTTTTCAAGTAAACCTCCGCTACTGGTTGATCTCCCTTTATGTAATCCTCCAAAGGTGTAGCCAAAGAAGAACCATGCATATCAAGGGGTTCGAAAATATGCTTTTGATAGGCTTTATGCAAAGGCAATCCGGTTATGCGCTCAATGAGTAAACCGAGAATATGGTATCCCGTATCTGAATAATGAAATCCTTCCCCCGGTGGAAAATGTGATTGCAGAAATTCTTTTGACCACTCAATGATTTCAGTCGGCGTCCAAATCTTATCAGGCATCTCTTCAATCAGCGTGAGCATCTTTTTCCCTTTTGCAGGCTTATCCTCAAAATAATCATGCAATCCCGAAGAATGATCCAGCAGATGCTTGATTTGAATCTTGCCCGAATAGTCCACACCCTTATAGACATGGATTTTATTAAGCAGATCCCCGTCAAAATAGTCAATGATTCTGTCTTCATAGGTTAGCAACCCATTTTCATGCAGAATTCCAATCATCGTTGAAGTAAACAATTTTCCAATGCTTGCAATATAATAGGGCTGATCCGGACTGGACGGCATGCCAGCAGTAGTTCCTTCAGCCAGATTCACATGCACCTGATTTGCTTCAGAGTGAACAAGCAAGAAAGCGTTGTGAATCTTGGCATCTTTTTTGACAAATCGCTCAAAGTGCTGAATCAGTTTTATTTCTAATTGACTGCTCATGCAATTGCCTCCTTGAATGATTTTCTCGCCGATGCTCTGCATCGATCATCTCTTCCCCAATTTCATTAAGCAATAAAATAGCATCTTCTTCTGTAAAGGAAGCTGGGAAAGACCCATTGGAAATCATAGTTGAACGTCCTAGTTGAAACATCCTCATCCGGAGGTCCTTCCCGATTTTTTAAGACACCTGAGGTATCGGAAAATAGGCACTAGACACACGGTTATCATCAACGCAATGATGCCAACCCCATCCCACTGGATCGCTTGGTCCAGATATCTGCTTTCCAGATAGAAATACGGCATCAGTCCTATTGACAGGATCGCATAGCATAGCAGCATGGCCGGACCAATCACATAGCCGATCCCCTTCCTTTTATGCAAAAAGTATGCTCCAAAAAGCAGTGCCGGACAGCCCAACACGAGGTCGTCTATCCATATCGCCACATCAGTCATTTCGATCTGCATGCCTTCAGCTACGGCAGACATGGATAAAGTGGACTGTCTGATTGCAATAAATATGCCCAGTAAAAGCATCACCCCAACCATCATCCTTAAGGAACAATCACCGGAAAACTCCCTTTCAATCCTCGGATAGTCCCTCGTCGCAAGGACAATCGCCAACAGGTACAAACTGCCTGCAATGATGAGTATGTATGCCAGAAACAGTTGATTGACTTCCAGCGCCAATACATACGGCAGGTACACATAGACAACATAAAACAATGCGCCTGGAACGATCCATATCCAACTCTTGCGCTTCCGATAAAGCAGCCATGCGCCTGTCAGCAAATATGGCACACCGAAGAGGCTATTTGCAAAATCCGTTGACCGAAATGATAACCTCGTCGCCGCATCCGCATATATCGTATCCGAAATGATGGAGTAAACCGAAATAGAAAATACCAATATCGCGACAACCACCAAAGCAAAAATTATCTTTCTATCCATAATCCCCTCCATATATTGGCTGTGAAACATTCAGAAGACGAAAATTTTGTTCAATCTTCAACTCGCATCTATCTCTATTTTTACCCGCAATTTCAGAATATACTAGAATCGCGACAACAGTTTACGAGTAAATCTTTATATTCAATCTATTCGCGGATGCAATTTGTCATTCCTGCAACTTAATCTGAGACCAATTGAACGTAACATCGATCGCAACAAACAGTCGCACAGGGCTCTTCTGGTTCCTGGCTGAATATGATCATGGAACTATTGGTATAAATAAAGAGAGTGGAATGTTATATAAAAGCCACATTTTCTGAAACCGTGCTCGGAGGGTGATGCTGTGCAGAACGAAACCCAACATCATACAAAAAAAGAAAAAACAAACTATATAGCCATGCTGAGCATTCTTCTGATCTTTTTTGCTTGGTCTGCCGTTAATCCGCATCGCTGGATCTCATGGCTAGCGATTGCTACCCCTACCGTTTTTTATATAACCGTATTGATTATACTCAATAAAAAGTTCAAGTTCACCACCTTCGCCTACTTTATGGTCTTTATTCAAGTCATTCTCCTTTTTATCGGATCAAAATACACCTATGAGTTCAACCCTCTTTTTTTATCAATTAATGAACGCTTTCACCTTAGTCGAAATTATTTTGATCGCGTCTCTCATTTTGCTCAAGGTTTTGCACCTTTTTTTCTCATAAAAGAGTACCTTTTGCGGAGAGATTACATGAAAAAGAGCAAATTGTTCTATCTCATTGTCATCGGTCTTGTTTTAGCATGCAGCGCCGTTTACGAGCTTTTGGAATTTGCAGCGGTACTTATTACAAATCAACCGATTATTTCTCCCCAAGGTGATCCCTGGGACACCCATTGGGACATGATCATGGCATTAGTC
>JABXKS010000112.1 GCA_013619125.1 Clostridiales bacterium
ACAGACCTTCGATTCATCTCAAAATGACCCGCCATAGAAAAGAAGGGCCCATGAATAGGCGCACCTCATCACCTCCATCGTATCGTTTCGTATAAATGGTGACACCACAGGAAGGATCAGACGTCCGTCAACCGTATTTCAAGCATAGAGAGCATGGCCCCTGTTCCTTTTTAGCCAAGTTCGTTCTTTTGTAGTTTCCCATTCATCTTTCAGAATAGATCTAAGTTCTGTAATGATTTTGTCAATTTCTTCATTAGAAATATGCTTATGTTCAACACTATTAATTTTTGAATGAATTCCGTCTAATAGAGTAAATAGGTATTCAGAGCATATGTCATTATTTTTAAAAAGTAATTTTAATTTTGTGTAATCATGATAAAATTTTTTTTGAGACTCGATGAATAATAAATCATATTTATTAATTTCGGCTTGATAATATTCAACTGAAGTGGAATCTTCACTTTCTAATGCTGAGCCTCTCCAATCTCTGGCTTGGTTAAGTCTCAAGGAATATAAATTACACATATGAATGTGCTCAACAAGTAATGATGACGTATTTCGTAGCTCTTGTAGCCAATTATGACGGAATTCAGAGATTTTATTTTGATGATCGCTATCTCGATTTGCAACAATAGATTTTTTATATGAAAGCCATGTAACAAATGCGCTGGAAGCAACTATAAAAATAGTAATAATAAATGGCAAATTATTTACTATTATTGAGATGCTATCCAACTCTGGAAGTTGGATTTTTAATGGTATAGCTTTACTTGCTTCAAGAACTACATTTGAATCAATGCGTGTCAAAACTATCTCCTATTGCACTTAACGCTGCGCTTCACCCGACGGGCGCAGTAGCGCGAAAGCGCTTGAAATATGCCGACCGTAAAACATTGAAACCACCCAAAAAAAAGCACTTGCGCCCGGTCGGCGTGGAAGCGATTGTTAGCCTTTTGCAATGGTGATGGATTCTGCCAAATCAAGTAGATGATCCATAAAAATTGTTGAATTACTATAGGCCGAGTCCCAATCAGTTCCTTGATGGTTAGGGTCATGACCAATATCAATGTATAGCCAAAAATTATCAAGCTTGAATACTATTTCACGTGCCAAATGGACCGCTTCAGTTAACGCTGAAAGTTCATAGGTTACTAAAACTGAGGGAAGTTCATGTGCAATACTATTTCGAAGGTCTCTCAATGTGAGAATTTCATCAACATCATTTGTTGTGATTGCTTCAAAGCGTTCGGCTAAATATTTGGCGCTTGCAATCAAGGGGCTTTTATGACGTGCCAATACGTCCGTTTGATATTCCGGTGAATACTTATAACCTCCATATCCACACCCGACTAAAAAAATAAATTTTATATTCTTCACTACCATAGATTTGATTATTTCATATGCAGTGAGAATAGTACTGGTTACAAGTAGCTTTGCCTTAAGCACATCTGCTTGAATCGTTTTTAATGGGTCGGTATGGCTATTGTTTATCACGATCTACCTGCGTTGAAGGCTAACGACGAGCTCACCTGCCACAAAAGCTCGACACTGTTTGATCTGTAAAACGCGCCGGCTTTTGTGGTCAAGTGCAGCGCCTGGTTCGCTATTGCGGTGAAACTTGATGAATTCGAGTTTCCACCAATGAAAATATCCGCAACAGACTATAAATATTAATAAAACGAGAGTACTTTGGATCAAAGAAACGATTCTTGCAATCCTCTCGATAAAATCTCTAAAATGATCTTCCGCTGAACTGGAAGCAAGGATACCTCTCACACATCATGATGACACAACTTCTCTTTCAGGTATCTCCACTACACCATTTATTCTAAGAAATTGGTGTAACCTCGTTCGCGTTCGCGGCCCGGCCAAGGCCGGGGGCGTACCCATGGTAACTATCGTTTTAATTGTATTTTTGCTGCGCTGATATGATGAAACTTTTAAATTGAAAATATTGAGCGCGATCTCCTTCAGTTGGAGCAAATTCAATAGCAGATTGAATTGCATCCAATGCCTTTTCGTATTCCCATCGGCAATGCTTGCATTTCGATTTAATATATAGTTCTTTGTGGTTTCTTCTTGAAACAGGCACTTGATCTACAATATCAAGTCCTTTCTGAGCTATATCCTTATATTTTTTTATCCGAAGGTGGTGTTCATGTGGTATTTGTGGGGGAACCAACGATTTCAGCCATATTGCCCAATCACTGTAAAAATTAGCTACACTTAATAAAATATCATGATCACTTTTTGTCCACGATTTTAATAGGGTTGCATATTTTTCCATTTGCTCATACTGGGGTTCTGGTAGCTCTTTGTTAGTATTGATGAGCTTTACTAAAACCTTTGGATCATTATTGTTTTGTTGTAAAACGGATTTTAGAATTGCTATTGCTTTATTTGGGTTACCCTGTTTTAGTAAAAATGATGCATAATGATAGTTAAATAATTGACCTGTTTTAAAATCAGATAGCTTTTCATCCGCAAAAATTTGCGCTTCAGCAAAATCGCCTTGTTGGATATATTTTTCCAGCATTTGAGCGGCCAATATTTCATCATTTGAAGCATCAAAACTTAGGTCCATTGATGAAGTTAATTTTACCCGCAGGTCTTCTACTATGTTTAAATTTTTTTGTTTGATAGCACGAGTGAGATTACGAACTTCATTGTTGAGTTGATACTTTTCCATATTATTGTGATAAACAGTTTCAATGCATTGAAAACGAGATAATTTTGGTATACTCTTCTCAATTTCTCTCATAGAGACAGTTAATAATTGCTTAATTTGGTCAATCTTTAAAGGATGCTTAATTAGCTCTAATAACAATAATATTTTTAAACACAATTGATCTTTTTCGGATTCGATTTGCTCAAGAATTTCTTTGAAGCTGAACTGTACAATTTCTCCATCATAATCTGATAGCTCCCTTAAAACCTGAGAAAATGGTTTTCGAAATTCGTACAATTGACCTAAGCAATGCTTAATTACAATCGGTATCCCTTTGGTGGCTTCATAGATCTCATCTCGTTGTTTTCTATCTAAACTTTCTCCATACCATTCAAGCCATTTATCTAACAATTCATCTGACTCTTCCGGGTCGAGTCCTTTTAATGCTACTTGCTGGAACCCCCCGGGAATTTGTTCTCGCGATGTAATTATAATTTTATAGTTATTGGGATATTTGCGAAGAGCTCGTTTTACCTGTTTTCCAAAAAAATCAATAATTAAATCAGCTTCTACTGGTGCATCGTGTTTTATCGTTTCAAAATTATCTAAAATCAAGAGCGTTGGATTTTCAACGAATATTTCAAGCACGAGATCTTTTTTCTCTTCTAAGCTATATTCTTGAAGAGATTCAAATTCGTTGAATTCGAGTATTGCAGTGACAATATCTTCGAAGGATGTAAAATTGTATTCTTTGGGCTCAATGATACCGCTGTTAGGATCGTAGAAATCTTTTTTTGCGGAAATCCAAATAATGTTTTCTATATCGTGTTGTGCACATTCCGGTTCATCAAACAGACGCATGCTTATTATTTGCATGAGTGCAGTTTTTCCAATTCCCCCTGGGCCATAAATAATTCCATTTTCATTGGTTACTTCAAGAATATTCTCAAAAATATTTTTTTGATGCAGTTTACGTCCAACAAATTTTTCTACCCCTTCATGTGGAATGTTGGCCCGAATTCCGGTAATTGGATTTGTAGTCGGCGGTACTTCTGTCCAAAAAAGTTCTTGAAGACCACCTGTCCGAAACATAGAGTGTATAAGCTTTTTCTTTGTTTGTTCGATATGAATTCTACCTTGGAGAGTAGAATAGTATTCATATCCGGCAGACCGAGAGCGCCTATAAGTGAATAAAGTGTCGTCTTTTACGATTAGCATTGGATAAAGAGACACTATAAAGTTGTCACTCAGTTTCAGTAAGGATTGTTGAATTGAACCATCATCTAACTCATCAGAAGCATACGGTATCGTTTCCCGGAAGGACGAATTACCATTATAGGTTATATTTTCGACTTCATATTTTCCGCTAATTGGATCTACATATTGAACATTGCGGAAAATAATAGGGCATGAAAAGAAATTGCCGAATAGTTTTGATAGTTGTATAAGACCATTAAACCATGTTTCAATTCTGATTTGTCCATTCTGGATAAACGGTGTTGAGACTGTATGAAGTTTTTTAGAGAGTCGAATTTCGTATACAGCCACCATATCAAGATAACCGAAAAGATCATCGCGTCGAGTAGATTTGTTAATATATCGAACTTTTCCTTTTGGTGGCGGATACATTAACTCCATGTCCTCAAGCATCTGCCCTAGAGCTTCCAGTATAAATACAGTTTCGAATGTTTCTTTCATTCGCAATAATGCTTCTGGCGCAGACTCATCAATGAGATGAAAGCATTTTTTCGATAATGGAATAAGTGTTTTTAATGTTGGATTGAAAAAGTCCTGGCTTAAAATTTTTTTAATATCTTTAGGTTCTGTTGACATTTGTCGATACTACTACATTTTTCTCCTATAATTATTGACAATTAGAGGGGATAGACCATGGGAAATGTAAATTTATCAGATGA
>JABXKS010000113.1 GCA_013619125.1 Clostridiales bacterium
ATGGTATTTGTTTCCTTTTTTAGACAAAATTGCGATTGTTCCATACTCATGTTATAATATGTAAGACATCGTAAGAAATAAGATAATATAAGGAATGTGGATATTTTGTCAAAATTGCGAAGTGCTCTAAAGAAAAAAAATATGGCGATACATGATAAAAATGAGTATCAAAATTCCGATTATCGCCTTACCAAGAAGGAACAAGAATCACTGAGCATTATGCGAATCTTGCTCATATTGCCAATACTATTAATCCTAGTGATTTACGCCGTTAACTAACGGCCTTTTTTTATTTCTTGATTTAAAAGCACGTTCTTCGGATTCTCGACTATTAATCTCCGTACAAATTCCTTCCCGCAGTATTCCTCAATTCGCTTCTTCACTTCCGCTAGGTTCCGACAATTCCGAATCAATCCATGCGTATCAGTTGCTAGAAAGTCGATCTGTTTTTCTTTCAAAAGAGAAATCGCCACTTTATGGAACATCCCTGAGCCCATTGGATCACAATCTTCTAGGGTAACCTGAATAAATCCACCGGCATTTCGAAAGGCACGAGCAATCGAAATATCCTTTTTTATGCTGCTCATACGTTCCGGATGTGCCAATATGAGCATATATCCTCGTAATTTCATTTCATAAACAAACTCTTCCGCTTCTTCCGCATCCTGCAAGCGCATCGCTTCAACAAGAACATATCGACTATTTGCCAAAGTCAATATCCCATCTTTGTCAATTTGCCGTATAAATCGTCTATAGTCGTCAACAGCATGTTCCATTCCCAGATGCAACTGAATCGGAATCGATTGGGTCTCCTCTTGAAAACGAGCAAATCGTTCCTTCAGCCACTCCAAGTTCTTCTCACCCGCAAAAGCCCAGCTATGTGGGGTTACGATGATATCAGTCACTCCATTTTCAGCAGCTTGCTCCATCAAAACTAGCGATTCCTCCAGAGAAAGAGGACCATCATCCACTTGATACAACAAATGGCTATGAATATCAATCATTTCCTCTTCTCCTTCGAGACTTCACTTTTTCTCCATAATAGTAATGGTTATAGATGTATCCGTAATACCCACCTTCATCCAATGGCACTTTATTTAAAATTACCCCAAGTATCTTCACGCCAATATCTTCCAACTGCATCTTGGCGTATTCTAAGTTGCGTACATCTTCTTGCCCAACTGCTGCAACCAAAATTGCGCCATCCGTCATTCGTGACAGAACCGCAGCATCAGTCACCATGCCGACAGGAGGTGTGTCGAACAAAATAAAATCATATTCGCCTTCAATTTCTCGTATCATTTCAACAAAGCGCTTCGATCCCAAAACTTCTGAAGGATTTGGCGGTTTTTGGCCCGTTGTCAATACATGCAGATTCTCTTCTTCCGTTTCCTGAATCACCTCATGTACCGCTTCTTCTCCCAACAAGACTTCCATTGCTCCTACGATATTGGACAAGCCAAAAAGGCGATGTTGTTTCGGTTTTCGAAAATCGCAATCGACAATTAGCACTTTGTGTCCAGCACCTGCCAAAGACAATCCTAGGTTCCCCGTAACCGAAGATTTACCTTCAGAAGGACCTACGCTCGTCAGTAAAACTTTCTTTAAGTTTTTATCCAAGTTCATAAATTGCAAATTGGTGCGCACCTTGCGGTACGCTTCTGCGATTGGAGAACTATCATGCTTCAGAATTTTATGTACAGCCATTTACTTGCCCTCCGCTCTTTTGTCAATCGGAATCATACCGATCACCTTCAGCCCCAATTTCTCGACATCAGCCGGTGTCTTCAACGAATTGTCGAACGCCTCCAATACAAATGCGATAAATATGCCGATCATAACACCGAGCACCAATGAAATCGCAAGATTCATTTTCACATTGGGTTTAATTGGGTTTGCCGGCGTTTTCGCCTCGTCGACAACCTGTACATTGTCGATTTTCATCAACTCGGTCACCGTTTCCATAAACACATTTGCCGTTTCATTCGCCAAAGTGGATGCAGTCACCGGATTTGTATGCACCACCGAAACCTTAATAATTTCCGTATCGCGCAACATTGATACATTAACATAAGAACTCAATAGTCCGTAGGAATCATCCAAATTCAGATTAAGCTTAACTTGATCCATCACCTTATGACTCTTGGCAATTTCCGCATAGGTCGATATCAATTTTTGATTCAATTGGATGTCCGAATATTCAATTCCTTGCGTTCCAGCCTGATACTCTTGTGGTTTCCCAAGAAGCAAGGTCGTTGTGGATTCATATTCAGGCTCCATCAAGAAAAAGGTCACTCCCGCAACACAGGAAACCGTAATTACCGTAATTAAAACAATCAATCCCAATCTTTTTCGCAAAATGAAAAAGAGCTCTTGTAATGTAATTTCTTCCATGTCTCTACTCCTTTATAACCGCTTTTTCCACCAAACCCTCTGGATTGGGATAATAAGTCGGAACAAACTCCTGCAGCCAATGAATCAACTGCTTTTTATTCATTGCTGAAATACTGATTTCCAATTCATGCAGTCTTTTCTCTAGCAACTGTATATCAAAATCAGCTGGTTTTTCAACAAAAATTTTCCGATGCAATGTTGATTCCATATCATCCGGATTGATCAAGATTTCCTCATATAATTTCTCTCCGGGGCGCAACCCAGTGATCGATATTGGGATCTCCTCATCCGGTGCGAAACCCGATAATCGAATTAACTCCTTTGCCAAGTCGATAATCTTAATCTGCTCCCCCATGTCCAAGACGAAAATTTCGCCACCCTTCGCCATAGCGCCAGATTGCAGCACCAATTGCGCCGCCTCCGGGATCGTCATAAAATAGCGTTTCATCTCGGGATGCGTAACCGTAACTGGTCCGCCTTCTTCAATCTGTTTTTTGAATAATGGAATAACCGAGCCATTGGAACCCAATACATTTCCAAACCGCACCGCGACAAATTCCGTTTGACTGATCCGATTCATTCCCTGAATCATCATCTCGCAAATCCGTTTCGTTGTCCCCATCACATTGGTCGGATTCACCGCCTTGTCCGTCGAAATCTGGACAAATCGTTCGACATGAAATTTATCTGCCATTTTCATCACATTAAAAGAACCGAATACATTGTTCTTCACCGCTTCTTTTGGAGAATCCTCCATTAACGGCACATGCTTGTGCGCCGCCGCATGAAAAACAACCTGCGGACGATAGGTCAAAAAGATTTCCTTCATCCGAGCGCGGTCTCGAATTGATGCAATCTCAACACGAAACTCCAAATCAGGATGCTTGCGCTTGAGCTCTTGCTGCAAGTCATAAGCATTATTTTCATAGATATCGAGAATATACAACACTTCTGGTTGAAAACGCGCCAATTGACGGCATATTTCAGATCCGATCGATCCGCCACCACCGGTTACCAAAACACGTTTCCCAGAAACAAACTCTCGAATGGATGCTGCATCCAACCGCACAACATCACGACCCAATAAATCTTCAATCTCCACATCCCGCAACTGACTAACTGTCGCTTTTCCGTCAATCAACTCATAAACGCCTGGCAAAATCTTTACAGGAAGCCGCAACGGTTCCATTGCCTTCAGAATTTCACTTCGTTCTTTCTTGCCAATCGATGGAATCGCTACAATAATCTCGTCCACATGAAATCGTCCTACAGCGTCTTCCAGTTTCGTTTTTCCACCATAAACTGGCACATTGTGAATGCGGTCTCCCCATTTCAAGGGATCATCATCCATCACAACCATCACTCGAGCATGCATATCCGGTTTATTCATATATTCTTTCATGACCATCTCGCCAGCATCTCCACCACCATAGATCAACACACGTTTGTCTTCCTGAAATACATGAACTCCGCGATGATAAATCCTTCTAATAAATCGATACGACAAGCGAAGTCCGCCAATCCCCAAAACTTGAATCATCATGGCAATCAACAGAACACTTCGTGAAACCTCTACCTGGACCAAAAAATAATACAGCATGACAAGACCATTGGCAACAATAACACCAACAACCACATTCATTAGCTCCCGCACTGAAGCATACTTCCACACGCTTGTGTACAAACGCGCAAAATAAAACACACCCAATGAAATCACAATCATGGCACTTGCATGCCCATGTACCAGCGATTGAAACTCAACAGGCACCTCTCCGCCAAATCGCAAGGATAAGGATAAGAAGTAGCTTAAATATAAAATCACCAAATCACAAATCATCAATGCGATCATTCGCGATAATCTCCTTGCTCGATTAACCATTTTTCACCTCAAATACAAATATTAGTCAAATGCACTATTTCTATTTTATGATACTTTTATGCCTATTACAATCAAATAACTCCATATTTAAGAAAAAACATACAAACATAAACGAACGAAAAGAAATTTCAGCTGATGTTTAAGAAATAGCATTTTTTCCAACTTTTCATTACCATTTTTCTCCAATTTAACTGCTGCAATCAATAACAAACACTCTCCACCACTATCTGATTACTGTAAGCAAAGAAACAATCTCGGGTATATGAATTAATGACAATTAAGGCTTCCTATTCCGCAACATTACCTCTCCCGACTACAAGCCTTCCGATATACATAAAGTACGCGAACGAAAGGTACGAAAACCAAGGAGGATATAATGAAAAAACTGTTCCTGATTATTCTAATGACTGCATGTATTCTTTCAGGATGTAACTCTGCTTCAAAAGAAATATCAGAGCTGTCAAATGATCCGACTCCTCCAGCAGAAACTGAAACACCACCGAATGAAATCATCGAAGAAGAACCAAATCCTGAAGAATCCGCTACAATTGCAATCCAATCCCTGTTGAATCAAAAGATCAAAGCCGTTCAAGATAAAGACCTCGAGCTTTATCTCACTACGGTCACAACAACAGATTCCTATTATTGGAATGAACAAAAACGTTGGTTTACAGAGATGACAAAGGATGGCGTACGTGATCTTACGTACAACTTACGGGGATTGACTCTGGAAGAACCATCGACCGCAATTGCCCTGATCGAACAAACCCATCATTATAATCAAAACTTCGCTATTACCTATCCGCTTCGATTTATCCAAGAAGACGGCGAGTGGAAGGATGCAGGATATGATTTTGAATACTTGAAAACAGATCGCTATACCATCAAATATATGGCCGGTGAAACCAAGGTCGCTGAATTTCAAAAAATTCTCGATTCCGCCTACGCCAACCTCGAGGCCATCTTTATCGAGAGGCCAGACCCGAACTTTGAAATCAAACTCTTTCATAACCGGGAAATGTTGAGACAAAGAACCATCCCCACTATCGGCTGGCTATTTACCGGTTGGGGCGAAGCCAATGAGTCACTGAAACTCTATACCGGGCACCCCGCCCTAAAGCCATACTACGGCACTGTTCAACATGAACTGGTGCACCATATCACCATGGGAATCTGCAACAACAATTTCCCTGGCTGGATCGCCGACGGCATCGCTCTGCAATATGGAAACTATGCGCTGGAGGGTGGAAACGCCATCACCCTCGGATATGCAACCAAGGAGCAAGTCCGTGTCACCGTTGATTTTCTTGAAAACGTCGACCTCTGGAATGCAACCGAACAAGAGGAAACATGGGATTGGTACAATGCTTCTCAGATGCTCACAGAATACATCATCGAAACCTATGGACACGATCAATTGATGGCTCTATTTTACGAAGCAGGCAAAAAGCCGTACAATGAGAATGTCATGAATGTTAAATTCAACGAACAAAACAATACAACTATGGAAGAAGTGCTTCAAACGGTACTCGAAATTACCAAAGAAGAATTAACCAAAGACTATTGGAATTGGCTTGACCAAATCAATTAAACAACGAGGAGCATCATTTGAAAGAAAAAATGACCATTGGCGAATATGCCAAATTAAGAAAAGTGACCGCAGAAACCCTGCGTCATTACGATAGAATCGGTCTGTTTCATCCCTTTGAAACAGATCCCAACTCCGGATATCGATACTATTCAATCATTCAGGACGAAAAGCTGGGCACCATCCGGGAACTCCAGCATCTGGGCATGAGCATTGATGAAATCAAGGCATACTTCAATAATCGGAATTTAGACCAGTCGTTTGAACTTTTACAACAGGTTCAGATTCAATTGCAGGATCGGATCAAAACCCTTCAACGCATGGAAAAAACACTGACCGAACGAATGAATCATCTGGCCCAAATCATGCAACACACAGATTTTGAAACCATTACCATAAAAGAGTTTCCCGAACGTCTCTTTATCCATGCCGGGAAGCATATCGATAATGCGCAGGCCTTTCACTATGCCTCATTGAAGCTGGAGCACGCATTGCATGAATCGACTCCCTTATTAGCAAGTAATCGTCTTGGCATCATGCTCGACTACAAGGAGACTAACCCCGAACGTGGCATACCCTTTATTTTGATTCGTAAAAAGAATACCGCTGATCCTGCTTATATCCACAAGATTCCTACTGGGAAATTTGCTTGTAAGATCTTCAAGGGCTCTTTTTTTGAGATCCTCAACGAAATTAAAAAAATCAACGACTGGCTCTATCAACATGGGATGGAAGGTACTGGCCCAATCCTTCAAATCATCCTATTAGACATCAGCGTAACAGATCGAATCGAGAATGAAGTAATGGAAATCCAAGTTCCTGTAAAAACACGGACATAACTTTACACAAATTTACCAGAACGTTAAATGAAAAGGTAACTTCTACCATTTCTTTGAAGCGTGATAAATGCACAACTAAAGTCCATTTATCACGCTTTACAATTCCACTAATTCTACATATGATTAAGCTAACAGATGTGTTTTTCAAGATTTCATGCATGGAAAACAAGCATCTGAAAAATGCGTGCATTACTAAATTCCACATGCTGGTTTGTAAGAGTAAATTCTGTCTAATGAAACTACTCCCGCCAGTGTGTCTTATTTTAGTAATCGAGGACGCAGTGATACGTCATCTGGAGCGATCTCTTCAAGATGCAACAAGTCATGTAATTGATTATTCAGAAGCAGGAGGGACAGGTTAAATGGGGTGCAGCCATTTAGCTTGTCCCTCGCTTCGCTATTAATGTGATTCATGAGCAGTGTCGCATCTTCTTTTGTAAGTTGTTCCAGACTCTCACCCTTTGGGACTACCAAGCGTATATACGTGTGATTCTTTTCAATCATCCCTTTTTGCCAGGAACTATTCGGATTACAATAGTAAATCTTGGTTCTTTCATTGCCTTTGGCATCCCGTTCAAGAAAAATTGGCTTTTGAAATTCGGTACCATTATCCGTCAAGATCACCGGAAAAAGTTCCCGAAAAGCCTCGGTTCCCATGCCTTCACTCATCCAATTAAATACTTTTGTTACATGCTCCCATGTCTTCTCTTCCAAAAGAAAAATCAGCATCAAAGAACAGTTTCTGAAAAACATCGTCAGAAAAACTTTGCTTCCTTTCCCTTGGCCGCCTAATACAGTATCCATTTCCACAACAGGTATATCCGGATGTTCTTTCATCAATTTGCAGAAATCCTCGTACATCCGACCCACTCGAAACGCTCTCGCCGTCACACTCACCCGTGTCGGTCGCTTCCTCACCTTGTAGCGCACTCGACGCCGTAAGTCGATGTTACGCGCAGTAAACACGGATTTGTCGATGTAGTTGTAAAGAGTCTTTCGGCAAAAGGGAATCTCAGATCCATGATGGGCATAGATATGAGCCAAAGATTGCCCCTTTTTTAATAGCGGAGAAATCAAAGCATCAATCATGGCGATGTCCACCGGTGATTGGTTAATCCCTTCCCGTGAAGAAACCAGCAATTCCAGATAACCATCTTGGGCTTGTTTCGCAGAATAGTAGGACCGTCTCAGCAGACAATTCCCCTTCTTTGCGCAACCATTGCACACATAGGGCGCTCTTTTCAACCGATTGCAAATCTTCTCTTCATACTGTGGGCAGATGTTCGTGCACTGAATCTTTGGTTGTACACACATCTTGCATAGTCTGACACAATCTCGGTCTCCACAAAGCATTCTTATTCGGCACTGCGTTCTCTTTGCGCATGGGATGTCTCTTCCGCAATCTTTTTTCACATGATAAACAAGGCGTTTTCGCACTTCTTTCGAAATTGTGCTAGCATCTTTGCTCGTTTTCTTAGCGATCAGTGAAAAGGATTCATTGTTTTCAAGCCCCTTCTCAATGATGATACGCTGTGACATAGTCAGATGCTTATGATCAGGTTTCTTTCTTTTCGACATGGCAGCCTGCCTTTCTCCAAAGGAGGTTTCATCAGACTCATCCATTATATCTAACCATCCATGTAAAACTAAAGTCCCCCATCTCGAACTTACTCTTACAATCTAGAACTTACCTTTACACTTTACACAAATTTACCAGAAAAAGCTTGACCTTTGTGCGGCACAAAGGTTTATACTACCCTCTAGGACTCAACAACACGCAATCCGTTGAGCCATGGAGGTTTTTTTATGCAAGAAAAAATATTAGGTACAGAAAAAATCAGCAAGTTATTTATGAAATTTACCATTCCCGCAATCATTGCTATGATCATTGCTAGCACACAAACCATCATTGATGGCATTTTCGTTGGACGATTCGTTGGAGAAAACGCACTGGCCAGTGTCAATATCGCGCGCCCCTTTATGGATATGATCTTTGGCCCCACTTTTATCATTGCCATTGGCGCCATGAGTTATATGGGCCGCTCCTTGGGAGCGAAGCAGCTTGAAAAAACACAATCCATTTTTCGAACAGCAACCCTTTTGGGTCTTGGTCTTGGGGTACTCATCACAATTGTTGGTGTCAGCTTTCACGATCAGCTCGCTCGCCTACTCGGCGCAAGCCCGCTTTTGATGCCATATGTCGCCTCCTATATCGAAACAATTGCCTACTTCGCTCCCTTTATCATTCCCATGTTTTTGTTTGGATTCACAAGCCGTTTACTGGGCCGGCCAGAGGTTTATTTGCGCAGTTCAATCGTAAGTGTCATCGTAAATGTTTCTTTGGACACTCTCCTTGTAAAAGAATTACAAATGGGAATCCGCGGGGCTGCTTTGGCAACCGGTATCGCTTTCGTCTCAGGACTGTTGATCACAATTCTTCCCTTGCTAAATCGCCGTAGCACCATAAATTTATTCAAGGGGCATTGGATGCCATCGACAATCGGATCCATCCTTTATAACGGCTCTTCCGAAGGGATCGTTTCTATTTCCGCAGCCGTCACCGTCTACTTGTTCAACCGAACCTTTATGACTCTTGCCGGAGAAAGCGGGGTCGCAGCCTATACCACCATCAGTTACATCGCCATGTTCGGCATTATGTCAGTCTTCGGAATATCCGACGGCATCACATCCATCATCAGCTACAATTATGGGAAAAAACAATTCGACCGTATCAAGCTTTTGATGAAAATTTCACTTCGAGCCAGTGCCGTCATTGGCATCGCGATTGTTGTAATCATGAATTTCTATGCAGAACCCATGATTCAATTATTCATTAAGAGTAATCCGAGTGTCGTTACAATGGCAGCACAAGGTGCATCACTTTATTCAATCGGCTTTTTATTCACAGGATTCAATGTCATTCAGTCCGGCTATTTCACCGCCATCGGCAACGCGCGCGCCTCGATCCTCATTGCCATGTCACGCGGACTCGTCGGGATTGCTCTAGGAATCATGATCCTACCGAATTTCTTTGGTCTCAACGGAATATGGCTGACCGTTCCCTTTGCAGAAGTGATCACCTTTTTCTTGGTTCTTTTTTTAAAAAGGCGAGAAAATGCAGCAACTTTCGCCACTCAGAAAGCCAAGCAAAACTTGGCTCAAAAAGCTGTGTAAACCAATTCTAATAATTTATTTTCAGACAGCTCCCTTAAAAATGCAGAATCAGGTCTGCGTGTTCGGGTTTTGACGGTTGTCGAAATGATCTACAAAACAAAGACGGAAGTCGATCGAATCACCAATACCCTGATGGCCGTGATGCAAAATAAAGATTCTGCCTATGTTATTCCACTCTGAATATTCAAGTGTTGTCGAGCCAAGGGAAAATCCGGGTATTATTATGGAGAACGATCCCTTTTATCGAATCCATATTGGGGTGCATCCGCACCCTTATTGAAGAATAGGAGGTTGCCATGAAAAACCCTTCCATCTACGATTCACCCGAAGGGAAACGTCTAGTCATATCTGCGTATGAGGCAATTTTACAGCATTGGCCGATCCCCTACCAACTTATGAAAATCCCAACGACTTATGGAGAAACCACAGCCATTGTTTCCGGCGCGGATGACTTGCCAGCCCTGATTCTGCTTCACGGATCCAGCAGCAATTCTGCCATGTGGATCGGCGATGTTGAAGCACTCAGCATGCACTACCGGGTCTTTGCCGTTGACATCATTGGTGAATGCGGATTCTCGGCTGAAAGTCGACCCGATCACAAAAGCGACCATTACGGCGTCTGGCTGGAAGAAGTGATGATGCATTTCAATCTGATGAGAGCCACTGTCATAGGCAACTCTCTGGGAGGATGGATGTCTCTGCAATTGGCGAAATATCGACCCAACCGCATCATCGCTCTCGTTTTGCTTGCCCCGAGCGGCTTGGCTCCTGCGCGGCTGTCTTTTGTCCTAAAAGCAATCCCCTTGACCCTCATGGGAAGTTGGGGCGCAAACAAACTCAATCAAATTGTGTACGGTCAAGAGAAGATCCCGGAAGAAGCCCGTGGGTTTGGCAATCTGATTATGAAACACTTCAAACCACGGATCGGGTCCCTGCCGGTACTTACCGATTCGGAGCTGAAGAAATTAAAGATGCCGATTCTGTATATTGGCGGCGAAAAAGATACTCTCCTCCACAGTCAAGATTCAGCAAAACGTCTTCAACAACTTCTACCTCATGCAATCACCCGTATCGTCCCCAATACGGGACATGTTTTGATCCACGAACAAAGAACAATCCTGAATTTTCTGGACAAATGCAGAGCAGATAAAAAAACCGATGTCTGATAACATCGGTTTTCCACATTTCTTCCTCAGTTTCTTTGCTCACTTCTACGTACTGTACCAGTATTATCACAACTCAATTTCTTATAAAAAAGCCTTCAAAGTATCGAAGGCTTTTCGTCTGCTTCTCTTATTTGACTAACATACTCGTCTACAGTAGTCTTTACCTGAACCGTCAGGTTAATCATATCCACAGACATCTTCCTTTTCTAGCTTTTCTCCCTCATACCGCGATGACTCCGATTATCCGCCCAACCGTTTGATATGTTCTTCTTTTTTATTCTGGTCCGCATGGCTGTATTGCAGCAATGTCCGATAATACAAGTCATCTACTTCTTTCCTAGTCAAATCCATTTCACGAACCGAACGCTCTTCCTTCAAAGCACGACCAATTTGATTTCTCTTGATCACCCGAATCTCCTCTGAATCAACTTCAATTTTCTTCAGCTTGCACCTCTCGCTAAATACGATTAAGGAATGAAAATATCCAGACTCCATTCCTGTTATAGCGCGCAATGCCGCAATATGCCCCGCATTTTGCAGAATCGGATTGTAAAAGCGTTCCTTGTGCTGATTGGGAAAGACTTGCGTCCAATATCGATTTTTTTCACTGCCGTAAATCCACCCACTATAATTCTTCGATTCGACCACAAAAATGCCGGATTCACAAAGAAAGATAAGGTCGACCTCTGTCATGCCTCCCTTGGGCCGTGGCAGATAAACGTTCGTCAAAAGATGATGATACCCTGGCAGGCGTTCCAACTTTTCAAATGTATAAAACTCACCCAACGCTCCCTTGTCTCGAATCAAACGATACCAAGGAACGCCACTCATGATGCCATACTCAGATTGCACATACCGAAAATAAAATTTCAGAAGAAGCACGCCACCGATTCCCCACATAGGCATCGTCAATGTCATAAATAATTTCATCACAGCCTCCAGATTGAATTTTATCGACTTGCCACATTTGGCCAAATTCTCAATTCAATTCTACCACTTTCTTGTTGCTTGTGATGATTTTTATGAATATTTTTTCTTTTATGTTTATTTGCAAACATACTGTTTAGCGCATCATTTCGATTTCTCTTCTTGAAACTGAAACTTACGCCCACTTTCACTAGCTTGACTTCAATCGATCCAACTCGTATGGTGATAGACCTTGTCAAATGAAAATGTTTCGCAAATTTTTTTCAGTTCCTTGTCTTTCACAAGAAACAAGAATTTGTTATATTCCACAATTGCCTCATTTTGCACATTTTTCAATAAAATATATCCACTCAGTTTCGCCTGAAATTCATCTTCCTCCATCAATCCATTTTTATCCCGTAGGACCTCTTGAAGAGGACCCGCATCATGAAAACTACGTTCGTCTCCATATAACACATTCCCAATATCAACCGGATCCACATCATGGTTGGCTTCCACCGCAATTAGATTTACATTTTTCTCATCCGCTCTCCAATTGATGGAATGAATCGCCGTAGTCGCAGAATTGGTTAATTGTTCCCGCATTTCGTCGCTTGTAATCCGCACTCCCCCCTTAGTAAAACCGGGGGTTAGATACTTTAGTGCGTCTTGTTTCGCTTTATAAAAGACAAACTCCATATATCGAGCTGTCGGTAATTCAACACGAATCGTTTCCTGATCAGCAATTTCTACTCCCGCACTAAATGCTTCAATAACGGTCTGAACATCTTCAAAATCCAGATACGCGCTATGATGCAATTTGTAATAAAGCCCAATTGGAATTTGCGCCAACACCTCATGAATCTCACTAACGATCGTTCGATTGATTTGCTCCATCTGCATTTCATTCAAATGCTTGATCTGAATCCAATAGTGCACGCCGTTAACAATGATTTTTAGATCTGGCGCACCCATCCGATTGGGTTCCTCATATAACATTTCAAAAGCGATTCCCTTGTATCGAAGCTCCCTGTATAACTGGCCCACCAAGTTCAATTCCGTGATATAATCTCGGCGGTTCCGCTGATCCTTCTCGATCTTCTCCAAAATTCGTTCAAACCCAAGGCTTTTCACGATATCGCAATTTACCTGAAGCAGCCGAGTCTGTACTGCATCAAGCTGATATTCACTTTGCAAAATGCCAAGTAATTTCCTCATCCCAGACCCCTCAGTTTATCTATTTACTTATATTATATCCCATGAAAATCCATTCTCGCACTTGATCACGAGACTTCTGAAAATTCTTGTTTGCAACTTAACCTGCGAATCATCCTTAAAAAAGTATAAAAAATGAATGCCGATGCTTTTGCACCGGCATTTTTCTGCGTGTTATTTAAAGAATTGAATGACTTTCCAAATAATGAGGCCCCAAATCAATAGAATCGGAATCCCATACACCCACTGCTTTTTCACCGGCTCTGCCTCAAGGTTCTGAACCTTTTTCCGACATTCGTTCATAACGGCATCCGGGATTAAATGGATGCAGCCCGTAATCATCAACGGCAAAAGAATCACATCGTCCAGATAGCCCAATACCGGAATAAAATCGGGGATCAAATCAATCGGCGAAAGCGCGTACCCGATTGTAAAAAGAATCGCTCCCTTCGCGTACCAAGAGGTATCCACATGTTTGCTTGCCAGAACCAAAACAGATATCTCCGATTTGATTTTTTTTGCCCACTTCTTAATCTGCATCAAGTATCACCTTCCCACTCACAAAATCTCTTCTCATCATACCGCCAGCAACAAAAACTTTCAATCGAAAGCGCTCGTCTCCAAATTTCAAACTCGTTGTACAAAGCGTCCACCAACGCTTCTCTACTCCTCCATTCTAAAATATGTGTTTAGCTTATTGCCACATTGCTCTGCATTCATTTCTTGTGTCCATGATCGTGAAAGCGCTTTACTTCATTGTTTTTCTAAGATATATTCAAACAAAGAACAGTGCGTCCCCTTTAGAAAGTACCCTTACATTGTGGCAAGGAGGTAAATTGATGCTGGATCAGAGAAAGAAAAATCTCTTAAAAACACTCATTCAAAACGAAAACTTTTTGACGATATCCGAATTATCCACACTCTTTTCGATCAGCAACAGAACCGTTCGCTATGATCTTGATGCAATTGATCATTGGTTGCAGGATCAAAGCTTTGAACCGTTAACACGGATCCCACGAAAAGGGATTAAAATCCAACTACATGAAAACGAGAAAAAACTGCTAACGCAGCTTTTGGAACTCAATGACTATACCCAATATATTCTTACGCCAGAAGAGCGTATACGATTGATTATTCTCACCATACTCAACCAGACGCAAGCCGTTTCAGCCAGCATCTTGGCAAAGAAGCTAGTTGTAAGCAAAGCCACGATTACCAATGATTTGAAACAACTCGAATCATTTTTATTGCAATATCGTTTGGAATTAAAGCGGCAACCCGGTCAATTAATGATCGTCGGGAAGGAAAAAGACCGAAGAAAAATCTTGTCCGACTTGTTAAAACAGACCGCTCAAAACCAACGATATTTGCCGATCAAACAGAGCCTTCACTCCTCATTGGCTACAATGAAGCATTGGTTTCCAAACATTGATCTGGATTTTCTGCAAAACCTAGTTTTTCATGCCCAGGCACAAATGGAAGTCGAATTCAGTTTCGAGTCCACCGTCAACTTAATCGTCCATTTATCCTTGGCCCTTCAACGATTGCAAAAGGGAATGGACATACAAATTCAAAAAACTCAACTGGCTCACTTGAAGGAGCAGGCGGAATTTAAATTAGCGCAAGAAATCAGCCGTGGGTTGAACCAAAGATTTCATGTGAAGATTCCAGAAGCAGAAACCGCGTATATCACCTACCATTTGATGGGCGCAAAACTCAATCGCGTGAAAAGCTATGAAACATACCGTGATCGGCATATGAATATTTTTCCACTCCTAGATCTCGTCATCGCCAAAGTGGAATATGAGCTTCAAATCACAATCGATTCGAAAGATACTTTGCAAAAGGACTTGTTTCTTCATCTCGTACCCGCAATTCAACGCTTGCAATTTGGCACAGCAATGAAGAATCCGCTCTATCCGAAAATTATTTCCGAGTATAAAACGCTCTTTCATGTATGCAAGGTGGCTCTTCAAGTTATCGAAGACAACTTGGAAATTCATTTTGATGATCACGAAATTTCTTATATCACCATGCATTTTGCCGCCTCGCTGCATCGCCAGAGGATGGATCAGCGTCAACAGCAAAAAATTCTGCTCGTTTGCGCGAGTGGGATTGGAACTTCACGACTCTTAAAAGCACGTCTTTTGGACCACTTTACAGATTTTGAAGTGATCGATAGTTTATCGCTGCAAGAACTGGATTCCTATTTGGAAACACATGCCGTGGATTTGATTATCACAACCATTCCTTTGGCCAAGACAGTCATTCCAATTATCGAGGTTTCTCCAATGCTGACCCAGGTTGAATTGAAATCCTTAGCAAAATACCTGAAGCCCACAACACAATCGACAGTCTCCGTTTCTTCTCCGGATCAAATGGCGAATGATCTTGTCGAACTAATTAAAACTCATGCCGAGATCATAAATCCAGAAAAAATGGAACATGCCATCGTCGCGTATTTGCAAAAACACATGCTACGCACCCAGGTGCGTGACAATGGGATTTTAACCATCGACCATATTCAATTGCAAAAAACATGCGCTTCGTGGCAAGAGGCAATTCGACTTGCCAGTGCGCCTCTTGTTCAGAAAGGGTGGATTGATCCAGCATATGTCGAACTGGTTATCCAAGATTTCCACAACCACCCGAATAGTACGATGATCGCGCCAGAAATTGCAATGCCGCATACCAAATCATCCGGTTATGTCAGTAGAAGCGGCATTACCGTTCTCACACTAAAAGAAGGCGTTCGATTTTTGGATCATTGCCCGCCAGTGCGGATTCTGATCTTCTTGGCCGCATCGGATCAAGAACAACATGTAGCGACACTCACACAAATGATCAACCAACTTTGCTATCCGGAGAATATAGATGCTCTAAAATTATTTTCACAAGCCCAAGAGGCTTATGAACTATTCATGGAAAGGAGGTGAAACTATGATTACTGATTTCATCAAAGAAGATCACATTCGGGTTGGCGTTCATGCCGACACCTGGCAAGAAGCCGTTCAAGAATCAGGCAAGGTACTATTGGAAGCCAATGCAATCGAAAGCCGATACATTGATGCAATGATTAACAAAGTCATCGAACTTGGCAGTTACATCGTCATTGCTCCAGGCATTGCAATGCCTCACGCTCGGCCAGAAGATGGCGCGAAGAAAACCGCGATCACACTTATCACTTTGGATCAAGGCGTTCCCTTCGGCCACGAAAAAAATGATCCCGTGAAGTTAATTGTTGGTTTAGCCGCAGTTGACAACAAGCTTCATTTAGAAGCGTTAGCCGCCTTAATGGAACTTCTAGGCAACGACGAAAAACTTCAAGGAATTTTAGAAAGCAAAACTGCAAAAGAAGTTTATGATTACTTATAAAGGAGAATCAAAATGCTAAAAATCTTAACCGTATGCGGTGCAGGCGTGGGCAGCAGCATGATGCTAAAAGTCTTTGCGCAGCAAATTTTATCCAAAGAAAATATCGAAGCTAGAGTGGATGCCACTGACATCGGATCCATCAATCCTCAAGATGCCGACATTATCATTACAACAACCGATTTTGCGAATCTGTTCCGAAACACAACCTGCCAAGTTTTGCCGATCGACAATCTAACAGATAAAGAAAACCTACGAAATCAATTACTCAAATGTATTGAAGAATTACAAAAATAGGAGGCGAAAATCATGAATATTATTATGTATTTCTTGTCCAAAATTCTGAGTGAACCCGCATTTCTAATTGGTCTCGTTGCACTCATCGGCCTTCTCGTTCAAAAGAAAAGCTTCGATGTGGTACTTGGCGGTACTGTAAAAACCATGGTTGGCTTCCTGATTATTACAACAGGCGCACAAAACATGGGAATGGCCTTGACACCGTTGCAACCGATGCTGCAGCATATCTTCGGAATGGAAACCCAGGTCGTTGATATTGGCGGATCCATCGGCGCAAGCATGTCCGCATTCGGTGCATCGGCAACACTGATTTTCGCCCTTGGATTCTTAGTAAACGTCTTGCTTGCAAGGTTTACACGATTCAAGTATATCCATCTCTCCGCCCATGTGTCCTTTTTCTATGCTGGGTTGATTGCCGCCTTGCTATCGGTTGGAACCTCATTATCTCCAATTATGATCACCTTGATCGGTTCGGTCGTTCTTGGTCTATACTTAACCATCTCATGTGCGTACATGGCTCCGCTATTGAAAGATATACCTGGAACAGGCGGATACACCATTGCACACTCCAGCTCGATCGGATGCTTGATTTCATCCAAACTTGGCAAGCTTCTGGGAAACAAGGAACATGATTTGGAAAAAATCAACCTGCCAAAGAAATTGCAATTTCTACGCGAAACAACCATAGCGCTTAGCGTTATTATGACTTTGATTTTTTTCTTGATTGCCTTGATTACAGGACCAAAATTTATTTCCGAAAACATAAGCGGCGGACGTGATATTGTCTCCTTTTCCATCCTAAAAGGATTGAGCTTTGGTTTATGGATTACCATTATCATTACGGGTGTTCGTATGATGTTGTCTGAAATCGTCCCAGCATTCCACGGCATTTCAGAAAAAATTGTGCCCAACGCCGTGCCTGGTTTGGACATTCCCGTTCTATTCCCGAATCATCCAACGTCAGTTATCGTGGGATTCATCTCCAGTTTAGCAGCCGGCCTCCTTGGTATGTTTTTGCTAGGAATCATGAAATATCCAGTCATCGTTTTTCCTGCACTAATCCCTACCTTTTTCACAGGCGCAGTTACTGCGATTTTTGGAAATGCAACAGGCGGAAGACGAGGTGCTATTATTGGTTCATTCGTCAATGGATTGATTCTGATCTTTGGACAAGCCCTCTTGCTTCCTTACATCGGTGGGTACGAACCCGTCATGCGTGTTCTTTGCGAAACCGACTATGCTTTCTTTGGTCCAATTGTCGGATGGTTACTTCACTTATTTGGATAAGCCTTGACAGGAGATTAATATGAATCGACTTGATGAAATTTTTCAACAAAAAAAGAAATGCATCACATTTTATGCAACCCTCGGTTACCCAAATGAAAATGATTTCTTTGATCTCGTCCGTCTTCTTGTAGAAAACGGAATGGATATATTGGAAATCGGCATACCTGTCCAAAATCCTTTCCTTGATGGCAAAACCGTAGCAAATACTCATGCCCGAGTAATCAAACAAGGTTTTGACCAAGCGACTTGCGATCGACTTTTAGGAGAACTAAGAAACAGGTATCCCGAATTGCCTATTGTTATTATGTCATATTCGAAAGGCGTTGACAATTATCGCCTGACAGAGCGCTCCCATCTTTATGATGGACTTCTATGTCCGGATCAATCAATCACAGGTATCGATCATGTTATTGAAATCTATAACGAAACCATGGAAGAAAAAACACTACAGGAGAAATTGAAAAACAACCAACATTTTGCCTATGTCATGTCCGGCAACGTTCCGACAGGCTCCTCTTCGGAACCCGCGACAGGCTATCTTGAAACATCTGCGTACTTGAGACAGCACACCAATCTACCCATTCAGATTGGCTTTGGTATCTCATCACCAGAACACGTATCAAGCATCCTGCAACACGACCTGAATGGTGTGATCGTTGGCAGTGAATTAATTCGTAAAATCGACACAGTTCCCTATTCGGAATTGAAAGCGTATATTCAAGCTCTATGTGAAGCCGCACATCAATAAACAGCAAGCAGATGCATCCGCATCTGCTTGCTGTTTTATTAGTAATTCGTGTCTTCAAAGAAGTCAACTTCCAGACCATTCGAGTCGATTAATCTTGCCGAATCTTGGTTTTCATTATCCCAAACATGCCCTTTGGCCATTATAAAATCCCCTTCAGAAGATATTGGCCCTGATGTGATTTTTAAAAATCCGCCTGCTTCAAGAATTGTTTGCATGGGAAATAGAAATTCTTGTCCGCCATCCGTCGACTCAATTCTCCATCCACTTAGATTCACTGCTTCAGAATCGTTGTTTTGAATCATCACGTATTCCGCGCGCTTATCAAGCTCCGTAATCACGACTCCCAACTGCTTAGCATCCTTTTCCTCATCGATTTCTTCAGCAGCAAGCCCCGAGATCACCTTGTCTGATCCAATAGTTTGCATCTCTTCACTCGAAGCATTCTCGCGAACTTCCTCTCCCTTTGCCTCAACAAAGATTTGATCGCCATCCAGGGTCATCACAATCGTTCCCTCTAGATCGGTTTCATAGGTAGAAATCCCCATATTTCGTAGCCGATCCAGGATTATCGCATCTGGGTGCCCATATGAATTATTCGCACCCACACTGATCACCGCAACCTGTGGGTCGACTTTTGATAGATATTGAATCGTGTTCGAGGTGGATGATCCATGATGGCTCACTTGAAAAACATCCGCTTGTAAATCAACGCCTGCTTCCACCAATTCATGCTCTGCGGTCGCTTCAGAATCTCCCGTTAAAAGCACACTCTGTCTTTTATTCCCCACCTTCACAATCACGGAATAATCATTGGTGCTTTCATACTCAGAACCCAATGGACCCAATATTTGAATGCTTAATTCTCCAAGCGCATAGACAGTGCCGGAAACAGGATACACAACATCGATCTGCTTTTCATCCAATATTTCCAGCACATCACGATATGCTTGAGAATCATAGGCTTTCTCAGAAAGAATAACCTGATCCACTTCAAACTTTTCTAAAATACGATCCATGCCCCCGATATGATCTTCATGAGGATGGCTATTCACAATGTACTCCAATCGTTCAACATCCATTTCCTTTAGATACGAAATGATAAATGCTGCATCCCCTTCGTTGCCAGCGTCATAGAGCAGTTCATTCCCCTGTGTATCGGTCACCAATACACATAAGGCCTGTCCGACATCCAAAAAATGAACCTGTAAGACCGGATCATCGACTGACTTCTGCTCTTCTGACTCTCGTTGAGTCAGATCTTCACCCGCTTGCGAAGCGTTGCCTTCCAGTGCCGCTTCACTGATCGGGTTGGGAGTTTGATTGCTCGTTGCTGCTGCATCGTTCGCCCCGACTACGCCGACTATCAAACTCACAACAACAATGAGTGCAAAAACCAATTTACCGATACCGAATCCACCCTTGTTTTTCATTCAAGCCTCCAAATATGTTTGCTCTATTCTATCATTTTCCATCCGATAAACATATGACCGAGCGTTTTATCTTCCTCTTTCTTAAAAAAAAGAAGCCCGACGGGCTCCCTTAGTCTTATGGTAATTCAATTGGCATGCGATGCACCCGCTTGGTACTCGCATCAACCTGTTCAACAACAAACAATTCAGCTGAAACAACCACGTGTCCGTCATCTTTTTTCGTCAAATGGATTTCAATGGTCGCATCGGTTTCACACGGCATCTTTTCAAGCAACGCTTGTACATTCAACGCGCTCATCAGAATATCAATTCGCTCTTCTCCGTATAAAATTTCCAAATAACGAGTATTCTCATTCAACTTTGCCAAGATATCGCATAATGGAATTCGAAGAATCACATCCGATTCTTCCGATTTCAATGGTGCCAAGTAGTCAACAATCCCTGTATCTAGCTCTTCCTTTCTAAGAAGACCGTATCCCTGGTCTCGAAATACAGCCAAAGTTTTACCATGCATGGTCCGTTCTGCGATCAAAGCCCGCGGTGCACTTTTCGACTCGGTTTTGTTCCAATCAATCAAATACAAACCTTGATCTTGTTCATACGGAGAAATGATTGTAGCCAGCGTCAAATCTCCTTTTACATCAAAGTTCAAAACAAGACCAGGTAACTCGATAGAATCATAAATCTGTCCCAATCCATCCACACGCATCATTCGTGAGGATAACGACTCTTTGCTTTCCATAGAATATGAAAGAACGAAATCAGTACCGTTAAACTGCATGCTCATGAAATCTTCAGACTGAAACAGTTCATGAATTGGAATGCGTTCAGTAACCTCAAATTGAATGGATTCGGCATCATCAAACGCCATTTCCAGTTGAAGAATCAGATAGCGATCAGAACTCGTGTTTTCGGCACTTTGGAAATTCTGTTGATCGACATTCCCCTTGGTATCCACCAATGCATAAATCGAATCTTCTGTTTCCCCAAAATTTGCGGCAATCAGTTGATATTCCGAATTTCCCATGACTTCAGAAAACTGATGCGCCATCACATAATACTGCTTGGCTTGATCCATATTTTTATATCCACCAGGGAGTTTCACCACGGTCATAATCGGACTGCTGCTTCTTTGCTCACTTTTGCCTAATTGAGAACCATCAAGATAAAGAATACTATCTCCTTTGCTTTCAACCAACTGGTTTCCCTTAGCCCCAAGCGGAAGTGAAACCGGATCATTATTCAAATCTGATTGGATTGCAAAGAGGTTCTCTAAATCCGTAAAGAATAGATGGTCATCATTGGTTTCCACCAGAAAATTAGTGTTAGAAATATCATCAATAAATTCTAACTGTGGGATTTTTTGATGTGCATAAGGACCTCCAATCTTGCCACTATAAAGATATAGCATCGTCTCTCTTATTTCTACATCTTCATTTCCTACGGTTTCGGTTTTTGTGACTTGATAGGCAATTCCACCGTTCCTTAAAAACTTTACATCTTCGAAACGGTTACCCGTCATATAGTTTCCCGGACTCTCTACAATCAGTTTCACTCTGCCATCAATCTCCATCGGCTTGTAAGGTGGTAAGCCCTCAGCAAACCCAATCGATGATGCTAGCAACAAACACCCCAATATAAATCCAATTACTTTTTTCATCATTATCCTCTTCTCTCTTTTTTATCATTGTATCAAAACTGAACATGTTTCAATCTTACATTTTCTTACATGTCTGGAGAAAACAAAAAGACACGAACCTGCGTCCATGTCTTCCATCCAATCTTCTCATGCAATTCCTCACCCGGCTACTCATTCAGCACATTACAAGTTACCTGATCTTTCCCCTCTTGTTCCAGTTCATCAATCAACTCAGATACTCTTGCTTGATCGTTTTTATTTCAAATTCGTCAAAATGATTACCTTCAATTTTTCGCTGCAAATACTCCCTGTAAGCAAGAATCTCTGGTTTATTTTCCTCGATACTCTTTCTTTCTAAAAGTTGCAGGGCGTGCAGGACCGCGCGCATCACCTTGATATCTGAATTCCCATAGTGCACAATTTGATCAAAGGCATCATGCATCATCAACTCAAATCGATAGGCTTCCAGCAGCACATATCCCGCTTCCTCTGGATCGTCATCCACTTTGATATAGCCGTATTTTTCATTGCTCAACAACGCCATCGATTCACCGATGTTTCGAATGCATTGGATTGCTGTAAATGGGTCGTTGATACCTGGTGAAAGGGAGCGCAAAGCAACTTCAACCATTTTTTGAATCGTATAAGCAAAATCCTGTTTCTCTGTTTTATGATCACCAATGGAAACCAGATTTCGGATCCCATCAGCCATGCTCTGCACTTCATCAGTCTTTTCACTATAATAGACGGTAAACAAGGCCTCGCCTTGGGTAATATACTGACCCACTACCTTTTGAAAGACGACAACCAGTTTCTTTTTGTCGACCATATCAAAGAGCTTACGGTCTTGAATCTGTTGAATATAGCCGTTCTTTTCACAATAAATCGAAAAACTTCCCTCATAGTCTTCCACCCTCGGTCTTGAAACAACGGGATGGGTCTCCAACAATGCCTTATAGGTTGCAATTTTCCCCTTTGACTCATTCGATAGGCGGTCGATCACGTTTCCGGTCTGAATGAAGGTCGCCACATTATTGATAAAGATCACAAAATACACCAACCCTACCCCGATATACACCACGCCGATGCTTGCAGAGATCACCGTATATTCCTCAATCGTACTGCGGGTAAATAGCAAAGAGACAATCGAATAGGTAAAGCCGCCAACAAACACTCCGAATGACTGCATGGTGTTTTTCTGTGTCAGAAAATTTTCAACAACTCTCGGTGAAAGCTGCGACATATACATCGTTAATACGACCATGGTGATGGAAAAGGTAAAGGTGGTAATCGTAATAAATGCGCCTGCGATTATGCCGTGAATCGTTCTCGCCAGATCCGTGCTCGTTAGAAAAATGGACGGAATCGATTCCTGGTAATTCACCAGAAAACCGAAATCGATCTGAAGCACGAGGAGAGCGCCCAGCAACGAAAATATCGAATAGATGGCGGGATACAGCCAAATGCTTTGGCGAATTTTTTCTAAATTTTTACGAATCATGCCCTTCCTCCCGGTTCATAAGCTCTTGGTTTTGATTCGACGATTGCGAATCAACTTCTGTTAGTACCAGTATACCGCATTTTGCCGGGAAAAAGAGGGTCCATCAGCAGACCCCTTCGTCTGCATGAAAAGAGGGTTGGCTCCCACTCTAATTGATCGCAACCTGTCCCTTCTCTGCCACGATCAGATAATTTGGTGGAGAAGGATACAAATTTTCGCGCTCAAATATAGTAAAGTGATGGGCTTGAATTTCATCCTCAAGTCTCTGTTTGGATAAGAAACGTATCAAGGGCGCCGCACCGAAAACCAAACTAAGCTTCATCATGCGCTTCAACCAGAGATCCTCCTCTCCCAAACAATCCGTAACCGAAATAAAAATCCCACCCGGTTTCAACGCACGGAAAATCTGTCTGTAAACCGCTTCTGGATCATTCAGATAACACAAAAGATTGAACGCAACCACAACATCAAATGGCTCATAAACCTCGATCTGGTTCTCCGCTTTCTCCACACAGAAGGTGACATTGGAAATTCCACCGTAGGCGGCTTTCATCTTTGCCACTTCAATCATGTTGACAGCATAGTCCACCGCGACAATTTCTTTGACAGCTCTTGCCATCTGAATGGTTGTCAGTCCCGTGCCACATCCCAGATCCAGCACCCGGTCCGTCTCCTTCACATACTTTTCCGAAATCAACAACAGCTTTTCATAGGCTTGTTTATATCGTTCTTTCGTAAATGCATCATAATTTTTTGCGACGCTGTTCCAAAATATCGAGCCATCCTTCATAACAACACCTCATTTTCAAAACATATTTTAATCCTTGTATAATATTCATACCACGAAAAGTTCTCGACCATAAACCGGATTAACGTTCTCAAAAAAAAGAGCCTTCGATTTACTCGAAAGCTCCGTTTTCTACATCCATTTTATCCATGCAAACCACGAAATATCAAACCAATATGCGGAAATCCAAGCAAACAAAAATGCCCCCGCCAAGGCGTAAATCAATGATCCTAAAACACCCATCAAATAAAATTCAGACTCCTCTTTATTGGGATGAAGATAAATCGTCAGGTATGATCGAATGCCTACGATAATACCAATAAGCAGCAAGCTTCTTGAAAAGAATGCACCCGCATAAATCACAGACTCCAAGATCCCCAACATCTTGCCATTGGGACCTTCAGGAACAAAAACCACCTCTTCTTCCAGGCTCCAGTCATTCTTCCTTAATTTTTTCAGTTTCTTCTCAACAGCCCGGTGATATTCCTTCATATATGGCTTCTTCCATCGAAAGATCACACGATCAAACCAGAAATTTCGCAGTCCCATAAACCCAAGAAACCAAACAATCGCAAACAACGGCAGACCCCACAGCCCCAAATCATCAAGTACGATCGGCTTGTATGCAAATGTAAGAATCAGCATCCCAAAATAGACCAAAGCAAAAAGACAGAAAAGCACGACTGCAATGCGATACTCACGGGCATAGTCCAGCAATTTCTCTTTTGATTTGCGCTCTCGCTTCTTCCCCAATTCAATCGGGATCATTTTTTTTACCTTTTTCATCATTGAACTCCGTCTTCGTATTGAACTCCGAATCACATTTTCCATTATATCAAAGTTCACTTCGAACCCCAAAGATTTCAAAAACCATGGAAACCCGATCAAAAACGCACAGGTCGTTATTCGCGATTGGTCCGCTCTTTCAAGTGCAGGATTTCATATCCTACGAAGACTCCCGCCAAATCCAAAATCAAATCCAAGCCGTTGAAATCGCCTTGTAGCACCATGTACTGAAAGCCCTCGTCCGCCACGGTAACAAGCGCTGCTGTCAAAATGACGAGCCATATGCGCTTTCTTTTCACAATTCCCCACCAGCTGAATGCAGCACTCACAAAGAATCCCAACAGAATAAACGCCACGATCTGAACAATCTTTTGCAACGCCCCCTCCAACCACTCTAGATTCCATTCGGTGGAAAATCGCCATTGAGCAGCCGTTCGTTTCACAAACTCGATAAATTCCAATCCAATTGTTGTGAAACCCATCTCAATCCGATAGGAGGAATAAAAGACCCCCGCAATACACCCCAAAACCAAAAATATCCCTAATGCTTTTCTAGTTTGACGATCGAATCCGTTCCCCATCCCGCTCCCTCCTCACAATCAACATCGCCTAACCCACTCTTTTATTTCACCGCTCTTTATTCTTTTACCCACTCTTCGGTATCGCTCTAACAAATAGCCCCCAAGCGCACTAGCGCTCAGGGGGCATTGATTAATTGATTCTATTCATCTCGATTCTATCCCTTGAAATTTTTTTCGAAATTCCAAGAGTCCCGACACATCTCTACAATCCCACGGCTTGCCTTCCAACCCAGTTCTTTTTCCGCTTTCGACGCATCCGCATAACAAGAAGCGATATCCCCGGCTCGACGTGGCACAATCTGATATGGTACCGATAATCCATTGGCCTCCTCAAAGGCATGCACCAATTCCAAAACAGAGGTTCCTTTTCCTGTTCCCAGATTATAAATGTGCACCCCAGGCGTAAGGTGATCCAATGCATCGACATGGCCTTGGGCCAAATCCATTACATGAATGTAGTCCCGCACGCCAGTGCCATCAACGGTATCATAATCATCTCCAAATACGCGAAGCTTCTCCAACTTTCCCTTCGCAACCTGCGCCACATAGGGCATCAGATTATTGGGGATCCCA
>JABXKS010000114.1 GCA_013619125.1 Clostridiales bacterium
CGTTTTGAAAGGCAGCTTTTGTCAAGATATCTCGCGGTTTGATTTGTTTTTCAACAAGGTTCATCACCCGCATTCCGGCTTCCTTCGCCAATCGCTTTCGAGCGGCGTAAACGGCTGGAATCGTTCCATTGCCTGAAAGACCCATCCCCAACGCTTCCGTCATACAGTTCATTGAGTTGGCAGTAAACATACCCGAACATGATCCGCAGGTCGGACAAGCATCATCCTCCAACTCCACCAGAGATTCTAAGGACATCTTGCCCATGGCTTCCATCCCTACACCCTCGAAGACTGTGATCAAATCTACGTCCTTATTTTTGTGTCGGCCTTTCAGCATAGGACCGCCGCTGACAACCATCGTCGGGATATTCACCCGCGCCGCCGCCATCAACATCCCCGGTACCACTTTGTCGCAGTTGGGAATCAAAACCAATCCATCAAGTCCATGGGCTTTCGCCATAATCTCGATGCTGTCAGCAATAATCTCTCGACTCGCCAAGGAATATTTCATCCCTTCATGGTTCATGGCAATTCCGTCACAAACAGCGATTGAAGGAAATTCTAAAGGAGTTCCCCCAGCCATCAAAACACCCCGTTTGACCGCATCCGCGATCTGTCGAAGCTCCACATGGCCCGGAACAATTTCATTAAATGAATTGGCAACCCCAATCAAGGGTCGGCTGATTTCCGCATCCGTCAGCCCTGTTGCCTTCAATAGCGAGCGATGAGGCGCGCGACCCGCACCCGCCTTGATTCTATCACTACGCATCTTTTCCGCCGATCCAACTCATCATGGAACGAAGCTTTTTACCAACCGCTACAATCGGATGCGCGTTTTGCATGCGACGAGCCGCCGTGAAGGTTGGTTGATTGATTCTGTTTTCCATAATCCAATTTTTCGCGAAAGTACCGTCTTGAATTTCAGCAAGAACCTGCTTCATCTCTGCTCTTGTATCGGCAGTAATAATTCGCTTGCCTGTTACGTAATCGCCATACTCGGCTGTATTGCTGATTGAGTCTCGCATCTTCTCAAATCCACCTTCATAGAAAAGATCGACGATCAGCTTCATCTCATGAAGACACTCGAAGTATGCAATTTCTTCTTGATATCCCGCTTCTACTAAGGTGTCGAAACCAGCCTTGATCAATTCTGTCACGCCGCCGCAAAGGACTGCCTGCTCACCGAAAAGATCCGTTTCTGTTTCTTCCTCAAAACTAGTCTCCAAGATTCCCGCTCTCATCGCCCCAATACCCTTGGCATATGCCATGGCGACATCCTGTGCTTGACCGGTTGCGTCTTGATAGACCGCGAAAAGTGCTGGAACTCCTTTGCCGTCTTGGTAGACCCGTCGCACCAAGTGACCCGGTCCCTTTGGCGCTACCATAAATACGTCGACATCTTTTGATGGTCGAATTTGATTGTAATGAATGTTGAATCCGTGGGCAAAAGCCAAGGCTTTGCCTGCTGTCAAATAGGGAGCGACTTCTGTATCATAAACCTGCGCTTGGCGTGTATCCGGCAATAGCATCATAATTACGTCCGCCGCCTTTGTCGCTTCTGCAACCGTCATAACCGTCAATCCCATTTCCTCAGCCTTGGGCCAAGATCGGCTACCCTCGTACAATCCTACTACCACTGAAACGCCACTCTCTTTCAAGTTCAACGCATGAGCGTGTCCCTGGCTGCCAAAGCCTAGAATCGCCACTGTCTTTCCTGCCAATACCTCAAGTTTTGCATCCTGATCATAATACATTTTTGCCATTTTATACTTCCTCCTTCAATAATTGAATCGATGTTACATCGACTAGTTTCTCAAGCTGTTGCATGGCTCTCTCCGCGATTTCCGGATGAGTTCCTTCTAAGTGAATGTGCATTTCGTGGCGACCTGGTTCAGAGGTGATCGCCTGCAGATTCATCCCAGAAATTTCAAATTCTCTTCTTCTTAGCGTACTGGATACGCGGATAAAACTATCTATTCCCTTATCTAATTTCGCGTAAATGGTTTGCATTTTATTCCCTCCTTAGAATTTATAAAAAAATGGGGCGTTCCGAAGAACGCCCCATTTAGGTAATATTTACCAATTATATCTGCATACATGGATACAGTGGGTGGTTTCTTTCGTAACAATTTCGAATATTCTTTTTAAACAACACGTCTAGGCCCACGAGCGTGATTAGCTCGAGGACCAGAATAATAATAATCATATTCAAATTGTTAGAAAAAACGACATTCATTGCATTCATGATTTTCTCCCCAATTTTCAAAACGTTCAACCACTTTCAAATGTTAGTCTGATTATAACGGGCGGTTTGGGGGTTGTCAACGCTTTTTATGTCATTTACTTAATATTTCGCAAGGAAAACGGTTTTCTCTTCGTTATTTCGCGGACAACTGCTTTTCTACACGGGGCATTCTTCGTTATCCGGATTCTACATTGTTATCTTCATAAAAACACCTCCTCACTTAAATCCGTTTCACGAATCAAAATGAAGAGGTGCAACATTTACTTTTTTTCGGTGATCACATGATCAATGGTTTTTCCCGGTGACACCATCGGGTACACTTGATGAGTTTTATCAATGCGTACTTCCATCAAGAAAGGTCCGCCTTCCCATTTGCGAGCAGCCATTACCGCTTCCAATTCTTCCATAGAGGTAACCGTCGCTCCTGGAATATCATAGACAGCTGCCAGTTTTTCAAAGCTCATGGTTTCATCTGTATCGGTTTCCGCGTATCGCTCATCTCCAAAAAGATATTGCCATTGCCGAACCATGCCTAACGCACGGTTGTTCACCACCACGATAAAGATCGGTAATTGATATCTCGCAATGGTCAAAAGTTCTGGGGTTGCCATTCGAAAGCTTCCATCTCCCGTAATCAAGATCGTCGGATGACCCGGTTTTGCCATGGAAGCGCCAATGGCCGCTCCTGCGCCAAAGCCCATGGTTCCAAGACCCCCGGAAGTAATAAAATCTTCCGACTCCTTAAAGTCCCAATACTGAGCGGTCCACATCTGATGCTGGCCCACATCGGTTACCAATGTCGTTGCAGGATCAATTGCCTGATTGATCGTTTGTAAAATATTCTTCGGCGTGAATCCCGTCTCTTGATTGAATGCATCGCCATTTTCCCAATCACAGATGCGCTGCAACCAGATCGGTCGCTGTGTTGACTGAACCTCATCCGTCAATTTTGTTAAAATTTCTTTGACATCGCCCTGAATTGCCAGGCTGTGTTCCACCACTTTTCCAAATTCCGTTGGATCCAAATCAATGTGAATAATTTTGGAGTTCTTTCCGAAGCTACTGCGCTTGCCTACCACTCGATTGCTAAACCGTGTGCCGATGGCAAGAATCAAATCACTTTGAGTCACGGCCAAGTTTCCATGCTTGTATCCATGCATCCCAATCATGCCAATCGACAAAGGATTATTGCGATCAATGGTGCCCAATCCCATTAATGTGTTGGCGATGGGAATCTGTGTTTTTTCCGCGAATGCGACCAGTTCCGCTTCAGCACCCGACATTCTAACACCGCCGCCAGCCAAAATAATCGGTCTTTCTGCATCCTTAATCATGGCAATGGCTTCCTTGATTTCATCGCCTAATTCCGAGTCAAAGATTTCTCCTTTGATCTGATCAATCGCTGTCCAATCGGGCCTTGCATCCGCCAAGAAAATATCCTTGGGGATATCCACCAAAACCGGACCCGGACGACCGCTGCTCGCAATCTTAAAGGCTTCTGTCATTACTTCCGCCAACTCCTCCACATCCCGCACCAAATAGCTGTGCTTGGTAATGGAGAAGGTGATCCCTGTAATGTCCAATTCCTGAAAGGCGTCTTGTCCCAATAAGGATGTAGGCACTTGGCCTGTAATGACAACCATCGGAATCGAATCCATATAGGCGTTTGCCAATCCCGTAATGGTGTTGGAAGCGCCCGGCCCACTCGTAACCAAGCAAACTCCCGGTTTCCCCGAAGCTCGTGCGTATCCGTCTGCCGCATGAACCGCATGTTGCTCATGAACCGTTCGAATATGACGCGGGGCGTCATCTGCACGATACAGGGCATCATACAAAGGGATTACTGTTGCGCCTGGATAACCAAACATGAGCTCAACATTTTCTCTTTTTAAAACTTCTAATACGATATCTGCGCCCTTCATCGTGACCCTCCTTAAAATGTGACTGCTCCCTCAGAAGCGTCTTTCACCATCGCCGCATACCGTCTCAAATATCCAGTCACCGTAATTTCCTTCGGCTCCCATGCAGCGGCGCGTGCTTCTAATTCTTCTTTTTCTACCAATAATGTCAACTCGCCGTTCGGAATATCAATCCGAATGCGGTCATTTTCTTTAATCCATGCAATCGGTCCATTGTCTGCCGCTTCCGGCGACACATGGCCAATGGCTGCCCCCCGG
>JABXKS010000115.1 GCA_013619125.1 Clostridiales bacterium
CTACCAGATCCCAAACATTAAGCGTTGGCACTACAAACCGAAGTGCTTTGCCCTGAGAATGCTCGACATAGTCAAATTCTAATGAGACCGGTTCCAAATCCACATCGGGACTAACCAAAGTGATGGACTCAATCTCGTCATGGATCATTAATTCCACCACAACATTCTCTGCAACAAGTGGTCGCTTATGCGGCGCATTCCACGTATCATCCTTCACACCCAATAGGTTCACCAATTGCACCATATAGGTATCGTCCTTGCGGGTAAGTTGCACATGAATCTTCTCTGGCGCATACTCCCCGGAAAATGGGTAGTTCTTGACCATCAACTCTTCATTGATACCACCAACAAAGTAGCCGGTCAAATCCATAATCGCGGGATCCAACAACCACTCTTCATAGGCTGTAATACAATCATAATACCGCGCCAATTCATTCCTAAAGGATTCTTGATACTTCCCATGGTTTACGTAATAAGCTTCCGCTAACGCGCCGTCAGTCTCTCCAAGCAAAAGATGGGTTCCGCCCGATGAAAAGATGGTCGCCATGGTTAATAATGCAGCCGTTTCTTTCTCTTCTTCAGAAACCTCTTGGTTAAATGGATGAATATAAGCCGACAAAACAATAGGCTTATCTGCTGTCAACAACCTCGACTCCCGAACCGATTGGTGCAGATGGCGGTAGGTGCTGTGCGGGTCCCACACTTCAATATACACGGCGTCCATCAGCGAATCTGCAACCCGCTCGATGGGCCAGTTGTTCACGCAATTAAAGAACATCTGATTCTGGGTCTTCACCCCATTAACGGCAATTTTAGCTGCATCAATTAATGGCGTAAAAGTACCACCCACGTCCACAACCCGTCCATCCATGGTCTTCGCGTACTTGGGAAACCCATACTGATCCATATGTATTCCGTCGAAGTCCATCACACGAACAGCATCAGCAAATTCCCGAATGATATGTTTGGTCCATGAACAGTCCGGTTCCGTATTCATAATGGCAATAATGTCGATCAAATCATATTTGGTTTTCCCGTCCTTGTACAGCATTTCGTCCGGATGAACACCAAAGTATTCCTCTTCCGCTCCGTATACTGCCCCATACGCAATGGCCTTCATGCCGAACTCATGGCACAAATCAATCTTTGCCTTTACTGCCGGTAAATACACCGGCCGGTCCAAGGCGTCTTTGAAAACATCCGTGTTAGGGATCAGTTGATGGTGTCGGTACATCCAGTCATAAAACTGTATCGATGTGATATGGTAACGATTCATCTGTACCACATCACTGCGATCTTCACAGTCTTCCGGATTAAAATCGCTTAAGAAACCATACCGCACATACTTGTTCGGATCCTCCACCACATCAAAGGCCGTAGATCCAACATCTGTCTTCACCCAATATCCGCCGACTGGAAATTCTCCAAGCGAAAAACGCTCACCAGTCCCATCCGCTTTGATTGTTTTTACTACCTTCCCTTGATAGAAGATCTCCACCAACCCCGAAAGTGGCGAACCGCTCAACAAAGCGACTTCATCCCCCACCCGATATTGGCTCTTGTCTGCTGTTACATATTTTCTCATCCCGTCATCTACTCCTTAATGGATCCGTCCATCATATTGCCGCGGACAAATCGCTTCTGAAATACAATAAAGATTACAATCAATGGTGTAATTACGATGATTGACGCCGCAAAAATCAAGCCCCAGTCCGAGGCGTGCTACCCTCGAAACAATTGCAGTGCAATGGCAAGGTTCGCTTGAGGGGCGACTTCATAATCGTCAACGCTTGAAGGAATTCATCCCCGAATCCTGTAAAGACAAAGATTGTGAATGTCCCCAAAGCTGATTCGATAATTTAATTAATTACCGTGTCTACTTTGAAGGCATCATATCATAAGAGGCTCTTTAATCATCTCCAGTTTTACCAATCCACTCTAATCAACAACATCACAAAGACCCTCTTAACTCGTATCAACTTACATTCCTTCTAAGAAAATCAACCAACCCTCCGAAAAAATGTGCTGGGTCGTTCCACATCATAAAATGACTTCCCTCGCAATGAAGATATTCCCCATTCTTGACTTCCGAAGCCATCCAACGTGTTTGTTCAGGATCCATCGAATTGTTTGTCGATCCAATAAAAAGTGATGGCACGGTTATTTCTTTCAATCGGTCCTTTATATCCCACGTACTCAATGTTCCGCTGATACTAAACTCACTAGGACCATTCATGTAACCATACAGGTCTTCATTCAATGTACCAATAAACTTTTGAAGCGGTGGAGGCATTTCCTCCATTGCCATTCCGACGATGAACTTCCCATAAAAAGGTCCAAGCAAATTAGAATACTCTTCGCTGCCATAGTCACCAGCAGCTTCCAACTCCCTGATTCGCTTGACTGACTTCTCGTCGAGCTGCGGCACAAGAACATCATTCACATATTTTGCATTATCTTTGATGCTCGCCTGCATGCTGGAAACAACCAGCCCTTTCACATTCTGCGGATATCGAAGCGTATATTCCATAGCGAGGATGCCTCCCCAAGAATTACCAAAGAGCACGAAATTTTCAGCATCAAGCCCTAGCGCGCATCGTACCTGTTCAACCTCATCTACGAATCGCTCAATGGTCCAAAGAGATTTGTCATCCGGCTTATCACTCATAAACGATCCCAACTGGTCATAATAGTAAAATTCAAACCCTTCATCACCCAAGTTTTCTTCAAAACACTTCAACGAAAAATGACTGCCACCGGGTCCCCCATGAAGAAGCAGTATCTTCACAGAAGGATGCGAACCAAATTTTTGTGTCCAAACCTTGTAAGTTTTCTCTCCCACTTTGATGGGTATGTATCGTTCTTCACCGTTGATCATCTTGCTTCACCCCCTTTCCTATTGATAATCAGAAACATGTTTCATTCATTACCTACCCCGAAATTTCTGCAACAAATCCAACTCATAAAAAGCCCATTCCAAGGCATTTCCACTTCAGAATGGGCTGACATTCTATGACTTAATACATTGTGTTGCCAGACTTCGATTCTTTAGGTATCTTCTGAATGGCATCCCAATGTTCAACAATTTTCCCTTGCTGATCAAACCGCAAGAAATCCATGGTGATATATTTTTCGTTGCCAGGCCATGTCTGATGGGTATGGAGTGCAACCAAATCCCCTTCTGCTACAATCCGAACAAATTCAATGTCCTTATCTGGGTATTCACGAGCCATTCTTTCAAAGTAATCAATCAACCCTTCCTTGCCATTTTCAACGTCCGGATTATGCTGAATATACTCTTCTCCTACATATTTTTGAACAGCTTCGGCTGGTTTCCCCATATATGCGGTTCGATAAAACTCAATCGCATTCTTCTTATTTGCTTCTAAATCATATGCCATCGATATCCTCCTTACTATTTTCACGCCTTTACTTACTCCATCCTCTTACTTATCATTATTCAATACGTACCCATGCCAGCGGGAAAGATAGAATAGAAGCGCTTTAAAAATATACCAACATCCCCTATAATTAAATTATGTAAGACATACCATAAACTGACTACAAATATACATTGAGAGGTTCGTATAAATGAGTAATCTAACCATAATTGTTATTATCTCTGTACTTGGACCTGTAATTGGTTCCCTTATTGGCGTTCTGCGAAAACCGTCTCCCGTTTTCACATATAACATGCTGTCATTTGCAGCAGGCGTTATGCTTGCCATTTCTTTTCTGGAACTCATACCTGAGAGTATTGAATTCTCATCGATTACCATATGCGTTCTGGGGATGCTTTTGGGTTCGCTGCTTATGTATGGTATTGATCGGTTGCTGCCGCATATCCACCCACAACTCTTAGAGCAAGAACAGGGCAGACAACTTGAAAAAACTTCTACGTATTTAATAATCGGAATTTTTCTTCACAATTTTCCTGAAGGAATGGCCATCGCAATCGGGACTGTGTCTGATACGAGACTAAGCCTGGCAATCGCAATTGCTCTTGCAATCCACAACATACCTGAAGGTATTTGTACATCGTCTCCGTATTACCTACTCACACAAAAGCGCTTAAAGTCATTTTTGGTATCCTCTTCAACAGCCTTGCCAATCCTATTTGGTTTTTTGTTCGCACGAAAAATTTACCAGCATATTTCGTTTGATTTTGTTGGATTGATTATCGGGGCGACTGCCGGACTTATGATCTACATTTGTGCAGACGAACTCATTCCCGCATCATGCAACAAGACAACCAATCACAGTACAATATTTTCTTTGATTTTCGGAGCCATTTTTGTTGTGTTGTTGAAAGGAATTTAGACAAAACGAGCAGTACAAGTGAGTTCACTCGTACTGCTCGTTTTTTATACCCTCTTACATTTTCCATTCTAGTGCTTTTTATATTCTCCTATGATACGCCTTTAATCCAGCTCCATCATCCATTTCTTTATATAAGGCCTTGCTTCTTTTCCAACGACTACACCCATGTGTGTTACATCTTCTAAAAGCATTCCCTCTACATCCTTTTTATAAGTAGAAATTTCCGGTAAAAATGCTTTTGCAACAAATGATTCGTCAGATGTTCCAGCGATCACGAATAGCTTTTGCTTCATTGCATATAGATCTTTCTTATAATCGCGGGGGGCAAACCCAGTGTTAAGACGGTGCGAATACGTTAAGGTTTCAGTTCCATTTTGATAGGCTTCCGGCATATTAAAATCGATAACCGGCAAATAATCGAACCCTGAAATCCCCACTTTATTCAACATGGTCAATCCAATTATTCTTGGCATGTGTGTCGATGCCCATCCGCCCGAATTCACTCGCATCGTCGGTGCATTGTATTTTAAATAGGGGGAAAGCAGCATATAAGCGTCTGCCATTTCACCATATTTGCTTCCCGCAAATCGTACAGCGAAACCGCCGCCGGAAGAATGTCCACCAATAACAAGCTTTGCCTTCGGATGTTTTTCCTTAATTATTTGGATGAAATCTGAAAGATCATCTTCTAATTGATTCGTATACGAAATATCCCCTCGTTTTATCGGATTGACTCCATGTCCTCTTAGATCCGGCGTATACACGTGCGCTAAATCTTCTGAACTAAGCTCGCTTGCCATCGGCATGAAATATTGACTATGCCACCCCGAGCCATGCAATAAAATCAAAACTTTGTTTGTTTGAGCCGGATAGTATCGATAATTTAAAGCAACCCCGTCTCTGCATACATATGTATCAAGTGCTGGCAATTCAGTATAATCAATATCCAATTCATCAAAGGACAGTTTGTTTTCATTCATGGTATTTCTTTTTGGTTTTCCATTCAACAGTACCAATACTGTAGCGATGATCAAATAGATTCCAATTGAAATGATGATATTTGTAAGTATGAATTGTATAACGTTCTCCATCTTTTGCCTCCTCCCAAGTAACCTATTTTCAACCCCCGATTTCTCTCCTTGCAAAACACCCACGAAGCATTTCACAGAAAATTCTTTCAACGAATTCTTTATGCTAATATATCATGAAAGTCCATATAAACCTAATCTCATTTGCTGTTTTATGTGCTATTTTTCACAAGATCGCCCAATCCTATTTGGTTTTTGTTATGTTGTTGAAAGGTATTTAGACAAAACGAGCCGTACAAGTGAGTTCACTCGTACGGCTCGTTTATTTAATCAGAGATTCTTTTGAGAATGAATTAGACTGCCCTTAAATGGCTTCGCCTTTTACTTACGAAGCAATTCCATCATATTGAATAACACCTGGGCAATCTCTGCTCGTGTTGCTGTTCCCGTCGGATTAATGGCATTGTCGTATCCATGGATAATATCTCTTGAAACCAAGTATGTTATGGATTCAACCGCATACTCTGCTGCTTGATCAAGATCATTGAATCCAGCGACAGAAAATCCTTTGTCTTCCACATCTACATTGGTCCGCATTAACACCATGTTGAGAATATATATCAAATCTTGCCGAGTGATAGGCTCATTGGGTTTGAACATTCCCCCTTCTACAGGAGGCAACACATTCATTGCTTTGAACATCGCGATCGGCCTCGAATAATATTGATCCTCTTCTACATCTGCAAAGCTTTTACCCTCTTCACTTGTTAGGCTGAAGTACCTTGAGAGTAGTGTGACAAAATCTGCTCGCGTAATCGTTTCATTCGGTTCAAATGTGCTTACAGATGTTCCTTCGATTACTCCCCTTGCTGCCAAGGCTTCGATTGATTTCTTGGCCCAGTGATCTTCACAGTCTGTAAATGACCTGTCCACATACTCAATCACATAGGTTGCCCCTTCTTCCCCAGCAAAAGCTATTTCTCCATTACCAACAAAAGCCTCTTTTATGATTTTTTCTCTGCCGTCCGCAAACGTCGCTTTCACGATATACCGATGGCTTTCTTCTTCCGCTATATCCATTTTCACAGTTATGACAGAAGCTTCCTCACCGTCCCCAACAATGACAACCGTAACCGGTCTGCCATTTTCGTCTATGGTTGTTTCAATGGTCGTTTCTGTCGTTGCTTGTACTGTTATTACTCTTGGTCTTGTTGTCGCATGCGTTATCTTTTCCCATCGTGCATATAACGTTATATCGGCATTATTAATTAGACTCAGATTCAGGATACTGTCTCCATCGAGATAGCTGCTTCCACTCCCGTCGGGCGCGGTATTCCAACCCGCAAAATTGTAATCCGATCTTGTCCATGTATTGGCCGATAAGTTTTGAGGTATGTCATAGGTAAAAGACTGATTCGCCATGGGAACATTCGAGGACGTTTCGCTGCCACCATCGAGATTGGCATCAAATGCAATGTGATAAACATTTGGCGTCCACTTCGCATA
>JABXKS010000116.1 GCA_013619125.1 Clostridiales bacterium
ACTCCAAACTGATCTGGCCAACTCCGTTGAATCGGACCACTATGGCCTCTACAATATCAATGAACGCATGAAAACTACTTTTGGAGAAGACTACCAAATTAGAGTCACAAGCAAAGCGAACAAAGGCACCATCGTTCTATTGAAAATCCCTATTCAAAGTGAGGAATTGCCATGTATCGAGTAGTCATTGCCGATGATGAAGAAATCATTCGTACCGGCCTAAAAAAGCTAATTGAATCCTACGACCTAGATCTTCATGTGATTGCCATGGCAGAGGATGGAAAAGAAGCCATAACAATGATTGAAAAGCACCGCCCCGAGATTATCCTCATGGATATCAACATGCCCCTTGCCAATGGACTCGAAGTCATTGAACAGGTGCGTCTACTTGATGAAGACGCCAAAATTATTATCATTTCTGGCTATAATCAATTTTCGTACGCGCAAAAAGCCTTGGATCTCGGGGTATTTACCTATCTTTTAAAGCCCATCGACTATCGTAATTTTCGTACTGTGATCGAGAAGGCCATGGAAGCCTACTCCAATCGAATTTGGGAGAAAAGTTTATTAAAAGAAGCAACTGGCGAACAAAATTCTCCGGAGGATATTGGAAACTTGGCCATCCAATACATCAAAGAGAACTTCTCCGACAGTCATCTGTCTCTTCATATCATTGCGGAAAAGTACTTTGTCAGCGAATCATATGTCACCCGCATCATCAAACAAAAAACCGGAATGAGTTTTACCGATTATCTAAACAAACTCAGAACCACTATGGCCATTAAGTTATTGCTCCATTCAGAAAAAATCTATTCCATGAAAGAAATCTCAGAAAAGGTCGGTTACAACAGCCAACACTATTTCAGCCGTGCCTTCAAGAATTATGTGGGCATGTCACCCAATCAGTATCGGAACAAGAAACTGCAAACAGACACTAAAAAAGACGCGTAACCACGCGTCTTTCTCTATCCAAATAACCTAATATGTTTCTTCCAGACCACAAGTCGATGCAGTTTCTTCATAAAACCAGAGCGTCGATCCACTTCCAACCGCAACCCGCATACTCCAGCAACTGCTTCCACCACTTCATCGATTGACAATTCATCCGTATGAATATGTTCACTAAACGCAGCATCTGACAAACTCTCAACGCATCGCTCAATCTGATTAAACACCCAGGCACCTCGTTTCTCTCCACGTCCCCGTAGCCGTTTTAGCAAGGTGTCGGTCGTTGCCGCCAAGGTAATATGATAAAACTCAATCCCCTCAGCCTTTAACGCCTCCGTCATCTCCTTCAGATACCCCAGATTGGTTACCGTCATCGGAACCAATACAGTCCCCTTGTAATGTTGTTGCAGATACAGCAACATCTCGCGATTAAGTATACGCCACATTCCATAATCCTGAAAGTCGTTCTTCGACAGGCTTTTCGGCAAATTTTTCATCAGATAGAAGCCCGCTTCCTCTGGATCAAACACATACGAATCCGGAATTCGCCGCTGCAGTTCATATGCCGTTTGTGTTTTTCCACTCCCAAAGGAACCATTGATCCATACAATCATTTTAGACTCCTGTTTTTCGACCATAATACAGATGGTCACACCGTCCAATCGGCAATTGAACCGCTCCTAAGAGCCTACCCCATTCAGCAAAGCCAAACTTCTGAAGCAAAGCAATGCTCCCTTCATTCACACTCAAAAGGATCGCAATCAACGTATCAAATTCCAATTCTTCTGCTTGAGCCAGCGCGAACTCCATCAACTGAGAGCCTATGCCGATTCCCCGATAGTCTTGATGTACATAATAACTGATCTCCGCAGTCCCTCGCATGGCTAATCTCCCGGGTCGGTACGCAGTAAAATAGGCGAACCCAACCGCTTGATCGTCCTTTTCATAGACATACAAAGGATAATGCTCATTCTGATGGGACGCGAACCAAGCCCTGCGATCCTCCACCTCAAAAACCTCCGTAAAGGCATTACAGGTTCCCTGCAAGATCGCTTGATTATAGATCTCTGTTAAGTTTTTCAAATCGGATTCTTTAGCTAATCGGATCCCCCTCATATTCACTCCTATCATTCAAAAATCAATGGCAGATCCGCCGATGTGATAATCGTCAGCGGTTTCTCCGTTAATAATCCGTTCTCTGTAATAATAATCGCCTGCAGACGATATTTCTTGTCGGTATAATGCTCCACGGTTTCCTGAATTTCAAAAACAGAAGATGACCGCGGCTTGAATATCACCTGATGGTCCTGCTCATGATCGCTATCAATGATCTCATTGATTGTCACCTTGTTCATCTCGAGTACCGATTGCTCCGCCCGCTTCCGTAGCCAGCGCATCAAAATCTCCGCATTAAAGATCCCGCTGTAGCGATCATCTTCATAGACCGGCAGCTGACTATAGCCTTGCTCGTTCATCAAACTCAATGCGGCAGACAGAGTCATCGCTCCATCCACTGTTTTCACCCGATGATTCACAACCGTTTCAATCAATGGCGGCGCTACAATCAGTTCCTTGATTTTTATCAGTTGTTCAACAACCTTTTCGTGGGGTTCTGCAATTGCCACATCCTTTCCCATATTCCCATGGGTAATGGCGTTTCTGAGATCAGAAAACTCCCGAAGTTCAAACTCATACCGTCGAACCGCGGCGTTCTTCTTTTTCATCTGCTCAATCATTGCATAGAACCGCAAATGATGATTGACCTCCAGCTCCCTCTCAAAGTACTCTTCTATTTCCTGATAAAGCGATAGAAACACTTCTGAATTTTTCATTCAAATCTCCCTTTTTTACATCGCATATTATTCCAACAAACTTATACTTATTATACAACCAAAATGTATAATACTGTAATTAATCAACTACATGCTCTACCTATGAATGATATAATGATATCAGTTAATTATGAAAGGATGTTCAATTATGTATGAATTAATTCGAAGAATTATCCAATTTCGCGATGAAAGAGATTGGAAGCAATTCCATTCTCCAGAAAATTTAGCAAAATCGATCAACATCGAAGCAGGAGAACTCTTAGAACATTTCCAATGGAACTCATCATACGATAAAAAAGCAGTTTCAGAAGAATTAGCAGATGTAATGAATTACTGCTTTTTAATGGCCGATTCTTTAAATATCGATATCATTGAAGAAATGCACAAAAAAATTGATCAGAATGAAGCAAAATACCCTGTTGATAAAGCGAAAGGCGTAAGCACAAAATATAACAAATTATAGTGAGGCGAATGTATGATTATCTACGAAACGACCAAAGGACAATTTGTTGAAGATATAGAGTGCGGACTTTTAATTGATAAACTTGAAAAGAATTTTCAAGAAAAAATTGGAAAAACTAACACACACGAGTTATGGTCCTGGCAAAACTCCATGCAATTTATGCATATGGTTATGCTCGACCAATCAATTCCTTCAGATGCCGGAATTGCACTCGAATACAAATTACCTACCTCATCAAAACGAATTGATTTCCTCATGTCTGGAAGAGATGAAAATGATCACGATTCAGCTATAATCATCGAATTGAAACAATGGAATTCAGTCGAACCGGTTCTTGATAAAGATGGTGTTGTTCGTACCATTTTAAACGGCGGCTTGCGTGAAACAACCCACCCCTCGTATCAAGCATGGTCATACGCAAAGTTAATTAGCGATTATAATGCAGCTGTTCAAGAAGATCAAATCCATCTTCATCCATGTACCTATTTGCACAATTATTCCCTTAAGGATTCTGACCCTCTGCTAAATCCTCACTATCAGAATTACATTAAACAAGCTCCAGTTTTTTCTCGCCATGACTTATTTAAACTACGTGAATTTATCAAAAAAAACATTCATTTCGGAGATACACGGAAAGTGCTTTACCGTATTGAGAGCGGAAAGCTACGACCTTCGCAATCACTTCAAGATGAGCTACTTAATATGCTCAAAGGAAATGAATCGTTCACGCTGATTGATGATCAAAAAGTAACGTATGAAGCTGCAAAGCGGCTTTCAATCCGTAGCCAAATCGACGATAAAAAACGCGTACTCGTTGTAAAAGGCGGACCTGGTACAGGTAAAAGTGTAATCGCTATTAATCTTTTAGTCTCTCTCCTAAACCAAGGTCTTGTTGCCCAATACATCTCAAAAAATGCTGCCCCAAGAAACGTATATGCTTCAAAATTAAAAAAAAGTATGAAAAAAAGCAGCATCGATCATTTATTTAAAGGATCTGGCGTTTATACTTCAATGGAAGAAAATACATTTGATACTTTAATTGTTGATGAAGCACATCGATTGAATGAAAAGTCTGGGCTTTTTGGCAATTTAGGTGAAAATCAAATGAAAGAAATTATACAT
>JABXKS010000117.1 GCA_013619125.1 Clostridiales bacterium
GGAGAGCATACGGATTACAATGGTGGAAATGTCTTTCCGGCCGCCTTGAGCTTTGGTACGTATGCCGTAGCGCGGAAGCGGGCAGACGGTCTCTTGAAATTTGTCAGCCTAAATCTTCCTCAGGAAATAGAACGGGGCGTGGATGATTTGGAAAATATAAAAGAAGATGGTTGGGCGAATTATCCCAAGGGAATGATTCAGATCTTGCGTGAAGCGGGCTTGCCAACGGGTGGTGCGGAGTTTTTGTTTTGGGGAAATATTCCCAATGGTGCTGGCCTCTCCTCTTCCGCTTCCATAGAAGTAGCAACCGCGATCGCCATGAGGGGACTCTATGGCGGGGAGATTTCTAATCAGGAAATAGCACTCTTGGCTCAAAAAGCGGAGAATCAATTTATCGGCGTGAATTGCGGGATTATGGATCAATTTGCCGTTGCCATGGGGAAGAAGGATCATGCGATTCTTTTAGATTGCGCAAGCCTTAGATTCCAATGGGTGCCTTTTCGATTGAAGGAGTACGAATTGGTGATTGCCAATACCAACAAGAAGCGTGGATTGGCAGATTCGAAATATAACGAGAGACGGAGCGAGTGTGAGGAAGCCCTGAGTCGGGTGAGGGCTCATCGAGCGCTTTCTTCCTGGGGTGCCATGACGGAAATCGAGTTTGAGACGGCAACTCCCTGGATTGAAGATCCGATTCTAATTCGTCGGGCGCGGCATGCGGTGATGGAAAACCAGCGAACATTGCGAGCGGTGGATGCGTTGAAAACAGGAAAATTGGTGGAGTTTGGAGAATTGATGAATGAATCTCACCGATCCCTTCGAGACGATTACGAGGTGACTGGAACGGAGTTGGACGCCTTGGTAGAAGCGGCCTGGGCGCAGCCTGGGGTAATTGGTTCTCGTATGACGGGCGCCGGTTTTGGTGGTTGTACCGTTTCTTTGGTGAAGCGAGATCAGGTGAAGTCGTTTATGGAGAAGGTTGAAATCCTTTATCGAGAAAAAACTGGATTGACGCCGGATTTTTATCGCGTAGCTATTGAAGATGGAGCAAAGGAGTTGATTTTATGAGTTTGGTCTTTAGAGGTGCGGGGGACCGACCTTTGAGAACCAAAATAGAGGAGTTGATTCTCTATGGACGCGCATGGAAGCTGATGGAGGAAGTCGATCTGCCCTATGTAAGGAATCGTCTATTTGACCATGCGGGATGTGAGGATAAGAGTGCGTGGGAATTGAAAGCAACTTTTTCGATTCCGGAAACACCGCAGTCAATTTTGGAAGAGTTGGTGGAGATTCAGGTACAAAAGGGACGAGTGGAAAATCTTTTGCCTTATCGGCAGCGCTGGATGATGGATGCCATGGATATCATGATGCCGCGTCCTTCGGAGGTGAAACGACGCTTTGAAGAATTGGAGCAGCAAAAATCCTCGGATGCTGCCTTGGCTTATTTTTATCAGCTGAGTCAGAAGTCCGGTTATATGCAGATGGAACAGATTGAAAAAAATGAGGAATGGATGACCCGTACGGATTCAGGGGATTTGGAGATCACCATCAACTTATCCAAACCAGAAAAGGATCCAAAGGTGATTGCCCTGCAAGCGAAGGCAAAAAAGAGTGGGTATCCGACCTGCGTGTTATGCTTGGAGAATGTAGGGAATGGCGGTGATTTACAACGGCCCGCTAGGCGCAATCACCGCGTGCTTCCCGTGACTTTGGCGGGGGAAAATTGGGGCTTGCAATTTTCCCCCTACCTCTATTATAATGAACATTGTATATGTTTTAACAATCTTCATGTGTCGATGAAAATCACGGAAAAGAGTTTTGTACGTCTCTTCGATTTTGTCGATCGATTTCCGGGTTATTTTATTGGATCCAATGCAGATCTGCCCATTGTAGGAGGATCGATTTTGTCCCATGATCACTTTCAGGGGGGCCGGCATCTCTTTCCTATGATGAAGGCGGGGGAACAGTTCCTGTTTTCTGCGAAAGGTGTAGAGGTCTATCGGGTGAATTGGCCCATGAGCGCGGTTCGCTTGCGCGGCGCAGACCGAGAAGCCATGATTGCCATGGCTCTAGGAATGCATGAGCGTTGGCGTCTGTATGAAAACCCAGCCCTGAAGATTGTGGCAGAAACCGATCAGCCACATCAAACCATTACCCCTATTGTCAGAAGAGACGAGCGGGGGTATTGCATGGAGATCGTATTGAGAAATAATCGTCAAAATGGTGAATACCCCGATGGGATTTTCCATCCGCATCAGCCTTGGCATGCCATCAAGAAGGAAAATATCGGCTTGATTGAGGTCATGGGTAGAGCCATTCTTCCCGCTCGACTTCAGCAGGACCGCATGGATTTGGTAGAGTGGCTGATGGAGAAAAAAAGGCATGAATTGCCAGAATCACTGATTCATCATCGACATATGGTGGATCGGTTTTTGGATAATCCTCAAATTCCCCAAGATTTTGAGGAGGCAAAGATGCAGGTCGATCAAGCGATTGGCTGTGTTTTTGAGAAGGTCCTGGAGGACGCCGGTGTTTTCAAGCAAACATCGGAGGGTATTCAGGCTTTCGATCATTTTCTAAGGACTTGCCAATAGGTGAGTCCCAAGCAAACCCCAACCGAGCACCTGTCCTAAACGGCCTCCTGTCTGCTGACAGAGCCGTTCATGAGGACGGGTGTTTTCTTGTTTGGAATTTGTTATAATAGGAAAGAATGGGGGAGAGAAAATGGCGAAGATACGAACCAAGTTTGTCTGTCAAAACTGTGCCTATGAAAGCCCAAAATGGATGGGACGCTGTTCGGGATGCGGAGAGTGGAACACCTTGGTGGAAGAAATTGAAGAAACAAAAACGGCGACAACACGGAGCGCGCGTTCCGCGAGCAAGCCGCAGTCCCTTGCTGATGTGCAGATGGGACAATATACAAGAATCGATACGAAAATTGGTGAATTTAATCGGGTCTTGGGCGGGGGTCTGGTTCCTGGATCCATGGTTTTGGTTGGTGGTGATCCTGGAATCGGCAAGTCGACGATTATTTTGCAGGTTGCTCAGCACTTGGCCCATCAAGGGATGAAGGTTTTGTATGTTTCTGGAGAGGAATCGCCGGAACAACTGCGAATGAGAGCAGAGCGGTTGGGTGCCTTGGAAAAAACATTGCTGGTGTTGTCTGAAAATGATTTGGATCAGGTTGAGGTTTCGATTGATCTGGAAAAACCGGAGTGTTTGATTATTGATTCGATTCAAACAGTGCATTCGCCGCAAGTGACGTCGGCGCCGGGAAGCGTAACCCAGGTTCGAGAGTGTACCAATCGATTGATGCAGATTGCCAAAGGGAAACGGATTCCAACTTTTATCATCGGCCATGTTACCAAACAAGGCAGCATTGCCGGTCCTCGTGTTTTAGAACATATGGTGGATACGGTTTTATACTTTGAGGGAGATCGCTATAATGCCTACCGGATTCTGCGAGCCGTTAAGAATCGATTTGGTTCCACGAATGAAATCGGGATGTTTGAGATGCGCACAGAAGGTTTGGTAGAGGTGGAGAATCCGTCTGAGTTTTTATTGAGTGATCGACCGGAAAAAGCAGCGGGCTCTGTTGTGGTACCGAGTGTAGAAGGGACGCGGCCGATGTTGGTGGAGATTCAAGCACTATTGAGCCAAACGGCTTTTGGAAACCCTCGCCGGGTAGTCAACGGGATGGAGCAAAGTCGAATTCTCTTGCAATTGGCTGTATTGGAAAAGCATATGGGGATGCAGACGCAAATTTTTGATGCCTATTTGAATCTGGCGGGAGGGATCAGCGTCAAGGAACCTGCCCTTGATTTGGGGATAGCCGCAGCGATTGTTTCTTCTTTGCGGGATGCGCCAATCGATCCGCGAACAGCGGTGATGGGAGAAATTGGTCTGACGGGAGAAATCCGTAGCGTTCAGTTTGCCGAGAAGCGAATTCTAGAGGCGGAGAAGATTGGGTTTTCAAAAGTGGTATTGCCGCAATCGAACCTGACACAATTGAAAGATTCTTCCTTTTCGATTCAATTAGTTGGGGTGAAAACGATCCGGGAAGCGATTGAAGCGATCTTTGAATAATCGGAACCCGTACAAATGTGAGTAATTTATAAACAATCTCGAAAGATTCTTTGGAAACCTCATTTCTATGGTAGAATGAGTAATATTCCAAAGGATCTTTCTTTTTTTTTTGAAAAAAAGCCATCACATTCTTGACAATTGAAAACCACCTTGATATAATATTTTTTTAATTTTATCCCACTTTATGGTATAATGAAGCTACGTAGCATAAAGGGAGGTAAATTATGTTTAAAATTGGGGATCAGGTTGTTTATCCAAGTCACGGTGCAGGTACCGTTGAAGCGATTGAAGAAAAAACTGTTTTAGGGAAGAGACGAATCTATTTGATTATTCAAATGCTGGCGTCGGATTTGACGGTTTCAGTACCGGAAGAACGTGCGCTTGAGGTCGGTTTGCGACCCGTTATTACGGAAGCGGAGATTGCAGCCGTTTACGATATTCTTATGCAAGAGCAATCGGAGATGGAATCAAATTGGAATAAGCGATTTCGAGCAAATATGGAAAAGATCAAAGGTGGAGACATTGCAGAAGTTGCAGAAGTATACCGTAATCTTTTCATACGAGATCGAGAACGAGGATTATCGACTGGCGAAAGAAAAATGTTGTCGGATGTTCAGCAAATGCTGATCAGTGAATTGGCTTTGGCCAGTGGTAAAGAAACAGAAGTAGTTAAAAAAGAAGTGGTAGAATCTATTTCATAAAATAATGTAGAGGAGGAAGTGCATTGTCGATCAAGAAAGTGATGAAGTTGTTAATTTCCTTGGTGGGAATGACGATTGGGATCGGCGTTGGAAATTTCGTTTTCTTTCTATTTCCCACAGTGAAAAAATTGTTTGGAGCGGTCGCGTTATTATTCGGCTACTATGGCGTTTTTGCTTTGTTATTCGGAATTATATTCTTTTTATTCTCAAACCGCTTAATTACGTTTTTTCAAGGGAAAATGGAAAGAATCGAGCAGGACATGCGGAAGATTCCGTTGGAGAATATTATTCTCTCCGCTGTTGGATTGATTCTGGGTCTGATTATTGCCTATTTAATCAGTAGTTTGGTGATGCAGATTCCACAGGTGGGGACCTATATCTCCATTGTGGTATACGTGTTTTTTGCTTATTTGGGTATTATGGTGCCCCTGCAGCGCAAGGATGATTTATTGACCATGCAGCAGAATTTTCAACGATCTACCAGAGATTCCAGTCGGAGTAGAGCGAAGAAAAAGAAACGTGGATCGATTCCAAAGATTTTGGATACCAGTGTAATTATTGACGGACGAATCGCGGATATCTGCGAAACCGGATTTTTAGAGGGTCCGTTGGTGGTGCCGGAATTTGTTTTAGGTGAGGTTCAGCATATTGCCGATTCTTCCGATGACTTGAAACGAAAGAAGGGTCGAAGAGGATTGGATATCTTGAATCGAATCCAAAAGGATTTGGATATTGAAGTGGAGATTTCATCCAAAGATTATCCAGAAATTGCCGAAGTGGATACGAAGCTTTTAAAGCTTTCCAAGGAATTGAACGGCAAGGTGGTAACCAATGATTACAATTTAAATAAGCTTGCACAGTTTCAAGGGGTTGAGGTATTGAATGTCAATGAGTTGGCCAATGCTGTCAAACCGATTGTTTTGCCAGGCGAAACCATGACAGCATTGATCATCAAAGAAGGAAAAGAAGCCAATCAAGGCGTTGCGTATTTGGATGATGGGACGATGATTGTTGTGGAAAATGGACGACAATGGGTCGGACAAACCATTACCGTAGCTGTTACAAGTGTCTTACAGACTGCGGCAGGACGAATGATTTTTGCAAAAAGAAATCATCATTAATGGTTCGATTTTTTTTCGAACCATTTTTTATGGAGGAAATAGAGAACCATGAGCTATGAAGGCAAGTTTGTTTCCGCTGTGATTCCAGCGGCGGGAATGGGCACACGTATGGAACACGATATGAATAAGATATTTATCATTATGGAGAACCGCCCGATTTTGGCGCATACCTTGGAAGCCTTTCAGCAATGTGAAGAGGTGGATGAGATTGTGGTTGTCGCGAAACCGGAGGAGCTGTCCTATTTGCACGCGGAGTTTCAGTCGGATTATCCCTTCACAAAAGTACGGGCGATTGTTGCCGGAGGAGAAACGCGGCAAGACTCCGTTTTCAACGGTTTGATGGCGGTGGACCCGGCTTGCGATATCGTCTTGATTCATGATGGCGCCCGTCCTTTTGTGGACCAGCGGTTGATTCATGACAGCATTATTGGTGTGATTGAGCATGGTGCCTGTGTCGTTGGCGTACCGGTGAAGGATACGATTAAGGTAATCGATGAGGATCAAAAAATCCGCTACACCCCTCAGAGAAAAACGCTATGGAAGGTGCAGACGCCCCAGAGCTTTATTTATGAGTTTATAGTGGATGCGCACTTGCGGGCACAGGACGAAGAGATCAAAGCAACGGATGACAGTTCCCTGGTCGAGCAGCTGGGCTATCCAGTTCATATGGTGATGGGGAGTTACAGCAATATCAAGATCACCACTCCGGATGATTTAAAGTTTGCAAAAGCAATATTGTGGAATTGGAAATAACCCAGCGGAAGCTGGGTTTTTTTGTTTGGTTTTTTTTGGCTTTTTGGTTGGAATGTTTTGGTTGTATGGTATGGTTCGTGGTATACTTGGGTTATGAGAAAAGGTTTTCATTGGAAAATACGCTAAAAATACCCGTTGTTGCATGGTATGTTATGTTTTGGCACGAGACTTGCAAGTATAAGGGGTGGAGGGAAAGATGAAAGAGCAGATTCGACAAATTATAGCAAATGAAGATGTGAAAAATCCCTTAAGTGATCAAGAGATTGCGAAACAGCTGGAGGTGCGCCGAGAACTGGTGACCCTGACGCGAAAAGAAATGGGCATTTTGAACTCAAGAGCCCGCCGGGAACGAATTTTGGCGAAACGAATGACGCTAATTATGAAAGAAAATGAGGGTCTTTCGGAACGTGAATTAACGGATCGGTTAAAAATGGAAGGTTTTCAAGTATCTCGACAGAGTGTACGCACCCTGAAGGGAAAGCTGGATGATATAAATAGTAAAGATGAGTTGATGAAGGACGGCGAAGAAGGGGAATTTGATTTAGAATCAAGGAACCCAATTCATAATGCCGTTGGAGAGGTTGCATTTGCCACCTTGATCGGGGCTAATGGCAGCATGAAACATTCGATTCAGCAAGCCAAAGCAGCGATGCTGTATCCGCCACACGGTTTGCATACCTTGATTCTCGGGGAAACCGGGGTCGGGAAAAGCGAACTGGCATATGCCATGTTCGAGTTTGCCAAAAAGCAGGGCGTTGTAAAAAGCAATTCGGATATGATTCTCTTCAATTGTGCCGATTATGCGGACAATCCTCAGCTTTTGATGGCGCAGTTGTTTGGATATATCAAGGGCGCCTTTACTGGAGCCGAGAAAGATCGAAAGGGTTTGGTGGAACAGGCCAATGGCAGTATCCTGTTTCTAGACGAAGTACATCGATTACCACCGGAGGGACAAGAGCTTTTGTTCTATTTGATTGATAAGGGTCGATTTCGACGATTGGGTGAGACGGAAGCCACGCGAAAAGCGCAGGTGACCATCGTAGCCGCAACAACGGAGAGTCCTGATTCAAGTTTGCTGATGACCTTTCGCAGACGAATTCCAATGGTGATAGAAGTGCCGAATTTAGCGGAACGAGCGATTGAGGAACGGGTGGAAATTGTACATGCCCTAGTGTCTCGAGAAGCCTTTCGAACAAATCGCCATATCCGAGTCACCAATGAAGCCGTGCGATGTTTGTTGCTTTATGACTGCCCGGGGAATGTGGGACAATTGAAAAGCGATGTGCAGGTTTCGGCTGCTCGTGGATTTTTGAAACAAGTGGTGAGTCAATCTGCTGAGATCGTCATTACGGTAGATGAACTGCCTCAATCCGCAAAGCGGGGATTGCTGAAATACGAAGGCAATCGTCAGGAAGTAGAAGGATTGGTTGGACTGAATGATCTTCAGGTTGGTCCCGATACGGGAACGAAGAAGGTGTTTATAAAAGATGGATTGTATGGATTTTCACAGGAAATCTATCAATATATTGAACAGCGTTATGCTGATTTGAAATCTCAGGAACTGGGAGACGAGTTGGTTAACTATATGATTGGCAATGAAACAGAGAACAAGTTGAAGCAATTGGTTCACAAGTTCGAAGCGAATGTAAAGCCGATCAAAAAAAACGAACTGGCCAATATTGTCGGTTTTGAAACCATCAGTATTGTGGATCAGATGATTCGAATCGCAAAGCGGAAATTGGAAATTGACGGCGATCGTCTCTACTATGTGTTGGCGATCCATGTATCCACAACCATTGAGCGATTGAAAGAAGGAAAGACCGTCCGCAATCCGAATCTGGAAAACATTAAACGGAAACATAGTTACGAATACTCAGTCGCCCTTGAGATGGTGAAAATCATTGAAAATGAAATTGATTTGACCCTTCCGGAAGATGAGGCTGGATTTATCGCCATGTATCTGAACATGATGGAAGAGGAAGAGGAAAATCAGGCGAGAGTGGGTGTGATTGTTGTTACCCACGGTACTGTTGCCCAAGGCATGGCGGATGTTGCCAACCGATTGTTGGGCGTGACCCATTGCCGATCTGTTTGCATGTCTCTCGATGAAAAGCCGGAAGCGGCGTTGGCGCGAACCCTTGAGATGGTCAAACATATTGATGAGGGACGCGGGGTGCTTCTTTTGGTGGATATGGGATCCTTGGTGACATTCGGGGAGATCATTACCAGGGAAACAGGGATTCAAACCCGAAGCCTTGGCCGTGTGGATACCCTGATGGTGATTGAAGGCGTTCGACGGGCGATGTTGCCCAATGCTGATTTGGATGTTGTGGCAGACACCTTAGAAGAGGATCCAAAGTACATCAGCCGGATTGCCAAACGTCAAAAGGACAAGCACAAGGAATTTGCTTTGATTACCATTTGCATCACGGGAGAGGGCTCTGCAATCAAGATTATGAATCTGGTGCGGGACATTACCCAAGAGTATGAGGAGAATATCCACATCATACCGATTGGCGCGATTGATGAGAATTTGAATTATGTGATTCGATCGACCATGAAACGCTATAATGTTTTGGGAATTTTGGGAACGGTGAATCCCAATGTGCCGGAAGTGCCATTCTTTTCCTTGGAAGAGTTGCTTCATACGGAAGGCGTCAATCGACTCCATCACTTGTTAGAGCGAAACATCCCATATTCTTCCCATCCTAAGAGTTCCTTGCAATCCTTGTTCGATATAAATCGCATTTGGATTGATGAACCGACTCAGGAAAAGGAAGCCATTATTCGTCAAATGGCGAAGCCAATGCTGGATGATGGCTATATTACCGAGGGGTTTGTATCCGCCGTTTTAGAGCGGGAATCCCAGGGAATGACCGTCTTGGCGAATGGGATCGCGATTCCACACGCGGACCCGCGTACGATTCGACGAAACGCAGTTTCGTTAATGAGACTGGAAGAACCGATTCTCTGGAAGGATGGTCTGGAAGTACAATTCATTTTCTTGTTGGCATTCCGCGAGGATGCGATGGACTGGGTGCTTAGCCTTCATGAATTGTTCCAGGATCAGGGATTTATCAATCAATTAAAGACATTCCAAGATAAGGAAGTTTTTATAAAGAGTTTAAAGAAATAGGAGGAACAGAATGGAATCTATGGGGCTGCTACGGCAGGATTTAGTCGTACGGGATCTGGAAGCATCCAGTGATCAAGGGGCGATCGAAAAACTCGCAACGTTTTTGCATGAAAAAGGGATTGTAAAAGAGAGTTATATCAATGCGATTATGGAGCGTGAAAAGGTATTTTCTACGGGACTTCCAACAGGGAGTATCGGCGTAGCGATTCCACACACAGATGTTGAGCATGTCAATGAAGCGGCGGTGGCTATCGGGATCTTGAAAGAGCCTGTACCGTTTACTGTGATGGCTTCGGACGACGACAAGGTAGATGTTAAAGTGATGTTTATGCTGGCGGTAAAAGAACCGCATGCACAGATTGAATTGCTTCAAACCTTGATGGGTGTATTATCGGACCCAGAGTTACTGACTACTATAAGTGAAGCGACTAGCAATCGTGAAGTATACGAAGCGATTACCAGCGTTTTATAAAAAAAAGGGGGAAACATGATGAAAAAGATTTTAGTAGCATGTGGAACAGGAATCTGTACCTCGACAATGGCTGCAAAAAAACTAGAAGGTCAATTGGAATCTCGTGGTTTGAAAGGTCAATTTAGCATCAGTCAATGCAGGGTTTCAGAATTGGAATTTAAAGCAAATGATTTTGATGTCATTATTTGTACATCCAATGCATCAGGTTCATTTGACACACCCATCATTCAAGGCCTAGCATATTTGACAGGTGTTCAGATGAACAAAACAACCGACAAAGTTGTTGAGGCACTTGGTCTATAAAGGTTTCTTAAGCCTTCGGGCTTTGAATAAATTTTATAAGGAGGATTTATTTTATGGCTATTCTTGATTTTATCGTAGGTCTTGGTCCATCGGTTATGATGCCGATTCTGTTGACCATCTTCGGGATGATTCTCGGTGCATCATTCGGGAAATCGCTTCGTTCTGGTTTGACAGTAGGGGTTGGTTTCATTGGTTTGAACTTGGTTATCGGCCTTTTGGGCGGAAACTTGGGACCAGCAGCGCAACAAATGGTTGCAAACTTTGGCTTGAGCCTGACAACAATTGATGTTGGTTGGCCAGCAGCAGCGGCGATCGCTTTTGGATCACAAGTTGGTGCGGTTATTATTCCAATCGGCTTGGTAATTAACGTTGTTATGCTTTTGACAAACACAACACAAACGGTTAACATTGATATCTGGAACTACTGGCATTTTGCCTTCACTGGCGCTTTGGTTCAAGGAATTACTGGATCATTCGCATTGGGCGCATTCGCGTCAGCAATGAACATGATTATTGTTATGGTAATTGCGGACCGTACAGCTCCTGGCGTTGAAGAATTCTTGGGACTTCCCGGCGTTTCACTTCCACACGGTTTCTCTGGCGCGTATGCACCAATCGCACTTGTTATGAATGCGATTCTTAAGCGTATTCCTGGAATTAACAAAATCAACATCAACCCAGAAAAAGTACAAAAGAAATTGGGCGTATTCGGTGAGCCTTTGATAGTTGGTACTGTAATCGGTATGATTATTGGTGCGATGGCGAAATACGATATCGCGAAAATCTTACAATTGGGTGTTACTATGGGTGGTGTCTTGATCTTGATCCCTCGTATGGCTGCTATGTTGATGGAAGGCTTGATTCCGATTTCTGACGCGGCTCAAATCTTTATTGAAAAACGATTCAACAACCGTGGCAAAATGTACATCGGTTTGGATTCAGCGGTTGGTATTGGACATCCTACAACTTTGGCAGTTGCCTTGTTGTTAACTCCAATCACAATCTTCTTGGCAATTGCACTTCCAGGAAACACTGTACTTCCATTTGCTGACTTGGCGGTAATTCCGTTTATGTTCGTATTGGTTGTTCCTTTCACAAAGGGAGACTTCTTCCGTACATTTATCATCGGTTTGGTTATTGTAATTGCTGGTCTTTACATTGCAACTGATTTGGCGCCACTTCATACTGAAATGGCACTTGCGGCGAACTTTGACATGGGTGGAGCAACTCAAATTTCTTCCATCTGTGATGGCGCGAACCCAATGGCATGGGGCATTACAAAATTGATGAACATGGGCATGATTGGTGCTGGCATCTTGGGCGTTTTCTCAATCGCTTTGGCATACTGGAACCGCACAAAAATCATTGCAGAAGCAAAAGCAGAATAAGTTTGAACCGAGAGCCTGGCGATCGCCGGGCTCTTTTTTTTTAGGAATGATGAATAGATCTTCGTCCGGCATTGAGCAGAATGAACCAATTTGCTCATATGCAGGAAAACGAAGATGGTCGGGCTCAAAGAAGGTTTGAGCCAGAATTCATTTAGGAAAGAGGAATAATGTTCGTCGAGCTTTTAGCAAAGGTTTCTTTTGCTAACCCAGGCAAAGGGTTCAATTTGCTGGAATGCGGTTAAGAGGAAGATGGTCGGGCTCAAACAAGGTTTGAGCCAGAATTCATACAGGAGGAAATAGAGATGTTGGAACAATTAAAAAAAGAAGTGTTGGATGCAGCATTGGCATTGAAAACAAATAAATTGGTTACACTGACCGGCGGTAATGTGACCGGACGCGATCCAGAAACCGGATATTGCGTCATTACACCCAGCGGGATTGCTTATGAATTGTTGTCTCCAGAGGATATGGTCGTTGTGGATATCGACGGAAATGTGATTGAGGGTGAGATGAAGCCGTCTGTGGATATGATGGGACTTTTGTATATCCTGAGAAATCGTTCGGATTTGCATTGTGTGATTCATACTCATTCCCCTTATGCAACGAGTTTTGCGATTTTGAATCAAGGAATTCCTTGCGCATTGACAACCCTGGCAAACGAGGTGGGAAGCGATGTGCCTTGTGCGCCGTATACGAGACCGGGAAGCGAAACCATCGGGATTCAAGTGGTGGAGCATATTGGTGATTCCAATGCCTGCCTGCTTGCTCATCACGGGGTCATTGCCGTGGGAACCAATGTCCATCACGGATTGGTTGCAGCTGTGATGTGTGAAGACGCGGCGAAGGTCCTTTATCTAGCGAAAACAATGGGTACGGTAGAACGACTACCACAAGAAGAGATTGACTATAACCGAGAGCTTTTCTTGAATACCTATGGACAATAAATAGAAAAACCGGGTACACTGGGGAAAAGGGGGAATACCAATGAATACAATTGCATTGACTTGGCCGAAACGAGTTTTGATTGGCGAGGGTGTATTGAAACAGCTTGCGGAGGAAATGAAGGGATTTTCCAAAAAAGGAATGATCATAACCGGGGGAGACTCCGTCAAGCGTTCGGGAACCTTGAACCGGGTACTGGAAGAATTATCCGAGTTTGATTGTATGGTTTACGATCAGGTAAGCCGTGAACCTACAACGAAGATGGCGGATGCGGCCAGAAAAGCGGCGCGAGAATTTGGGGCGGGATTTGTGATCGGCCTCGGCGGGGGAAGTGCGATGGACGTAGCAAAAACGACCGCCGGACTCTATGGTCTGGATGCATCGACTCAAGTTTGCATGGATCAAAAGACTTTTGAAAAGAAGAATATTCCCTTTATCGGGATTCCAACAACAGCGGGAACGGGAAGTGAAATCACCCTGAATGCCGTGTTGTATAGCGAGACAACAATGAACAAACAGAGCATCGCTGCCGGCTGGTTTCAAGCGGAGATTGCGCTGGTCGATTCTGAGCTGACGATCTCCATGCCGGCGGCCTTGACGGCAGCCACAGGAATGGATGCCTTGACTCACGCCATTGAATCATATACTTCAATGGCTTCCAATGAAGTAACTCGTGCGATTGCCTTAGAAGCGATTGAAGCGATTGGAGCTGGATTGATTCCTGCTTGTGAGGATGGCGACAATCGACAGGCTCGTCTATTGATGGCGAAGGGAAGCGCTTTGGCAGCCTTGGCATTCTCGCAGACTGGAGTTGGGATCGCCCATGCGATTTCTCATCCATTGGGTGCAGAATTTCATATTTCCCATGGCGTCGCGAACGCGATTTTATTACCGGAAGCGATTCGTTTTAATCGAGTGGTTTGCGAAGAGGACTATGTAAAAATTGCTGGCGCGCTTGGTATGGAAGATGCGGAAGTGGGAATTCGTGCATGGTTGAAAATTCTACCGATTCCCAAAACCTTGAAAGAGGCGGGATATGAACGGGGAAAAGAAGCGTCGATATTGGAGAAGACCTTTCTTTCCCGATCACTGAAAAAGAATCCGAGAGAGGCGTCTAGAGAAGATGTGCTGACGCTGATCGAATGGTGTGAAGGGAGATAGGAATATGAAGGTATATCAGCATACACGTGTTTTTGTTGCGATTCAATTGCAAGCGGTAATGATGGTAATAATTGGTTTATTTGGTCTTTGGAATACGATTCAGCAGGTACCGGGATGGCCGGTGTTTGCAATGGTCGCAGTTGTGGGACTCGTCTCCGCGTTTCGCATGGTGGTTCAAGGAACCCATCCGGAAAGAATTGAGATTGATGATCGCGAGATTCGGTTGACATCCTTTGGACGAACCAAAAGATACCGATTAGATCAATTGAAGCAATTTCGCATCAAGGATTTGGATCCCCGCCGGAAGGTGTTTATCCGAATCGAAGATGAGGATGGAACGAGGGGCCGCTACTGGTTGAGTTTTGACAAGTACAAGGATGCGGAAGATCTGACGGGTTGGTTGCATGATTTGGAACATAAGCAGAATCCAAACGATTTAAAATATCACAATAGAAGACTGGCGGAAAAGAAAATGAAAAATAAAGCAGAGAACAAATCGGATCATAAAGAATAACAAGAGTGAGAACGAAAATTCTAAGGAATTTTCGTTCTTTTTTTGTTACACATCTTGCAGGGAGCAGAGTGCCGTGGTACAATACAAATGACAAAAGAACATGCGGCGAGCAAATGCTCACGAACAACACAAAGCATACCGGGAGAGTAAAATGAATCAAGAAAAAAAGCAGCTCATAAAAATTGCAAAGATGTACTACGAAGAGGGGATGACCCAGGATGAGATTGCAAAACGATTGAGCCTCTCACGTCAAAAAGTGAACCGATTGATGAAGCGACTGATTCCAGAGGGAATCGTTCAAATCTCCATCGATAATTCTTTAGACGAGTATGTGGAGTTGGAGAAGCGTCTGGAAGAGGAACTGGGATTGGAAGAAGCAGTCGTGATCCAATCGGATTCAGATCTTCATATTCTTTTGAATCAATTGGGAAAAGCGGGAGCGGAGTATTTGGATCGTGTGATCAAACCGCAAACCAACGTCGGAATTGCTTGGGGAAGAACCCTGGGATATATGACGGACCACTTGAAAAAACCGCGACAAAACTTTTGCGGATCAATTGTTCAATTCGCCGGCGGTGCGCCCATCGACATTGATGGAGAAGGCATAGTCGACGATATCAATAAATACTGGAAGAAACAATCAGGTGAAATCACTCGGGTCATGGCGGACGTCCTTGGAGGCACACCCTATTTGCTGCATACCCCTTTGTTTATGGAAAGCCCTGAAGCCATGACAATATTGCGCAAGGAGCCCAGTGTGGCCCGAGTTTTCAAACAGATGGAGAAATGCGACTTGATGATGGTCAGTCTTGGCGGTGTTGGAGAACATCTTACCCCGTTTCGAGAGCATCTTTTAGGAAGTAGCCAGCTTGATTATTTAGAAGCAAGAGGGGCAGTTGGGAATATCGTCTTTCGATATTTCGATATTCAAGGAAGATCCATACCCACACCATTCGACAAACATGTCATGTCACCAGAACTTGAGGTGATGACCACGATTCCGAAACGGATCTGTGTTGCCGGTGGCGCGGAGAAAATAGAAGCGATTCTGGGAGGAATCCGTGGGGAAATTGTGAATGTATTAATCACAGACTATGAAACGGCTCAAGCGGTTTTATCACTGGCGGAGGCTGAATAAGAAAGGGAGGAACAAGATGAGCATCGAACGCGAAACACTATTAGAAATGTATCTGCGAATGAACCAAGCACGTGCATTTGAAGAAAAGGTAAAATGGGGATTTGCCCGAGGCATGATTCATGGCACAACCCATCTTTCCATTGGACAGGAGGCATCTGGTGTAGCGTCATGTATGGCACTGGATAAAGGCGATAAGGCTTCTTTATCTCACCGTGGCCATAGTGCGGCTATCGGTTTTGGCGTTGATTTGAATAAAATGATGGCAGAATTGTTGGGCCGAGCCAATGGATATTGCAAAGGCAAGGGCGGTTCCATGCATATTGCCGATATTGAAAGTGGAAACCTGGGCGCCAACGGAATCGTAGGCGGGGGATTTTCTATCTCTGTCGGTGCGGCCTTGACGCAGCAATATCAAGAGACTGGAAATGTAGTTCTTTGTTTTTCCGGTGATGGAGCAACCAATGAAGGAAGCTTCCATGAATCCTTAAACCTTGCTAGTATTTGGAAACTTCCTGTGATTTTTTACATCGAGAACAACCTGTACGCGATGAGTAATCCAATTGAAAAATCTATGAACATCACTGATATCGCCGATCGCGCAGCTTCTTACGGCATGCCGGGTGTGATCTGTGACGGGAATGATGTATTTGATGTGTATCAAACGATACAAGAAGCGGCGAAACATTGTCGTGATGGCAAAGGACCAGTTTTGGTTGAATCCAAGACATACCGTTGGGACGGCCATTCGAAAAGTGATGCGCAGGCCTACCGAACCATGGAAGAAAGAAAAGAATGGATGGCGAAAGATCCGATTCTTAGACTTCGCAACCATTTGATTGAAGAAGGAATAAAGACGGCGGAAGAAGTGGATGCAATTGACACAAAAGCGAAACAAGATATTGAAGATGCATTTGAATTTGCTTGGAACAGTCCAGAACCGGATGTCAGCACACTTATGGAAGACGTATACGCATAGGAGGGGAATAAAATGAAAACAATGACGTACGCGGAAGCGATTCGAGCAGCGATGTCAGAGGAAATGAGACGTGACGAAAATGTTATGTTCATGGGAGAGGACGTCGGACTATACGGTGGCGCCTTCGGGATCTCTGTAGGCATGCTAGATGAATTCGGTCCGAAACGAGTGAAAGATACACCAATTTCTGAGGCAGTAATTGCAGGGGCGGCAGCGGGTGCTGCGGCAACAGGTCTTCGTCCGATTATGGAGATCATGTTCTCTGACTTCTTTACAATTTCCATGGATGCTCTAGTTAACCAAGCAGCCAAAATGCGATATATGTTTGGCGGCAAGGCACAAGTGCCTATGGTTTGTCGGACACCAGGCGGATCAGGAACAGGTGCGGCAGCGCAGCATTCCCAATCTTTGGAAGCGTGGTTTTGCCATGTACCGGGAATTAAGGTGGTTACACCATCAACTCCGGCAGATGCTTATGGTCTTTTGAAAGCATCTATTCGCGACAATAACCCGATTGTCTTTATCGAGCAGAAATTGTTGTACAGAACAAGCGGCGAGGTACCTGTAGATCAGGACGATTTTATTATTCCATTGGGCCTAGCTGATGTGAAACGCGAAGGCACAGATGTTACGATCGTAACGTATGGTCGCATGGTGCAACGTGCTTTGGAAGCGGCAGAAATTGCTGCGGAAAAAGGAATTAGCGTTGAGGTCGTTGACCCACGTACTCTTCAACCTCTTGACAAGGATACGATTATCAAGTCTGTTGAGAAAACGGGCAAGTTGATTGTTGTCGTTGAAGCGGCGCAAACTGGATCATATGCAGGCGAGATCATTGCTTCCGTTACGGAAAGTGATGCATTCGACTTCTTGGATGCTCCCGTTCAGCGTTTGTGCGGCAAAGATGTACCGATTCCTTACAACCCAACATTGGAAGCTGCCGTTGTACCTCAGGTAGATGAGATTGTTGCAGCGATTGAAAAAGCGGTTAACCGCGGTTAGGTGGTGAAAAGATGGCAGCAGAAGTAATTATGCCCAAGGCTGGCATGGCTATGGACGAAGGGACCGTCGTACAATGGTATAAGCAGGTAGGCGACTCCATCGAACAAGGCGAGGCAGTATTGGAGATCTTAACAGATAAAGTAAATATGGATGTTGAAGCGGAAGCTTCCGGTGTGTTGCTTGTGCAACTCGCACAAGAGGGCGACGTCTTGCCTGTATTTACCGTGATTGGATATATTGGCGCGGAAGGCGAAGCTGTTCCTGAATCGACAGTTACAGCAGCTCCGGCTGCAGCGGCACCTGCTGAAGCAGCACCGGCAACAAAGTCGGCTGCAAAGTCGGCGAAAGTAACTTCTGATGGAAAACTGCGCGCGACGCCAGCGGCAAGAAAGATTGCCGGGGATCGTGGTGTTGAATTAGCACGCGTACCAGGAACCGGCGCTAAGGGCCGTATCCACGCGGCTGATGTTTTGGAATTCCGTCCAGAAGCAGATGCTTCCATTCTTGCAAAACGAATGGCAGCAGACATGGGTGTGGATTTGGATTCGATTTCAGGAAGCGGTGCACGCGGACGTGTGTTGAAAGCGGATCTGATGGCGACTCAAAAACCAGCGGCCCCAGCAGTTGTGATGGCAGCGAAAGCAGAAGATACTTTGATTCCATATAAAGGAATTCGAAAAATCATTGGCGATCGGATGCAGGAAAGCTTCTTTACTGCTCCACATGCGACTTTGACTATTGAAATTGATATGAGCAAATCGATCGAGATGAGAAAATCTTTGGTGGATGCCTATAAGGATTCCATTGGAGAGAAGCCATCCTTTAATGACATGGTTATCTTGGCTGTTTCGAAGGCGTTGAGAGCACATCCTGGGATCAACAGCACGTTGACGGACGAAGGAATCTTGCAGCATGGAAATATCAATATCGGATTTGCGGCAGCAACGGCTGAAGGGTTGTTGGTGGTACCAGTGATTCGAAATGCTGATCAAAAAGACTTCAGAAGCTTGGTTGTCGAAGCGAAGGACCTCGGTCGTCGCGCGGTCAAAGGGAAGATCTTGCCGGATGAGATGCAAGGAAGCACCTTTACCATTTCGAACTTAGGGATGTTTGGAATTACTGAATTCACGGCGATCATCAATCGACCGAACGCTGCAATTTTGAGTGTCGGCGCGATCATCGAGCGTTGTGTGCCAGTGAATGGTGAGATCGCGATTCGTTCCATGATGAATGCGACAATCAACTTTGACCATCGCATTGTCGATGGTGCACCAGCGGCTAAATTCTTGCAGACCCTCAAACGAAATCTAGAAAATCCGTACTTGATGTTATAAGGAGGAGAAGCAATGGCAGCAGAAGTAATTATGCCCAAGGCTGGCATGGCTATGGACGAAGGAACCGTCGTACAATGGTATAAGCAAGTAGGCGACTCCATCGAACAAGGCGAGGCAGTATTGGAGATTTTAACAGATAAAGTAAATATGGATGTTGAGGCGGAAGCCTCTGGCGTGTTGCTTGTGCAACTCGCACAAGAGGGCGACGTATTGCCTGTATTTACAGTAATTGGATATATTGGCGCAGAAGGCGAAGAAATTCCAGTGGCAGCAGCTCCGGCTGCAGCGGCAGCGCCTGCTGCACCAAAGACAGAGGCTACACAAGCAGTAGCGGCAGCGGATGACGCCTATGACGTAGTTGTGTTGGGCGGTGGTCCAGCGGGCTATGTGGCGGCCATCAAAGCAGCACAACTCGGTGGCAAGATTGCTCTTGTGGAGAAAATTCGTGTAGGTGGAACTTGTCTGAACCGCGGTTGCATTCCGACAAAAACCTATGTGAAAAACGCTGAAATTCTGGAGCATGCGAAACATGCAGCTTCTAGAGGCATTCTCTTCAACGACGCCGATTTCAAATTGGATATGGACAAGATTGTCGATTACAAGGATCAGGTCGTTATGACGTTGACTTCCGGCGTTGCGGGTCTTTTGACCAGCTATGGCGTGAAACAGTTCAACGAACTGGGTGTAATCACAACTGACAAAAAAGTGCGTCTTGCATCCGGCGAAGAATTGGAAGCAAAAAAGATTATCTGGGCGGGCGGTTCCAAGGTCGCGCAGATTCCGATTCCGGGCATCGACCATGAGCGCGTTTTGACCAGTGATACGATTCTTGACTTAAAAGAAGTGCCAGAGAGCTTGGTTGTTATTGGCGGCGGCGTTATCGGTTGCGAGATGGCGGAGATATTCAACGCCTATGGCACCAAAATTACGATTGTCGAGTTGGCTGATGAGCTATTGCCAATGATGGAATTAGAAATTTCAAAAGCCCTTCGTACACAGTTTACGAAGAAAGGCATCACCATTTTAACGGGCCGCAAGGTCGAAAAATTCGATGGCGAAGCCGGTCAAGTGACTGTTACCATTGATGGTGGGGATACCATTGTTGGAGAACGTGCTCTTGTCAGCATCGGCCGTGTACCGGATTTGTCGGGACTCGGTGAGCTTGATTTTGAAATGAACCGTGGCCGCGTTGTGGTCGATGACAAGATGGAAACCAGCGTGAAGGGAATCTACGCGCCTGGTGATATCAATGGTCGCCATATGCTAGCGCATGCCGCCTTCAAGATGGGCGAGGTTGCTGCAGCCAATGCCATGGGTCATGACGAGGTTGTGGATCTTTCCGTCGTCCCATCTGCGGTATATCTATTGCCGGAGATTGGCATGGTTGGACTGACAGAAGCGGAAGCAAGAAGTAAATACGGTGAGGTTTTGGTTGGTAAGTTCCCATTTGCGGGAAATGGCCGAGCTTTGGCTTCCGGCGAAACGGTAGGCATGATCAAAGTGATTGTGGAGCCGAAATACTTTGAGTTGGTCGGCACCCATATTTATGGGCCGGCAGCGGCAGAGATGATCAATGAGGCGGCAGCTTTAATGGCGGCTGAAGTACCTGCCGATATTATCGCGGATACCATTCACGGTCATCCAACATATTCGGAAGCCTTTATGGAAGCCTGTGCGGATGCGTTGAAGCGTTGCATTCATTTGCCGAAAAAAGCATAGTAAGTCGAACAAGAAATAGGGAATAGTGTATGTTTAGGGAAAGATGGAAAGCCCGCAGGTTTGCGGGCTTTCGTCTCGTCTATGGGTATGATATAATAATTTTAATACAGTTTTGTGAGGAAAAAAATTGAAATATTAGGAGAAAATAATGAAAAAAGTTTTGGTTGCCTGTGGAACAGGTATTGCAACATCAACAATGGCTGCAAAAAAATTAGAAGCGGCATTGGAAAAGAGAGGACTGCTTAAGCAAGTGAAGATCTCGCAATGCACGATTGCAGAACTTCCAAGAAAGTCACCTGATTATGATTTGATTATTGTAACATCGCGTGTGGCACAAGATATTAAAACACCGATTGTGCAAGGTCTTCCATTCTTGACAGGTGTTGGCATGGAAAAGACCGTTGATGAGGTTGTTGAAAAATTAGGATTATAAGCAAAAGAAAACCCTACCGATTGAATCGGTAGGGTTTTCTTTTATACGTCGGTTTCTTCTGTTTGTTCTAGAACTTCTTCTGTTGACTCAATCGGTGCTTCCTCTTCTTTTTCAGATTCAACTGGTGACTCTTCTGGATTCTGATGCTTCCCAATCAATTCTCGGAAGGTATCTCCTGTAATGGTCTCATGGGTTAACAGATATTGGGAAACCTCATGTAGCAAGTCCTTGTTCGTTTCTAAAAGCGAGAGGGCTCTTTTCTTTTGTTCTTGAATCAACGTTCGAATCTCTGTGTCAATTTCTTGAGCCGTGGCGTCTGAACATTCCAGCACTCGCCTTGCGCCCAGATATTGATTCTCAACGCGTTCCAGTCCGACCATGCCGAATTTTTCGCTCATCCCGTACAGGGTGATCATGGTTCGGGCAGTCTGCGTGGCTTGCATAATGTCGTTGGAAGCGCCGGTGGATTGTTGCCCGAAGATTATCTCTTCTGCTGCTCGTCCTGCCAGCATAACCACAATGCGATCCAACATCTCTTCCTTGGTGATCAGGAATTTTTCCTCACCAGGCAATTGCATGGTGTAGCCAAGGGCGCCTTTTGTACGAGGTACAATGGTGATTTTATGAACCGGGTCGGCATTTTCAAGGAGCTCTCCCGCAAGGGCGTGCCCCACTTCATGATATGCGACTCTTTTTTTGGTATCAGCGGAAAGAATTCGATCTTTCTTTTGCTCACCAGCGATAACCACTTCAATTGCTTCTTCAAGATCTTCTTGAGCGACGGCGTTTCGCTTGAATCGTACAGCTCGAATGGCGGCCTCATTGATGATATTAGCAAGTTCTGCGCCACTTGCTCCGGCCGACGCCTTTGCAATGGCTTCAAAGTTGACATCGGTGCCAAGTTTTACGGTCTTGGAATGAAGTTCCAAGATTGCAATTCGTCCTGGAAGGTCTGGACGCTCCACGATGATCTGGCGGTCGAAACGGCCAGGACGCAAGAGAGCGGGATCCAAAATTTCCGGTCTGTTGGTCGCACCGAGGATAACGACGCCGTTGGAGGAATCAAATCCATCCATTTCTTTCAGCAATTGATTCAGGGTTTGTTCTCGTTCGTCATTCCCGCCCATCATTCCATCACGTCGTTTTCCCACGGCGTCGATCTCATCGATAAAGACGATACATGGCGCTTTTTCATTGGCCTGTTTGAAGAGGTCACGAACCTTGGCGGCACCGGCACCGACAAACATTTGAACAAATTCTGAGCCAGAGATAGAGAAGAAAGGTACCTTCGCTTCACCGGCAACGGCTTTTGCCAAGAGGGTTTTTCCTGTTCCCGGAGGTCCAACGAGAAGTGCGCCTTTAGGCAACTTTGCTCCGATGGAACGATATTTCTCCGGTTGATTCAGGAAGGTTACAATTTCAAGTAAAGAGTCTTTCGATTCTTGTTGGCCTGCCACATCTTTAAAGGTAAGCCCTGTTTCATCTTCTGCATAAATCTTAGCGTTTGATTTTCCGAAGTCCATCACACCACCGCCGCCTCTTTTCGTTAGGCTACCCAGTAGGAACCGCCACATAAAGAAGAAGAGAGCCATGGGTAAAATCCAGGTCAATAGGAAATTCAAATACGGATTGTTTTCTACGGAGACTCCGCCGTATTTTTCCACGCCCCATACCTTAAGGTTGGCCAATAGCTCGGGATCGTTAACGCGGTCGGTATAGAGTTCCTTATCCATTTGCTGGACTGAAGTGATTTTTTCCGCCAAAACGATTTCGGAGCTTGCGGGAAGAACCGCGTTCTCATCCAGTGTGATATAGATCTTGTCGCTTGCGATCTGCACTTCTTCAATCATGCCGTATTCGCCTAGGGCTTCAAATTCGCTGTATTCCAACTCTTGCTTTGTTCGGTTGGAGAATAGCATGTTAAAGACGACGATTGCGATAAAGAAGATGATTAAAAAGGTATAGTTGTGAGGCTTTTTTAGCGTACCTTTTGGTAAGAACGGCTTCTTGCTGCCGTTGTTTCGATCTTTTTCGTTTCGATCCGAATTCTTAGGCGGCCATGCGGAATGCCGCTTATCTTTTTGCTCGTCCTTAGAGTCGGAGTCTTTTGGTAGCCATGGTTCTGCATTTCGTCTATTATTATCCATATTCTCACATTCCTTTCAATGGTATGACTTTATCAAATAACACTCTTGAAAACAAGAAAGATCAGGTAAATATCCTTTAAACTTTTTTTAAACATTGACATTCGCCCTTCGATTTGGTATCTTGAATAAAAGAATCTTTAAACCGGTACGAGATACTGGAAAGGTGATCATTCAGAATAGTTGGAAACAACTGTATTTTTTGAGCGATTTATGCCTTCCGGATTCCGGGAGGCTTTTTCTTTTAATTCGACCCAGAGAGGCGAAAAGGAGTGTATTTATGAAAGCAACACTGATCTTAGAAAACGGCCGCATGTTTCGCGGCGAAGCATTTGGATATCGACATGATGTAACAGCTGAAATTGTTTTTCAAACCGGAATGACCGGATACCAAGAGGTGTTGACAGACCCGTCTTACTACGGTCAAGCGATCGTGATGACCCATCCACACATTGGCAACTATGGCGTCAATCTAGATGTCAGCCAGGGGCGCACCGCTTTTGCCAGCGCACTGATCGTTCGATCCCGCGCCGAAGCGACACGCCACTATAAGGAAGAGATGGGCTTGGACTCCTTTATGAAATACCACAAGGTCGTCGGTTTGCAAGGTATTGATACCCGTGCATTGACCAAAGAAATCCGAGAAAAAGGAACGATGAAGGCTTTAATCACCTTTTCACCCCTAAGCAAAAAACAGGTGGAAGAGCGATTCCGACGATTTGAACTGAGAAGGCATGCCATGTTTACCACTTGTCCCGAGCGATACGAACGGGGAATGGGCAGCCATCGAATCGCGGTGATGGATTTCGGCATCAAGGAAAATATTCTGCGACAATTGGAAAAACGAAATACTGCTATGACCATATTTCCAGCAGACACTTCGGCGGAAGAGATATTGAAAATGAATCCGGACGGGATTGTTTTGTCCAATGGTCCTGGCGATCCGATGGATCTGCCGGAGATCATTGAAGAGATCAAGATCTTGATGGATAAGAAGCCGATCCTTGGAATTTGCCTCGGGCATCAATTGCTCTGCTTGGCTACCGATGGGAAAACGGGCAAACTTCCCTTTGGCCATCACGGTTCCAATCATCCGGTTGAGCGGTTGGAGGATGGAAAAACCTTTATTACGGCACAAAACCACAATTACACCGTTGTGGATATGCCGGAAGTCATGGAATGCACCTACCGCAATCTGAACGATGGAAGCGTGGAAGGCATGAAACACAAGAGCCTCCCAGTGATTTCTGTTCAGTTTCATCCGGAAGCAGGTCCAGGTCCCTATGATGCGGAAGATGTTTTTGACGCGTTTATGGCAATGATGGAGGGAAAGCATGAATAACAATCAAGGAAAAAAGATATTGGTATTGGGTTCGGGTCCGATTGTGATCGGGCAGGCGGCAGAATTTGATTACTCCGGTACTCAGGCATGCCGTGCATTGAGGGAAGAGGGCTGCGAGGTTATCCTGGCAAACTCCAACCCGGCAACAATCATGACGGATCCGGCAAACGCTGATCGCGTTTACATTGAGCCAATGACAGCGGAGTGGATGGAGGCGTTGATCGAGAAAGAGCGTCCGGATGCACTTTTGGCTAACGTTGGGGGACAAACAGCTTTGAACTTGGCCATGGAATTGTCGGAGAGAGGCGTTTTGGAGAAATTTGACGTCAAAATGCTGGGTACTTCCATCGAAGGGATTCGCCGAGGTGAAGACCGGGAAACATTTCGGGCGTTGATGCAAGAAATCGGAGAGCCAATTATTGAATCAGTGATTGTAACCACAGTTGCCGAGGGTCAGACATTCGCTGATCGCGTGGGTTATCCGGTCGTAGTTCGTCCTGCATATACCTTGGGGGGATCCGGAGGTGGTATCGCTAAAACGGAAAAGGAATTGTTGGAGATTCTGCCGGAAGGTTTGCAGCGATCACCAGTCACCCAGTGTTTGGTGGAACGGGCGATTCTTGGCTGGAAAGAAGTAGAATATGAGGTTATGCGCGACGCTAAGGGGAACCGTATCGTCGTCTGTAATATGGAGAATATTGATCCAGTAGGAATCCACACGGGTGACAGCATTGTTGTAGCACCGAGTCAAACTCTGTCGGATACGGAATATTATATGCTGAGAACGGCATCCTTCCACATTGTGGACGCAGTGGATGTCATCGGCGGTTGCAATGTGCAATTCGCCCTTCACCCGGTCACCGGCGAGTATGCGGTCATTGAAGTCAATCCTCGCGTGTCTCGCTCTTCTGCTCTGGCTTCCAAGGCGACGGGCTACCCAATTGCCAAGGTGGCAACCAAGCTTGCTCTGGGGTACCGTTTGGCGGATGTAGAAAACTCGATCACAAAAAAAACAACGGCGTTTTTTGAGCCGGCTCTTGATTATATTGTGGTAAAGTTGCCGAAATGGCCCTTTGATAAGTTTCCGGTGGCAAAACGGACCTTGGGTACGCGGATGATGGCAACGGGTGAATCCATGTCCATTGGTGCGAACTTCTCCCAAGCACTTTTGAAGGGAGTTCGTTCGATCAATCCAAAACGACAAACCCTGACAGATCCAGCTCTTTTCAATGTTTCTTTTGACAAATTGAAGCTGGCCGTGGAATCACCCAATGATGAGCGGCTCTTTCACCTAGCAGAATTGATACGCCGTCGATACGGCCTCGATCGTTTGGAGCAGATGACGGGGATTATGCGATTTTTCTTGGCGGCCTTCGAAACGATTATTCAG
>JABXKS010000118.1 GCA_013619125.1 Clostridiales bacterium
AAGAAAAGTTGGATCGTTTACCTGATGATTTTTTCTCTGGTTGCTGCGATGCTGACGGGGTGCGACAAATCGCCGGAAGAAGTGGACATGACAATAGATTCTGAAATGACGGGATTTGAAGATTTTATGATGCGCACCTTTGAAGGTGATCAATATCTGATTGTCTATGGCAGTCAGGGAAGCGAGGTGGATACGACCCGGTTGAAGAATTATGCGGAGTACCTGGATTCGATCTTAAATTTTCAAGAAGAGGGTCAGCTGATGATTCAATCGGATGCGGATGTAACAGAAGTGGATATTCAGGAGAAGCACATCATTTTGTTGGGTAATCCGGAGACGAACAGTTTGTTTGCGCAGGTCAATGAGCAACTGCCCATTCAGGTAATTGATAGTAGAGTGGAAATTCCTGATGTCGGATGGACGATCGGAGAGGAAACGGCAACCTTTACGTATTTGATACCGAATCCATTGAATCTGAATAATTACTTATGGGTTATTGGTGCAACGAATTCCGACCATTTTTCAAGCCTCCGCTTTATGACGATGAATCTGAAAAGGGACGAGTATTTAATCAAGGCGGACGAGCGGACGAGATATAGCGGTACGTTTTCAAAATCGTCAATGGGATGGACGATTTCGCATCTGGAGGCAAGAGAGACGATTGGAGAATTCGAGTTTGCTGGTAGTGAGCATTTTGTCATTCATTATAGTCCTGTGGATCAGCAAACAAAAGAAAAAATGGTTGATATTCTTCAAAAACGAGAGGTAGTTTATCAGAAAATTACGGATCGTCTTGGTTTCGAACCGGATAACCGGATTGATATCGACATCTATATGACAGAAGCGATTATGGAGCATTACGTCGACCGCGATGACGACTTTTTGTCAGGTCTGAGTTATGAGGTTCATAAGCAGGGGCGGGAGGATCCTCGGTATCGTGAGAATATTGCTCGAGTCTTTTTGGGGACGTGTGGGGTGCCTTTGGACCGGATGACACTGGACGGCATGACGTATGCTTTATCTGCTGAGAAGACGGCAAATCCTGCAGTCAAAGAGAGTGTAGTTGCAGAGGATTATATACCGCTGCGTTACTTGATTGGACCACGTATTGATCCGAAGATGGACTCGGCGATTGCCGAATTGGAGCTTCAGTCCTTTTTTGAATACTTGATTAAAGCGTACGGGATGGACAAGGCGATTGCCTTGGTTCAAGCCAATGAAAGTACTGATATTGAAGAGGCCCTGCTAACAGTTTATGGAAAAGATTTGTTCAATCTGGAAGGAGAATGGATTGAGGAATTAACTCAGTAGAAGGTGATCACAATGAAAGCAAAGACAATTTGGATAGGATTTATCCTGCTGATGGTACTCAATTTGACTGGTTGCGGGAGAGAACCACAAGAATTTGATGGTGAAAACGCGTGGGTGCATCTAAAGGAATTGACCGCGGAAGATAAGTCTGGCAGATTCCCTGGGACAAAGGGGCATGATCAGGCAGCGGAATATATTGCCGATAAGTTTCAGGAAATGGGGTTGCAGCCCGATGGGGGAACAGGCAGTTATTTTCAGGAGTTTTCTTGTGTGACACCAGTCTTGGCGTCACCGCCTAAATTTGAGATCATGGACGCATCTGGAGTCGAATTGGAATCATTGGAGCATCGGGTGGATTATGCGGAAGCAACGAAGGGTTTTGCCACCGGCGGCGTCGCGGAAGGGACTATGGAAATATATCGGGGGATTGAGTCTCTACAGGAGGAAACTTCGATTCTATTGCTGACAGATTCCAGCCAGTATTCGGAAGAAAATTGCAAAGCCTTTGCTGAGTGGGGTGTGAAGGCGGTGATTCGTTCAACGCAAAAGAAGTTGCGAGGTGAGAATTACGATCGCTTAATCAAGTCGGTCTATCTGGGAGAACGGAAAGAATCGTTCGTGGAGCAGGGTCTGATTTCCTTGGTTGTGACAGAAGCAACCATGCAGAAGCTTCTAGAGTATGCCGAACAAGACCTGATCGCGCGAATTGATGTGGATTTGCAGTTTCCAAAAGTCGCAGCAAAGAATGTAATTGGTATGGTGGAAGGGGTTGATCCAGAACTAAAAGACGAAGTGATTCTGATTACAGCCCATTACGATCATGTGGGGGTGGATCCAGATGGTTCGGTTTACCCGGGTGTGCTCGATAATGCATCGGGAGTTTCGGCAATGATGGAACTTGCACGAATATTTTCCGTTTCCAAACCCGGCCGCACCATGGTGTTTGTAGCCTTTGATGCGGAAGAGATCGGTCTAAAGGGTTCGCATTATTTTGCCTATCATGCGAGCAAGAAAATTTTACCCTTGGAGCATGCACAGGTGATCAATCTGGACATGATAGGATCAACGGAGCCAGTTGTTCTGTCTGTCGTAACGGAATACGGGAAAGAAGAGAAGATTTTGGGTGAAACGGATATTTCCGATCTTATTCAGGAAATTCACTGTGTGGCTGAAAAACAGAATTTACTACTTGAGTTCAATCGTCAGTCGGCTGGCAGTGATCACATGAGCTTTCTTAGTCGTGGTGTTCCAGCGGTTTCATTTGTTCATATGTCTACAAATAAAATTCATACCCCTGAGGATACAATAGGAAATTGTAGTGTTGAGCGGATGGAAGAAGTCGGAGATCTGCTGGTCTCACTCTTAGATCGAGTGGCCAATCAACGAAGAGGAGCATTGACTGTATCTTTAGGTGTCGTTACCGTACCCAAGATCATCGGTATCTCGGTATGGCTATTGGGTTTGGCTTTCTTAATTTGGCGGAGGGTGATACGAAGGAAGAAAAGAAAACATCGACATTCGTTGCTTGCAATTTTCTTAGTGATGACAGTGATAAGTTTGATCATTTTGGGAACTCGTAGCGACTTTGAAAGGGACTTGCCGGCATCGTTGGCGCCTACCCCATGGAATCGCATGGTAGCGGTTGATTTACCTGGGATTCAAGGTTTGATTGATTTTAAATCGGCTGGAGACTTGGTGTGCGTAGCGTCAACTGCCGGTGGAGATCGTGTGATTCGATTAAATGAAACCGGGAAGCGAAGCGGCCAGAAAGATTGGCAAGAGTATGATGTCTTTGCGGAAGACGTTGATTGGGTTGATGATGGCGACAGTGAGGACTCAGGGGTTTTGGGGCAAATGGATGATCAGGGACGGGTTCATATGATTTTTCCAGAAGTGAATGAATCAGGCCAAGAGGAATTATTTTATCGTTGGATCAATCGAACGGGAACCATAAGTCAGCCTGTCTTTCTGGGTCAGGTTGACAGGAATGAGGACTGGACATTCGTCATGGATCAAGCCATGGGGATGGTGTTGTTTTGTAAACAGGATAAGACTTCACTATTGAAATTTCCATTGGGAACGGATCGAGCGACTTCGATTACTCATATGCCCCTGGTGATTCATGATATCAGCGGTGCTTTCATTCATGTGCAGGAGTTTCAGTTTTTAAATTCGAACGGAAGTCTGATTTCGGTTGTTGCAACCGGTATGCTAGACACCGGTGAGTCGTTAATCGAACAACTCGAATTACGGCAAGGTAAGGTTGCTGGTCATCGGACCATTTATCGCACAAAAATGGGAATGATTGAAGATTTATCTTTCGTATCCATGAACGGATATGACTATCTTGCTTGGATGGATCAGGAAGCCGAGAGGGTAAATGTCATTTCATCGAATCCGATTTTTGGCGTTTCACCGTTTCAAACCTCTCTGATTCTAGCGGTCAGTTTCTTGATTCAGTCATTGATTCAGGGAATGATTGTTTTCATAACGCGGATCTATTGGATCTTACCGGGCGGAATTTGTTTGCTGATTTTTGTGATTCGGAGGGAAGAAGAAATTTCGCTTAAAGGTGTATGCTTCGCAATTGGCTTGAATATACTTTTCCAAGCACTTACATTTGGCATGCCGAATCTATTGGGGAGAGCGGCTGAAAATTGGATTGTAACCATAGGGGTGGCGATGGTGGTTGCAGTGATTGTTTGGCTGTATGGGCTTGAGCGAGGCAGATGTTCTCCGATCCGCCGGTTTATGATTTTTACAGTGTTGAATGTATTTTTCATTTCGATGCTCTATGGAACGATAATTTTTGAAACTGGTTTGGATCGTTTGAACCAAACAGAGTTTTTTGGTTCACAATCGGAAATGCTGAATAAGTGAAGAATTTACTGAAGAAAGGAATCGCGAAAACTCGTGATTCCTTTCTAATTTTGGGGAAAAAGTAAGAATTTGATGAAAAATGTTTGAATACCATGAAGAAACGGGGTAAGAGATAGATGTCAAC
>JABXKS010000119.1 GCA_013619125.1 Clostridiales bacterium
GCTAACAGTCTTTTTGACCTCATATGGTAGCTTTCATGGGCTTGGATGCAAAGAGTGTCGCCAGTGACAATAGACATTTGTTTTTTAGCTTTCGGTTTTTAAATTCAAGTTTTTTGGCAACGTGGGAAATAAATGAAATGGGGAATTGATAGAATGGGAGGATGTTTAAAATGATCAATAGGTATAGTCGGATCGGAATTATTATTATCATGATGTTCAGTTTAGTAATAAGTGAAAGTGCGATCGCTTATGCAGCTGACTCGAATCTTATTATTGAAACAATTGCAGGAACGGGAATCGGTTCAAATACCGGCGATGGCGGGGATGCTACTCTTGCTGGAATTCACTTTCCGTCAAAAGTGGCAGTTGATTCATTGGGACAGGTATATATTACAAGTTATTTTGGTAATTCAGTCCGGAAAATTGATACAAATGGAAAGATCAGTACCATCGCTGGGACGGGAGGTTATGGTTCTACGGGGGATGGTGGTTCTGCAACCAAGGCCGAATTAATGGGGCCGACGGGCGTGGCAGTAGACTCGAATGGTAATGTATATATATCTGAATTCGCGGGGAATCGGGTTCGGAAAATAGATACAACTGGCATTATTACCACCATTGCTGGGAATGGTGTTAGGCGTTCTACAGGAGATGGCGGTTTCGCGAGTAAAGCTCTAGTAAACCGTCCGATGAGTGTAAAAGTTGATAAATCGGATAATATTTATATCGTAGAATTTGCTGGAAATCGAATTAGAAAAATAGATGCAAGTGGGAAAATTAGCACCATCGCAGGAACGGGAACAAGTGGATATACGGGAGATGGTGGTTTAGCGACAAAGGCGAGAATAAATTCACCACAAGATATAGCGATTGATGAGTCTGGAAATTTGTATATTGCAGATGCTGGGAATAGGCGTGTTCGAAAAATAGATTCATCAGGAATAATTAGCACGGTTGGAGGAACGGGAGCATATGGCTATTCAGGAGATGGCGGCTTAGCAACAGAAGCTGAACTGGCATATCTACGAGGGGTAGGAGTCGATCAATTAGGGAACATCTATTTAGCACAGGATATGTTAGCGTGTATTAGAAAAATCGATTCATCGGGAATCATTAGTACCGTTGAAGGGACTGAGACTGGCTTAAGTTCACCCTACGGATTAACGGTAGATCAATCGGGGAATGTTTATTTTGCAGATAGAGCCCGGAATCTTGTAATGCGAATTTTGGTACCTGTCATAGAACCTGAACAGACAACTTCAAGTTCAAACCATAAAATGCGACCGTTAAATGTGGAGAAAACCAGTTTTGGAAGAACTGTTGCGAGTCTTGAAAAAGGCGGGTTGGGATTATTGAAAGAAATTGAGGCAGAAACAGGGTTGGTGGATTATCGCTTGCTGTTGCGGGCGCAGTCTAAGGACTATCGATTAAGAATTCCATATTCGGATTTTAAAGCAAAGCGTGATGAAGGGGCGAGAAATCTAAAGCTTACCTATCGCGATCAAAAAATTGAAATTCCTATGGAGTTATTTCAATGCGATGAACTTTTGGCGGGGTTGCCATGTCAAACAGCTGCAACAATCGAAATTCACCTTCATGCAGATGATGAAGAAAATATCACTAGAACTGTTCAACTTTTGGTGACAGAAGAACGGGATGAAAAAACAAAGGTGATTCACCGGGCTGATCTTCTTTTGAATTAAAGCTTTTGGTGACGGTGTCAAAAGAGAATGAAAGTTTCGATTGATATTTGGAAACAAAGTAATTTAATTTATATGTTTGGGTTGCATCATGATTATAAATGATGCAGCCTTTTTTGATGTGAAGAACGATCGAGTGTTACGTATAGAAAAGTGTGTACTTTCTCTCTGTTACTCAAGCAAAATACATTTGGGTCCGAGATTTAAGACTTATCAAATTATCTATGAATGCTAGTGGGTCAGGTCCTTCTTTGCATGATCTTTCTTAACGGCGCGATATAAGCCTATGAGAATAAAGGGTAGAAGAAAATCCCAATACAAAATAATTCCTGTATTGCTTGGAGAAAAGTTTCTCTCAAAAATCATATGAATAATATGCGTTACACCAGCTCCCCATAGAAAACATGAGCGTGCAATGATATAGGGGAGCCAAAATGAGCGTTGCCAAAAGCCCATAAATCCAATTAGGCCGATACCTGCCGCTGCAAATCCGAGTTCCATCTGAAATCCGCTATTCAGAGGCCATCCGATTGAATTGGCGACCTGATCAGCAAAAATCATATGTCCCATAACACCACTAATTAATGCAAACCAACCCGACAATCCAATGGTGTAAATAGCGATTAACTCAATTGTGCTTTCCTTGCGTTTTTTATTTCTAGTCGTATATAGATGGACCGTAATCGAAACGATAATCACAAGGATCTGCAAATAAATATGAAAACCAGATAGTTCAAATAGTTGTTTCATAAGCTACCTCCAAACTCAGCTTTTGGGGAAGGGTAATTACAGATTGTGTTTCTTATGTCTATCTAGATACCCTATTGTAAGCAAATACTATATGCAAGACGTTCAGTGGTTCCAATTGTCAGGTGACAGCGATAAAACATACATTTGTTGATTAAAACTTGTTGATATCACCCTTCGAATTTTCTATTAGGAGTGGCGAGTAGATATCACATTGAAATGAATGGAGCGGTACATTTTTTCGCCGGAGAATTTTTGTAAAAGTTATACAAAGTCGATGGAGAGTCGAGAAAAGGTGTGTAAGCAGAGGCGAAAATTGTAGGTTGATTTCCAAAAAACGGATTCCGATAGAAGAAACAGGAAAGTGGGGTACGATCAATGGTGTTGCGATGAAAATCGCCCCAATAGGAAGTCGTATCTGATTACAGAAAGATCTCTGAGGTTATTGAGCATGTCTATCAAATCTGCTTGCCCACTCACAACACAAACATCGCCATAACTGAGATGAAAGGAACTAACATGTTCTTTTAAGGTAAGAAGCAAATTTTCATAAAGACAAAAGCTCCGGGGATGAAAGCATTCATCATTCCCGGGGCTTTATTTTGTTCTTCAGGAAGTTCACTTTTCAATAAACATTCCGCGAGTTCATCACTATAACCGAGTAGAAAGTATTTATAGGCGTTTACCGACTGTCGAAAAAGCTGTCAAAGATTTGATCAAGAAAAGAAGGGCTAGAAGGTCATCGATTATCAAGATGGACAAGAGATTGAATGCGTAGTCAGACAGAACATTCAACAAAAAACAAATATTTGGATAATTCAGTAAATAATAGTTAAATAACCATTTAAAGAGTGATAAAATGTAATTGGATGAATTTGTCAATCGCAGTAGATTTTTATTATGCACTGGAGGAGAACAAATATGTTGTTGCCATATATACTGGGTGTTATTGTCGTCTACGCATCAGTAATTGAAGCGATCAATGAATTTGAGGAAGCGAAGGATCGAGAATACAAAATGTGGTACTACAAAGATGAACCAATTCCTCCGGGGAAGCTCTTAAAAGCGTTTGTAGGAAGTTTGATATATGGTTTTAGTTTTCATTATGAATTTTCTACCCATGCGGCAATGATTGGTGCACTTTGCATAGCGGTTATAATCGAGTTCGCTGCTTGGAAGCGATTAAAAGAATATAGGAAACCAGGAGAACTGATTGCATCATCGATTTTGCTTGTTGCCATATGCGCATTTTCTTTGAAATATTGGGGTTGGTTTTCTTTGACGAAATAAAAACATATGGGGAGGTAAATAAAATGTGGGTGCCATATTTGTTAAGCGTCGTAATCATTTATATTACAATCGTAGAATCGCTATATGCGTTTGAGGAAGCAAGGAAGATAGAATACAAGAAGCGCGGATCTGATGATGCGCCGCCACCTCCAAAGAGGATTATAAAAATCATTGCTATCATGATTTTTTCGATCTATTGTTTGAATTATGCTTTTTCTGCTCATGTGACCCTGGTGTGTCTCTTCGTTTTTACAGCAGCTGAATGGTTTATCTCTTGGAAACGATTCGAGAAATATAAGGAAATTAGTTCCTTAATGTCGGCCACAATTATGATTGCATTGATGGCGATATCCGTTTATCACATGTGGGATCAGTTTCCGCTGTGATCCAGGATGACGATGAAAAAAGTGATTGGAATAAAATACTTCTCCTCAAATATGCTAGCTAAACTAGTGCCATAGGTAGATTTGGGATTAAGTACGGTGAACCGTATCATAAATAATAGTGGTTTTTATTTGGTTCAGTCAGATGTAGGGATTTAAACCTGTCTCTTATACACATCTCCGAGCCCACGAGA
>JABXKS010000120.1 GCA_013619125.1 Clostridiales bacterium
TCACGGTTCCAACCATCCCGTGGAGCGTCTGGAAGATAAAAAGACCTTTATCACGGCTCAAAATCACAACTATACAGTTGTTGAAATGCCTTCTGTTATGGAGTGCACCTATCGCAATCTGAACGATGATAGTGTCGAGGGAATGAAGCATAAAACCCTGCCGGTACTCTCGGTTCAGTTTCACCCGGAAGCGGGTCCGGGTCCTTACGATGCGGAAGATGTGTTCGATGCGTTTATGACAATGATGGAGGGTAATCATGAATAAAAATCAAGGGAAAAAGGTATTGGTGCTCGGCTCTGGTCCCATTGTAATCGGTCAGGCGGCAGAGTTTGATTACTCCGGCACCCAGGCATGCCGTGCGTTGAAGGAAGAGGGCTGCGAGGTAATTTTGGCCAACTCCAATCCGGCAACCATTATGACGGATCCAGAGATTGCGGATCGTGTTTACATTGAACCCTTGACGGTGGATTGGATGGAGGCCTTGATTGAAAAGGAACGCCCGGATGCGATTCTAGTCAATGTCGGGGGTCAGACGGCTTTGAATCTAGCCATGGACTTGTCGAATCAAGGGGTTTTAAAGCAATTCAATGTTGAGGTGCTAGGCACTTCCATTGAAGGCATTTATCGAGGGGAGGACCGGGAAGCCTTTCGTGCATTGATGCAGGAAATTGGGGAACCGATTATCGAGTCTCAGATTGTCACAACGGTGGAAGGCGGACAAGCCTTTGCCGATCGCCTGGGCTACCCTGTTGTTGTACGACCGGCCTATACCCTAGGCGGATCCGGAGGTGGCATTGCCAAAACGGAAAAGGAACTGCTTGAGATTCTGCCGGAAGGCTTGCAGCGTTCACCCGTCACCCAGTGCTTGGTAGAACGGGCGATTCTGGGTTGGAAAGAAGTCGAGTATGAAATCATGCGCGATTATCAAGGCAATCGCATTGTGGTCTGTAATATGGAAAATATCGATCCGGTGGGGATTCATACGGGCGACAGTATTGTTGTGGCACCGAGCCAAACCCTGTCGGATACGGAATACTATATGTTAAGAACGGCATCCTTTCACATTGTGGATGCGGTGGAGATTATTGGCGGATGCAATGTGCAATTTGCCCTTCATCCGGTAACGGGGGAGTATGCGGTAATTGAGGTCAATCCCCGGGTGTCTAGGTCCTCTGCATTGGCTTCCAAGGCGACAGGCTACCCAATTGCCAAGGTGGCAACCAAGCTTGCCCTGGGGTACCGCTTGGCGGATGTAGAAAACTCGATCACCAAAAAGACAACGGCATTCTTTGAGCCGGCTCTCGATTATATTGTGGTAAAGTTGCCGAAATGGCCTTTTGATAAATTTCCGGTTGCCAAGCGGGAGCTGGGTACGCGTATGATGGCGACAGGGGAATCCATGTCTATCGGCGCGAATTTCTCTCAAGCGCTATTAAAAGGAATCCGTTCCATCAATCCAAAAAGACAGACGCTGACAGATCCTGCTCTCTTCAATGTTTCCTTTGAAAAATTGAAGCTGGCGGTGGAATCACCCAATGATGAGCGGCTTTTTCATCTGGCTGAATTGATTCGACGCCGATACGGCCTCGAGCGATTGGAACAGATGACGGGGATTATGCGATTCTTCTTGGCGGCTTTCGATATAATTATTCAGGAAGAGGAAGCCTTGCGCAATCAAATGGTAGGCGATCTTTCAGCAGAAAAGCTACTGGAACTGAAGCGTTTGGGATTCTCTGATGCTGGAATTGCCGCGCTTTTGGACACGGATCAAGCGGCTATTCGCCAAATGAGAAAAGAAAATCAAATCAAAGCGACCTTTAAAATGGTGGACACCTGCGCGGGAGAATTTGAAGCGGTATCACCTTACTTCTACTCCACGTATGAGGAAGAGGACGAGGGTCCTGTGACGGATCGCAAGAAGATTGTGGTCTTGGGTTCCGGTCCAATTCGCATCGGTCAAGGTGTCGAGTTTGACTACGCGTCGGTTCATGCTATGCAAGCCTTGGAGAAACAAGGGTACGAAACGATAATGATCAACTGCAATCCTGAAACCGTGAGTACGGATTTCGACCTGGCAGATCGCCTGTATTTCGAGCCGATTACCTTTGAAGAGGTGATGAATGTCATCGAAAAGGAAAAGCCGGAAGGGGTCATGGTACAGTTCGGTGGACAGACTGCCATTGATTTGGTAGAAAGCCTGTCAGGCGAAGGGGTCAAGATTTTTGGATCTTCATACGAAGCGATTAATCTGGCCGAAGATCGAAAAGCTTTCGATCAATTGCTTGAGGAACTGGGATTGCCGCGTCCGAAAGCGGGAACAACTCGGGATTTGAACGAGGGATTGGCAATCGCAAAGTCTTTCGGTTATCCGGTTCTTGCAAGGCCATCTTATGTCATCGGGGGACAGGGCATGGCGATTCTTGCCAATGAAGAAGAATTGCAGGGTTACTTGGAAAACTTCTTTATCCAGTATCAAGATGGACGGGTGCAGATCGATCAGTATATACAGGGACAAGAACTGGAAGTGGATGTGATCTCGGACGGCAAGAATTGCCTGATTCCAGCGATTATGACTCACTTGGAACCTTCGGGTGTCCACTCGGGAGACAGTATTACTATTCTGCCGTCACCGTTTTTGGACCAAGAAATTATCGATCAAGCAGTAAACGCATCAGAGAAGCTGGCAGCCGGCTTGAAGGCGGTTGGTTTCTTGAATATCCAGATGATCTGGGCAGATAAACTTTATATCATTGAGGCAAACCCACGGGCATCAAGAACCCTGCCGATTTTGTCTAAAGTAACAGAAGTGCCGATGACAGAGATTGCCATTCGCGTTATGCTGGGGGAAGAATTGAAAGACTTGGGTTACGGAACGGGTCTTTTGGCTCCAAAATTGCCATACGCTGTCAAGGTGCCGGTCTTCTCCATGGAGAAGCTGCCGGGTGCTGAAGTGATGTTGGGACCAGAAATGCGTTCGACTGGCGAGGTGCTCGGCCTCGGAGCAACACCGGAAGAGGCGATGAGAAAGGGCATGATCGCCGCTGGGGTGCCGTTCCCGAAAGAGATCCGAATTTTGGTCATGGTGCGGGATGTAGAAAAGCCGCGACTTCAGGAAATCATCAAGGGAACCCAAGGCTTGCAGGTGGAGTGGACCGCGACAGAAGGCACAATGAAACTCTTTGTCGATGAGGGGATCACTTGCTCAAAGGTAGAAAAAATTCAGCAGAGCGCTGGGTTGTTAACGGAGATTCGTCAAGGCGATTACGACTGGGTATTGAACCTGCCGACCAAAGGCAACGACGCGACTCGGGACGGATTTCTTATCCGCCGCGCGACTCTGGAATCAGGGAAAACATTGTTCACCTCATTCGAGACATTCGAAACTGCCTTTGCGCAGTGGCAATTGGTTGAAGCGGAGAAACGATTCTATCCATTGATGAAAAAGTAAAGATTCAAGTAATCAAGAATAGATAGTATATGGAAGCAGCCTGCGGGCTGCTTTTTTTATGGAAAGACTTTCGCTTTTTTTGCATACAGAGGCGTCGAACAATGATTTGAAAGAAGAACTGCTTCAGAGATTTTTCTAAATTTGACAAAGATTGACAAGCGTGGTAAATTAATAACATCGGATTCCGAGGTTAGGAGAAAAAGATGAATAAAGAGTTGAGAAAAGGAATCAATCCATCGCTGATTTTAGCGCTTTTGCAACAAGAGTCTTTATATGGATACGCATTGATTGAACGATTGATGCTCAAGACAGGCGGCGCGTTGGAATGGAAGGAAGGCACCCTTTATCCGTTGCTCCATCAAATGGAAGGCAAGGGATGGATTCAATCAGAGTGGCAGGTGGCGGAAGGACGTCGCAGAAAAGTATATAGCATTACGAAAAAAGGACATGGAGAGCTGCAGAAACAAAAGGAAGAATGGGTGGCTTTGCAAGTGGCCATCGGCAGTGTATTGGGGGAAACAACATGACAGAAGAGAAGAGACAAGAGAAATTTATTCGAAGAATCACCGATCAGATTCACGATCGGGAACGAGCGAATGAGATCAAAGATGAAATGCGCGATCATTTGGAAACGGCGGTCGCTGACTATAGGCAAATGGGTCTTTCTCTAGAAGAAGCGGGAGAAAAAGCGCGCAAGCAAATGGGGGATCCGGCTACTCTGGGTTACGCACTGGAGCACAATGCGCCAAAGCGCTTGACGAAATGGCATGCTTTGATTATTTTGTTATTTGCGTTGCAAGGAATAATCGCAAGCCGATTTGTATTCAATTCATGGGCAAAGGGCGTGTTTGATTGGTTGGATCTTCTGATTGTGGGGGCAATGATCATCATCGCAAGTGTGATGGTCTGGAACAATTTGAAGAAGCAGACACAGCAAGGAAAGCAACCCATTATGGTGATACGAGCCAACGAGACGCTCTCGTCCTTAGATCAAGTGACGACTGGAATGTTGTTGTTAGGAATGGGTCTCGTAGTCCTAGGTACTGTGATGAGCATATTTGGGGATGAAAGAACGACAGTTCCTGTTATGAACAGTTTGTTTTTAGCAACCAATTGGATTGTGATATGGACAGGACAGCGAGTGGGAAGTGCGGTATATGCGGAAGGTATTCAATTTAATGGAGGAAAACTCTTGTCTTGGTCGGAGTACAAATCGTATCGGGTGCTGGTCTCTCATACAAAAAAGGGCAAGGTGTATCAGATTAAACTCTACGGAGGAAAGATGGAACCGATCCTTGGTGTGGAATCGAGTCAATTAAGAACGGTAGAAACTCTCGTTTCTCAATATTTGAACTATGCATAAACAGAAACAGCCATAGGCTGTTTTTTTTGTTGGAAAACGAACATTAGGAACTGAATATTTTAAAATGTAAGAAAATGTAAGGTAAATTTTGAGTGGAAAATATTGTTAGCGTTATGGGATTCCTTTACAATAGAAGTTGTGAGTTTAGATTGTTATGAGTGGGAAAGGAGAATTTTTTATGAAAAAACAGAGAATGAGAATAATTGGTTTATTGGTGTTGATTTTGATGTTAGCAGCAGGATGCTCGGGACCAAAAGAGCCGACAGAATCAACGGGAACCGAAGAGAATTCATTTGCGGCGAGCGAATCGGAAACGGATGAGCTGGAAGCAACAGAAAAAGGGTCGTCGGAGGAGACTGGAGAGGATCTTGCAATTGAAATGACCAAGGCGGCCCTTGCTGAAACGAATTGGATCAGCATCCAAATGGAGGAAGAACAAATTGACATGCCAGCAAATGAAGCGTTTAATCAGGCCTTGGCATTCGATACTTGGGAGTCGGTGGAAGATGAAATTGAGTCCGAGGAAGTGATGCGGTTTGCAGTGGGAACCGGTGAGATTGTCATTCTTGACGGTGCGGCGTACCTGTTGACAGACCACGGCATGGACTGGTATAGAACTACGGAAGAGGTTGTTTCTCAAGTCATGCTGTATTTTGAAGAAAACTTCACGATGTCGGCCCGCAGCATGTTGTTCAATGACGAGTATATGTTTGCGGAGTACTATTATGACACCATCGCAAGTTTGGGGAATTTAGAGTCTTTTGATGGACATGGACCGTTGCTAGACGAAATGGTGAAATACGCCTGGTACCGTTATACATACGAAAATTCAGAGGAAACGGTGCGGGAGTTATACAATGAAGAAAGTGGAGATTTTGTCTTTTCAAAGGCGCTCGCAATTCAGGAAGTGAAACGCTATTTTGATTTTGATGAAACTGCGACCGATTTTTCGACTCTGGATAGTTACAATGCGGCGGAAGAAGGATTTACACTTTGGTACTCCGGTCCAGATATGTCGGATCGCTCTAATTTTCAAAACGGCTGGGGATATGCCTTTGGCGGATTGAAGGAGATTGGAACCGAACGATATGAAGTGCGTTTGATCGACTATGCGGACAGCAGCGAGACGAGGATCAACAAGACGAATGTCATGGAGATTGCCTTCGATGGAGAAGGGAATATTCGATTTGATCGGGGATATGAAGAGGTTCCATCCTATAATTTGGCAGATACTGCACCTGGTTTAGAAGCAATTGAAATTGTTAAGGAATATGAATATATGAGCGGCGTATATTTGGGTGAAACTAAAAATGCTTATTACTATATTTCTGATGATGGCGAATGGGTTTCCTATTTCAAATTAGACAAGGCGTCTATGGAGATGACCACGGTCTATGCACCCGAAATGGCGAATGAGGAGTTTGCATATCGCGTGGAACAGCATGGGGAGGAATTCTTTTTCTATACCAATAAAAATGTGCGAATTACGGATGCCGATTGGAATTTGATTGAGACTGTGGCGTATCCAAATGCCATTGTGGAAGGGTTGGCTTCTTATTGGGAGCAATATGATCCGATCTATTTCGGAGAAGCACTGTCTGATGATCGAAGCATGTTTGCCTATGTGGATCAAGAGGGCTTGAAATTGATTCAAAATGATTCTAACGAGACGACTCTTGTTGTTCCGCGGGAAGGCGACGGAGATGTTACTGAAGCGATTTGGTGCTTAAACCCACGATTTGCCGATCATGATACGAAGATTGTGACGGCCCGAACAAGGGATTGGAATTCTGGGTTCACCGTTTATGATATCAAGACTGAAACAAGTAAGACTGAGCCCGGCTATATCATGCCAAAAGAGTTGCTGCTTGCCGGCGATCGAGGGTTCTTTATGAGTGATAAATCCTATTTGTATTTCTATGATTTTCAGTTAGGGGAAGTCAAAGAGGTACCGATTGAGGGGTATTGTTCTGAGATCAGTGGCATAACATATTTGCTTGCCAATGAATCCTATGCGACCTATTTCGATACAAAGGATGATGCAAAGACGTTGGTGTTGCTAGATCTGGAATCTTGGTCGATCACACAAAAGGCGTCGATAGAAAATATGGAAGTTGGATTAAACTTTTTAGCGAGCAGTGGTGATGTGGGTGTTTCTTACAGCTTTAGTTGGACGGATCATGGCTATGCGATTATGAAAAACAAGTAGAAAAGGAAAAACGGAAGAGATCAAGCGATCTCTTCCGTTTCTTTTTTTGCAATTGATGATTTGTGTTCTGTTTGATCTAGAAATTGCATGGCGATTGTCGATAGGATGGCGATAACAGCGACAATTTTCCAGGTGCCTGAAATGGCGTAGCGAGGAATTAAGTTTCCGACGATCAGGGGACCAAAGGTGAAACCGAGTCCCATGACAATGGGCAAGACCGCATTCATCCGCCCGCGATGTGAAGCGGGGGTGTGGTTCGCGAGAAAAGGCATAAAACTAATGGTGACGATAATTTCGCCTAGGGTGATAATAAAGCAGGCGAGAATAAAGGCTGGTGTGGTTTCCACAAACCCGAGCATGCCAAAGCCGACCACATAACCGATCCCGCCGATGACAATTTTTTGAATTTCCCGCAAATTTTCAAAGCCTTTGGTGATCAAAGGCGTGAATAGAATGACCGTGAAGCCGTTAAGGGCGGCGAGTTTGCCATAGAGTGCAGCGCCCTCTCCGGGATTCATGGCTTCCACATGCATGGGCAGCAAGAAACCCCATTGAGAGTAGACAAAGTTATATCCAAGGGCGAAGAGGGCAAACCATATCAGAAGCGGACGGCGGAACAAAACAGCGAGTATGCCGCCTTCTTCCCTTGCTTCCGATTGTAGCTCTGGTTGCTCGGTCTCTTCATGGTTGGTGGGTATGGTTTCTTTAATAAAGAAGAAGACCAAAGCCAAAGAAGCAATACCGGTGATTGCATCGCCCAAAAAGAACCATTTTAAGTGATTTTCAAAGAGCATTCCACCGATAATGGGTCCGATAGCAAAGCCCAAGTTAAAGCCTAAATAGGATAACGAATAGGCGCCAGCACGGTTCTCTACGGTGGTCAAATCGGCAATCATGGAAGAGTGAGCGGGATCGGCCATCATAAAGAAGACACCAGCTCCCATCATCATATAGACCATTGGCATGGACGGTTCCACAAAGGCGCAGGCACCAAAGAGGAGAACCGCGGTTCCTTCACAGAAAAGGAGCACCGGTTTTCTGCCAATGGTATCAGTCAATTTTCCGCCAATTAAACTGGCTGGCATGGATAAAATACCAGAAACGGCAATCCAGAATCCGGCTTCTGCCGTAGAAAGACCAATTTTTTTTGTTAAGATCAAAGTCATCATGGGCCATACAAAGGCGCCAATGGCATTGACGACCCGCGCAAGGAAGATGATATAGACTTCTCTTGGAAGACCTTGATAGGGGCTAAGTAAAGTTGTGATTTTTTTCATATGAGTTGCCCTCCTTAAATAAAAAAACGCCACAAGGCTGCGGCGTTTTTGTCTAATTGATTGAAAAATAGCAAAAAAAAACGCAGACATGAAAAGTCTGCAGGACGAGGTATATGTCGCTAAAGAATAGCTCAAGTAGCTATAGGAAAGCAACCACCGACGAGGCTGGCAGACAAGAATCTATGAAACTGTGATGAAATCGTTTTATGCTGCTCCCTAGCATCGCGCCTCGCTCCCTTCGTATAAAGCTCTCTTTATGATATGTGAGATGCCAATTATTGTCAAGAAGGGTAAGAATGTTCAGAGATTTTTGTTTTAACTGGGGGTATGGTAAAATAAGGCTGACTTTCAAAGGATAAGGAGTGATTGAAATGGATATCAATCAACAGATCAGCAAGGAACTTTCGTTGCGGCCCAATCAAGTGAAGACCGCTATTGAATTATTAGACGGTGGCAATACGGTGCCGTTTATCGCCCGGTATCGAAAAGAGATGACCGGCGAAATGACCGATGTACAATTACGCGATTTGTCGGAGCGCTTGACTTACTTAAGAAATCTGGCTCAAAGAAAAGAAGACGTGATTCGTCTGATTGAGGAGCAGGGCAAGCTGACGATAGAACTGAAGACGAGCATCGAACAAGCGGACGCGCTTCAGCGCGTGGAGGACTTGTATCGCCCCTATAAGCAGAAGAAACAGACCCGGGCGACCAAGGCAAAGGCGAAAGGACTTGAGCCTTTGGCTGAGCGTCTGATGGCTCAGGTCGAGACAGAGGGAAACCCACAAGAGTGGGCGCAAGCCTATCTCAACGAAGAGTTGGGAGTATTGAGTGTGGAAGAAGCCATAAAGGGAGCCTTGGATATCTTGGCGGAACAGGTGGCCGATGATCCGGATGTGCGTAAAGTGAGCCGGACGATGACTTTGAAGCAAGGCGCGATCACATCGAAAGCGACGGATTCTGATGAAGTAACAGTTTATGAAACCTATTATGATTTTAAAGAAAGCGTACATACCATGGCCAACCATCGTGTCCTCGCCATCAATCGTGGCGAAAAGGAGAAGAAACTGAAGGTGAAGTTAGTGGCCCCGGATGAAAAAATTCTAGCGTGGATGTTGTCTCAAGTCATCACCAACCCGAATTTCGTTGGAAAAACAGAGCTGACAGCCATGGTTCAGGATTCCTATAAGCGATTGCTGCAGCCGGCCATTGAGCGGGAAATTCGGAAAACCCTAACGGATCGGGCGGATGAAAGTGCCATCGAGGTCTTCTCGAAAAATGCCAAATCGCTGTTCTTGATTGCACCAATTCGCGACGCGGTTGTGATGGGATTTGACCCGGCGTATCGAACGGGATGCAAGATTGCGATCGTTGATGATACAGGAAAGCTGTTGGAATTTACCACGGTTTATCCAACAATGCCGCTCAATAAGGTTGCTGAGACGAAGAAAACCCTGAAAAAAATGATCCGAACGCATGGTGTCAATTTGATTGCCATCGGCAATGGCACGGGCAGCCGTGAGTCGGAATCGATTGTAGCAGAGATGATCAGCGAGATGGAAGAAACGGTATACTATACCATTGTGAATGAAGCGGGCGCTTCCGTGTATTCTGCGTCCAAATTGGCTCACGATGAGTATCCCGATATTAATGTATCTATTCGTGGTGCTATTTCGATTGCAAGGCGGTTGCAGGATCCACTGGCGGAATTGGTTAAGATCGATCCGAAGTCTGTGGGCGTCGGTCAATATCAGCATGATGTGAATCAAAAGAGACTGGGCGAAAGCCTGAGTGCCGTGGTTGAGGATTGTGTCAACCATGTGGGAGTGGATCTGAATACGGCTTCCGCTTCGCTCTTGTCATACGTCTCCGGCATCAATGGCACCATCGCTAAGAATATGATTGCCTATCGCGAAGAAAACGGCAAATTCATGAATCGTAAGGCGATTCTCAAAGTTCCACGTCTTGGACCGAAGGTGTTTGAGCAATGCGCGGGGTTCTTGCGGGTTATTGAGTCGGAAAATCCTTTGGATCAAACGGCTGTTCATCCAGAAAGCTATAAAGCTGTGGAACGATTTTTGGACCTTTTGGGGTATACCCAGGAGGATGTGCGCAACCATCGGCTGGAGGATATGAATCAGCGGATTGATCGATTGGTTCCAAAAGAGAAGAAAGAGTCTGCCATGCAGACTAAGGGAGGCAAGCGCCTTCATGGATTGGATGCCTTGAAGCAGATTTCCTTCGAGGATCCCAAGAAGTCCAAGCGCAAAGACCAAGCGCAGCATCATAAAAAAAGTATGCGATTTTTGTCTGGACAGTTGGAAATAGGGATTCCGACCCTCGTGGATATGATGGATGAGTTGAAGAAACCTGGGCGAGATCCCAGAGAGGATATGCCAAAACCGATTTTTCGATCTGATGTCTTAAAGGTGCAGGATTTAGAAGTGGGGATGGAGTTGACAGGTACGGTGCGAAACATCATCGACTTCGGTGCTTTTGTGGATATCGGGGTGAAACAGGATGGATTGGTGCATATCTCAGAATTGAGCGATAAGTATGTGCGAGATGCCATGACGGTAGTTTCTGTTGGCGATACAGTTCGTGTAAAGCTTATTGGAGTGGATGAAAAACGAGGCAGAATCTCTTTGAGCATGAAGGGAATCAAACAGCCGAAATAGCAAACGAGGTGCAGAAAAATTTCAAATAGCAAACGAGGTGCAGAAAAATTTCTGCACCTCGTTTTTTAGAAGAGAATCAATCCGACAACAAGGAGGATGATTCCGATATAGATCAACTTGCCAACTGGGTGACCCGCGTTGACCGTGTAGCCACCGCTGAATCGTTTTGGTACCCACAGGGTGGGGTCGTTAGGGTTGTAATAGAAAAGACCACCCTTCCAAAACTGATCCTCGTCCGGGGGAGCCAGATTGTCATTTTCTGATTCGTCGGCCTTAACGGTTAGGCGTTGGCCGTGATCGCCTGTGGTCAGATAGTAAACGGCGATTCCTCCGAAGGCAACGGCAAGGGTTGCTATGGAAGCAGCGGGATAGACCCACTTTGGAAGAACCAAAATCGCGCCTAGTTGAACCACGGCCAACAGAATGGTAACCGCGTTGGCCAAGAGAACCAGAAACAGGCTCATACGGTCCCGGGCGATTTTGTATCGAATCAAAGAGGTCTTGGGCCTTGCGGGATCAATCAGTCGCTTGGCTTGATAGTGCTTATTGGAAAAGAAATAAAAGACGGCGACTAGGAGCAGGATCATGCCGGCATTTTGATGGACGGCGATTTTGGTCTTGTCGACGAAACCATTGGGTTGCCCCATCAGATCCCAGTGAATGGGAAGTGGGTCGGGCAGGGCATCGTAATTCAGAACCAAGAAGATCCAGGTTGCTGCCGCAATACCTATTGCCAACCAAAATCCGAGATGAATGTTTCTAGGGAGGGTTGGTCGGGGTGCGAGATCGGCGGTCCGAACGATTTTAATCTCGGAATCAACGGGGAACACAAGCTTCATTTGCTTTAGGCGGCGATGAAAATAAAATTGAAGTCCCCAGAGAAGCAAAATCCAATAGGCGACACCGTATCCTTCTGGCAAAGGATCAAGCAGAAAAGCGGCAAGGGGAAGCAATAGAAACCCAAGGAGATAAGCCATGCGAAAGTCCTTGAGCGTTTTCTTCAAGACTCCTTGAATCGCAGGATCCAATTGCTGTTTCGCAGAAAATTGAACACCAAACCAGTGTTTGCCAGCCAAGCCTTTTCCTCGCTGAAAATCTGGTAAGAAATATCCGATAACGAGTAGAATCATCCATAGAATCAACATGGTCATGCCTCCTTCGTAAAGTTTTCAATAATGGATTGTACAAGGGTTTGTGTTTCTTCAAGTGATAGGCCCTTGATGTGCGCTTTCGCCAACAGAATGGTCAGTGCATTTCGCAAGTCTTCGATTCCATTCTTGTCGATGGAAAAATCCATGGCGACAAAGGCGCCCTTTTTTTTATTGATGATGACAAATCCATCCTGGGCCAATAGGCGATATGATTTATTGACCGTATGGAGATTTACACCCAATTCTCCACCAAGCTGACGAACGGAGGGGAGAGAAGCGCCAGGTGCGAGTTCGCCTGTGGCTATGCCCAACAAGATCGACTCGTAGATTTGGGTATAGAGGGGTTTTTCGCTATTTACATTGATTTGTAAAATCATAAGTCCTCCTTGTATTATCTGTTATATAAATAGTATAACAGAAAGAAAAACTTGTCAAGACTTGACGAATGGTGTTTGCTTTCGTATAATGAACGTACAAAAGAATATTCTTCAGGGCAGGGTGAAATTCCCGACCGGCGGTGATAGTCCGCGAGCCGAAAGGCTGACTTGGTGTAATTCCAAGACCGACAGTACAGTCTGGATGAGAGAAGAAGAGCGTTTGCTCGTACCTTATCAAGCCCTTTTTGGCTTGATTTTTTTATTGCCCGAGAGTGTTCTTCCACTAAAGGAGGAAGAATATAATGACTACATCAATGAAAACCAAATGGATTGTGAAGGTGGGTATGTTGTCCGCCGTTGCTTTTCTACTACAGCTTTTAGAACTTCCACTTGGAATTTTTCCAGCATTTTTGCAGATCGACTTTTCTGACGTACCCGCGCTTTTGGCAGGTTTTTCTTTTGGACCTGCGGCAGGGGTTGCTGTAGAGTTGATTAAAAACCTGTTGCATCTGGTCCTAAAAAATAGCGGAACCGGCGGAGTCGGCGAATTGGCCAACTTCTTGATTGGATCTGCTCTCGTGGTGCCTGCAGCGATTCTATACAAGCGCAAGCACAGCCGTCGCATGGCCATATACGGGTTGATTGCGGGTACGATTGTGATGGTAATTGTAGGAGTTTTGGCAAATCTTTATATTTTAATTCCGTTTTATGCAACCGCGTTCGGTATGCCGGTTGAAGCGATTGTCTCCATGGGAACGGCAGTCAATTCGGCGGTCACTGATTTAACGACCCTGGTTTTGTATAGTATTGTTCCCTTCAACCTGTTGAAGGGTCTGTTGGTATCCATCGTGACGGTTTTGATCTACAAACGTCTGTCGCCAGTTTTGCATAAGTAAAAGCGAAAGAAAAACGCCTTCGGGCGTTTTTTCATTGTGAATTACTGGAACAAAACACCTTGGTGAGTTATTTCCTCTTTAAGGCGGTTTGTTCATCTTAGTACTTGAATAAACCGCAGATCTGGAACATAACTCTGACTCGGGCGTTTTTTCATTTTCATCGTTTTTTTTCCTCTAAGGTACTGGAACAAAAAGCGGAACTGGAACAAAACACCTTGGTGAGTTATTTCCTCTTTAAGCGGTTTGTTCATCTTAGTACTTGAAAAAAACTCCAACCTGGAACAAAACGCTGACTCGGGCGTTTTTTCTTTAGCGTTTTATTTTTAGAACTTGGGTATAAGTGGAGAAAGGGAGGGATTCTAATGCGAAAACAATCAATTTTATGGTGGCTGTCAACGGGTTCTTTTGTTTTGGCAATGAGCGCAGGTGGATATACTTTGATTCGGTATTTTTACAATCGTATGACTTTGCCTGATGGAGTCTGTCCAGTTTCACCGATTGACGGATGGTTCAAATTGACCATTGTCATCGCACTTTTTTCATTTTTATTGAATGTCATTCAAGATCGTAAAATGAGGAAGCAAGAAGAGTAAATTTCCGGGTATTAATAGTAGGAGAAGGCGTTACATACCAGTAAAGGATGTGTGACCCATGAAAAAGATTCGATTTCTATCGGAAGCCTTCTTTGTTAGCGCCGTTGTTCTTATCATTTTTGTAATCGGAAAGATTTTAGTTGATCGAAATCAAGTTCCTTATGGAACGGATCCGATTATGGTGAATAGGGAAATGTTGTGGGGGGTTGTTCTCGTGGGAGTAATTTCTCTGCTTTTAACCGGGATCGAGTTAATCGTTGAAAAGTGGAAAGCCAAAGGCTCTACGGAAAAATAAAAGGGAATCGAAATTTCGATTCCCTTTTTTCTTTGTACCTATTCTACATAGATTTCCACTTTTTCGCCTTCATTTGTATCAACTTCCACCAATTTGCCTTCGACGCCTTCTTCGATCATTTGAAGTACTTCTTCCATATCAACTTTTTCCAAGGCTTTCAGATCATCATCGTCCCCGTATTTGCTGGCCAGTTTTAAGCCGATTTTAACAAGACCGATCGGGATATTGATATTGACCTTGTCGCCACCTTTTTTGTCATCGACACGGATGCGAAGGAATTTTTTCTTGCCTGAAGGTGTTTTGATGGTTTCCTCTTCTGAGCCGTCCAAGGCATTCAGTAATTCCATGGCTTGATCTTGTGTAATCTTTCCAGAAGTCAGCATTTCAAGAATTTGTTTTTTCTCTTCAGCATTTGCTTTCATTATTTTTCCTCCTCACCACTAAGCAATTTAAGCGCTTCTTCAGTTGAAATATCGCCGGCATCCAATTTTTTTAAAATGGATTTTCGATCTACCGTTTTTGGGGTACCGGTCTGATATCCTAGTGCTTTGATAATCGAGTCGAGCCTGTTTCGAACGGTTGGGTAGGAGATACTCAACTCTTTCTCGATCTCTTTAATATTACCCCTATTTTTAACAAAGACCTCTAAAAAATAGAGTTGTTCTTTATTCAATTTCATAAACTTGTTTAATTGAAAATTGCCTTCCAAGGCTGTGCCACAATTCGTACACTGCAATCGAGTAACTTTTAGCTCGTGGGAACAGATCGGACAGCTTCCGATAACATCATTTTTCATTTTGTCCTCCTATAAAATACGGATGGAGACTTTCGTTCCATCACTTGCGTCCACATCAACCAACTTGTAGGGAACACCGACATCGAGAGCGCTTATTAGTATTCTTAAATCACGGGGACTGATCTTTTCTAAAATCTTGACCCATTCTTCATCTTCGTTTTCTTTTTTCCCTTGTCGCTTTGCAACCCAGATTCCAAATCGCGCCCATGAGGCAAGCCACCGAAGGGGGATTGCGGGGATGCGTATGGAGGGGCCGTCCATTGGAAGGACGACGATCTTAATTTTTCCTTTGCTTTTCGTGGCTTCTGATGCCATATCCAGCACCTCCTTGCAACTTCAGTATACGACCATAAATCAATATTGTCAATAAAAAAATCAATATAATCAATAATGATATTAATAATATTGATTATACGTAATAATTGGAAGGCTTTTAAGGGAAAATATCTAGTTGAAATAAAGATAGTTAATATGAAAATTGATTTATTTAAAAGAAAAACCGCAAAGCTTAAAGCTCTGCGGTTTCATTATCTCTTCCGAATACCATAAAATGGGTATATCCAAGGGATTTCAATTGATTGATTTGTTTGCCTAATTTTTTCTTTGCCAAGATGCAGGATACCGTCGCGTCAACACGAAGGGCATCGGCTACTGGAAAGATCTCTGTCCAATCCGTATCATTCGGATAGATCAGAGCAATCCGTTTCTCCGTCGCTTCCGTTTGTAGCGCTTCTTCCATCAGGATTCCGATGATTCGCTCAAAGCCAATGGAAAATCCAACAGCAGGAACGCTGGTTTTGGCAAATCGTCCGATCATTTCATCGTATCGACCGCCACCGGCAATTGAGTACCCGTAGGGACCATAGCTTGCCTCGAAGATCAAGCCGGTATAATAGCCCATGCCGCGAACCAAGGTTGGATCAAATTCGATCACATACGCATCTTTGCTGGTTGCTTGAATGGTTTTGACAACCCGAGTCAAAGCGTCTTTGACTTCTTCAGCGATGGGAAGTGCTGTCAGGTTCTCCAGATTCATGGATTCAATGGAAGTCAAGAAGATTTCTACAGATTCCGGCGCGTATTCCTTCTTCAGCATTTCTTCTTTCACACCGTCAAAACCAACTTTGTCCAGCTTATCGAGGGTGATGCAGACGCCATTGATTTGTGTTTCGTTAAATCCGGCGGCCAGGATCATCGCACTCAAGATTCGTCGATCGTTGATTCGAATCTTGAAGCCTTTAAATCCAATGGCGGATAAAGCCTTCGCTGTTGTGCTGATCAATTCTATCTCTGCATTCTCGGTAGGGTCTCCAAGGATGTCGATATCACATTGCTTAAAGGAACGAAATCGACCTTTTTGTGGACGTTCCGCCCGGAAGACATTGTCTACTTGAATGGCTTTAAAGGGCATCTCCAAATCATTTTGGTGATTGGAGAAAAATCGACTCAAGGGCAGGGTCAAATCATACCGAAGGCCCATGTCGCAAATATCATTTTCTTTCAGATTCTCAGCGGCCAGATTTAATTTCGCACCGCGTTTTAGTATCTTATAAATCATCTTCAGGTTTTCTCCGCCTTCGCTTCCTAAAAGAAGCGACAGAGATTCAATTGCTGGCGTCTCGATTCGATGGAAGCCATGAGACCGATACATCTCCAAAATCTTACCCTCCACCTCATCGCGTAATCGCATTTCAGATGGAAGAATATCACGAGTTCCCCGTACAGGGTTAGAACTAAATTTCATTTCATTCCTCCTTAATAAAATTCTTTCCTAACTATACCATAAATGAGGGGGACTGCCAAACCCTTATGGGTGCAAAAAAGAGCCATAAAGATAAAGAAACTCAGTACAAGGAAAAAAGTGCTAATAGGCATATAATGAAAAAACGCCCTAGCGTTTTGATCGAGTAGTAGATTTTTAAATTAAAAAAACGCCCTTAATAAGGCGTTTAGGTTCCAAGAACAATCTGATCCAAAATGGAATTGTCGAAATAAAGCCGAACACGACTTCCTTTATTGGCTTGTCGATAGAGCGGGTAGGCAACACCAAATTCTTCGGAGACACCATTTGTATGCTGAACTTTTATGTAGTAAAATTCTGTGGAGTTATGCTTCCCAGAATGGCTGGAAATAATTGTATTTGCCCGTTTTGAAAGAATGGTGGCAAGTTTTACTTTCATTTTTTTTCTTTTGAGAAATGAAAACATAGAACTCCTCCAAAGTTTTCTTTTATTATACAACGGCGTAAACAAAAAGAAAAGACGGAATCGGTTGTTTAATCGATAGCTTACAATTTCTTACGGATGTAGGTATAAAAAAACCCGCAATTTGCGGGTTTGGAGCTGATGGGGAGACTCGAACTCCCGACCTATTGATTACGAATCAATTGCGCTACCATCTGTGCCACATCAGCATAATCATTTGACTCGTTTATTATAGTACGATTGGAAAGCATTGACAAGTGAATGGCAGAAAAAAATTTCTGGAGACAATTAAAAACTTTGTAAAAGATTGGAGTTTGCAAAGCGAGGGTGATATCATTATAATGAAGTGAAACTCTAGAATGAAGGAGAATTCATGATGAAATGGATCTTGTCCAGTCTGCAAGAAACAGCGGACTTAGGATATTACATGGGGAAACAAATCGATCAGCGATTTTTAATTTGCCTGGATGGAGATCTGGGTGCCGGAAAGACAACTTTTTCAAAGGCATTGGCAAAAGGGTTTGGAGTGGAAGACATGGTAACAAGTCCGACATTTACACTCTTGCAAGAATATCAGGGGCGGATGCCCTTTTATCATTTTGATGTATATCGTTTGGGGGATGAGGAGGCATTTTTGGCTCAGGGCTTTGACGAGTACTGGGAGGAAGATGCATTGGTTGTGATGGAATGGGCGGAGATGATTCGTGAGATTCTACCAAAGGACCATATGGAAATGAGATTCTTTCAAACGGAGAAAGAAGAAGAACGGATCGTTGAGGTGGAAGCCTTTGGACCTGTTGCAGAGGCATTGATTCAACAAATATGTACGTTTTTTGCTGCAAAGGGGGAAGACAGATGAAGCTATTGGCAGTTGAAACATCTTCAAAAACAGCGAGCGTAGCCTTGGTGTCGGAAGAGAAACTATTGGGGGAATTTACGGTACAGACCAAGTTCACGCATTCTCAGAGTTTGTTGCCCATGGTTGATCAGATGCTGAAGCAGGCTGGCGTATCCATTACGGAAATTGACGGTTTTGCCGCCTCCATGGGACCGGGTTCCTATACCGGGTTACGGATTGGAATTGCCGCGGTCAAGGCCTTCGGATTTGCCTTGAATAAGCCTGTTTACGGGGTGGAAACCCTGATGGCGATGATCGATCAGGCAAATGAGAAAATGGGAATACTATTGGCACTGGTGGATGCGAGACGCAACAGGGTGTATGTTGCTGGAATTCAGCGAGACTGTAATGGGGAGCGGGTTGTTTTGCCGCAACAAGCCATGGAAGTTGAGTACTTAATCGCATGGATCGCAGAGCAGTCGGAACCGGTTTATTTGATGGGCGAGGGAGCAGTTCGATATCAGGAAGAGCTACAGACAGCTCAGCCATCCCCACAATTTTTATCGGCGCGATATGCAACCCCAACGGCAAGAACCATAGCATGGCAGGCTTTTGAACGATTAAAACGTGGCGAAGTAGCAGATCCTGACCAGCTGGTGCCTAGCTATTTAGCAAAGACACAAGCAGAACGTGAATTGGAAGAAAGGCGGAATAAGGATGAAAATTAGAGAGATGCAGCAAGGGGATATCCCAGCAGTTGTCGAAATTGAAAACCAGAATTTTCGCGAACCCTGGACAGAAGCAATCTTTAAAGAAGAAATGGCGCAGGGGACCAGGACCTATTATATCGCCGAATTAGAGGATCGCATAATCGGGTATATGGGTCTTATTTGGATTTTGGACGAGGGACATATTACCAATGTAGCCATTGATGCGAACCATCAGGGAATGGGATATGGTCGAGAATTGATGACCTATGTGGCCAATCTTGCCTTTGAAAAAGGGTTGACCAGCATGACCCTGGAGGTGCGCGCGTCCAATGCCCGCGCTATTCACGTCTATGAGAGCCTGGGATTTATCAACGAAGGAACGCGTCCGAAGTATTACGAGGGACGGGAAGACGCATATATCATGTGGCTCTATAAGGAGGCATGGAATGAAAGAACGGTTTGAAGTTACAGTTCAAAGGATAAAATGGCTGATGTGGGATCCAGATCAGCTGTTTTTACAATTTAAGACAAAGGCGAATTGGCTTTTCCCGCTTTTGGTGGTGATGATTGGTCTTCCGCTGATCGGGGTGATTTTTCCTCAGGTTGTCACGGGATTTTCTTCTCTTGGGGAGTATGTTGAATTCTATCAAAAGACTGCTGTGGAAACCGGAGTAGATCCCGCGGAGGCCTCACTTACGGCGCGGTATTATACGGATATTGTGATGCAGGGCTTCGGGATTTTGATGATCTGGATATTTAAATCATGGATGTGCGGAGGTTTGGCAAATGGGTTGGACGGCGAAGGAGAATTGAAACAAGCCTTTTCCATTGTGGCTTGGGCGTATCTACCGGTTGCTTTTTCAAAAATGATCACCCTGCTGACAGCAGGATTGTTTGGAACAGGACTGACCTTCCACTTGGCAGCTTTTCTGCCTGTAAGCATGCAAATGAGTTTTCTTTTCCTGATACTTCGAGAAGTGAATCTCTTTGTGATCTGGTATCAGGTCTTGGTGATTCGCGGACTTCGCGTCGTTTATGGCGTTGAAAAGAAATTTGCGATTTTTATTGGACTGATTACGTGGATCGCATATATCGGCATGAGTGTTGGATTTACCATTCTCTCATGGTATCAGTTTTAAGGAGGACAGAGAATGGAAACAATACGCACCTTATCAATAGAAACATCTTGCGATGAAACAAGTGTCGCGATTTTGGAGAACGGACGGCGGATTTTATCTAATGTTGTTTATTCTCAGATTACCGTTCATCAAGCCTTTGGCGGCGTTGTGCCGGAGGTGGCAAGCCGCATGCATGTTGAAAAGATCAACGGCGTGATTCGGCAAGCCCTGGAAGAGGCGGACATCACCCTGGAAGAATGCGATCATGTAGCCGTGACCTATGGTCCAGGTTTGGTGGGTGCTCTTTTGGTGGGCCTGACCAGCGCGAAAGCAATCAGCTATGCATTGAGTAAACCCCTCGTTGGGGTCAATCATATTGAAGGACATATCTACGCGAATTTTATTGCCCATCCGGAGTTAAAGCCGCCTTTTCTTTGCTTGGTTGTATCCGGAGGACATACCCATTTAGTAGAAATGAAGGATTATGGAGAGTATCGAATCCTGGGACAGACACGGGACGATGCGGCTGGAGAAGCTTTTGACAAGGTTGCCAGAGCCATAGGTCTTGGTTATCCGGGTGGACCCAAGATCGATATTTTATCCAACCAGGGAAATCCAGAGGCGATTGATTTTCCTCGTATCTTCTTGGAGAAGGGTTCTTACGATTTTTCCTTTAGTGGTTTGAAGTCTTCGGTGTTAAATTATCTTCACCGGCACAGGCAAAAGGGAGAACCAGTTAATGAAGCGGATGTTGCGGCGAGTTTTCAGGCTGCGGTGATCGAGGTACTGGTGGAAAAATCCTTTCGGGCAGCCAAGGAATTGGGTTATGAAACCATTGTGATGGCGGGCGGTGTTTCGGCCAATCGTCATTTGAGAAGGGCGTTTCAGTCTCGAGCCGAAGCTGATGGTTTAGCCTTTTATTTCCCGCCGATCGAATTGTGTACGGACAATGCGGCCATGATTGGCTGTGCGGGGTATTACCAATTTATGGCGGGGAAACGAGATGAATTAGATTTAAATGCCATTCCGTCCCTAAAATTAGCGGATCAGGGATAAACTGGCAGAATACTTACAGAGCTGTGGGAAAGTTCGGAAAATTCGGGGATAACTCTGTGGACAAAGTGGATAAGTTTTAGAATTCTCAGAATATTCCCGAATATAGACCATTGTACCTGTGGATAACCAAGAAAAAGACATGCGAGCACATGTCTTTTTCTTGGTTTTTTCCTATATATTGGAGAATGATGAGGAAACTTACTCCTCTTCCAAGATTTCCAGCAATTCAGTCCAGGCTTCCATGGCGTCGTTCAGGGCAGTCTCAGTTGCCTCCAAAGCCTGATGGATCAAGCGACTGCGCTCTGGATTCGTGTAGACATCTTCGTCGCAAAGCTGTGTGTGAAAGTCCTCGATCTCTGATTCTTTCTTTGTGATTGCATTTTCCAGTTCTTGCAAATCTTTCCTTTGTTGACGCTTTTTCTTTTCTTCGTCCTTGATTCGTTTTCGTTGCGCTTTTAGAGCGGTTTTATTGGTCTGGATTGGATCCACGGAAGCATCGATCACTTCATTTTTCTTTTCCAGATAATAATCGTAATTGCCCAGATAGGATTCGATCCCGTTATCGGTCAATTCAAAAATTCTCGTTGCAACGCGATTCAGAAAATATCGATCATGGGAAATAACAAAAAGGGTTCCGTCGTAATGCCGCAGCGCGTTTTCCAAGGCTTCTTTGGACTCGAGATCCAAGTGGTTGGTCGGCTCATCCATTAGAAGAAAATTGGCTTCCGAAAGCATGAGCTTCATAAGTGCCAGCCGCGCTTTTTCTCCCCCGCTTAAAGATTCAATCTCCTTGAACAGGTCGTCGCCGAAAAACAGGAAGCGAGCCAACAGGGAACGGATATGGTAGTGATCGAAGGTCGGATTCTCATCCCAAATCTCATCGATAATGGTTTTGTTGGGATTCAAGTTGGTATGCTCTTGATCAAAATGAGCGGCGTGAACGTGATGACCGAAATCAACATCACCAGCGGAGGGAAGAATTTCACCTAAAAGCACGCGAAACAAGGTGGTTTTTCCGACGCCGTTGGGACCGATCAAGCCGATGCGTTCCTGCCGATAGAGGGAAAAAGCGAGATCGCGAAAGATCTTTTGATCCCCGTAGGACTTGCTGAGTCCAGAAATTTGAAGCACCTCATTGCCGCTTTTGATGCGAGGCGAGAATCGAAGCTTCAGATTTCCTTGTTCGCCGGAAGGGGTGTCCATCTTTTTCATACGATCCAACATCTTCTGTCGACTTTTCGCTTGCCGAATGGAGCGGGCGCTTTTGCGGTCCATAAAATCTCGGATCATTGCTTCCTGACGCTTGACTTCTTTTTGCTGAATCATGAATCGCTTTTCCAGTTCGGCGTAGAGTTTTTCTTTGTGCACGACGAAAGCAGAGTAGTTGCCTGGATAGGAATCCAATTGTTGGTGGTGAAGATGAAGAATACGCTGCACAGTAGCATCCAGAAAGTATCGATCGTGAGAGATGACGAGGACCGCTCCTGCATAATCACGAATATATTTTTCCAGCCATTCGATGGCAGCAAGGTCTAAGTGGTTTGTGGGCTCATCCAACAATAACAGATCTGCTTTTTCCAAGAGAAGTTTCGCAAGAATTACCCTGGATTTTTGGCCGCCGCTCAATAGGTTTACTGGTTTGAAAAATTCGTCCTCGTTAAATCCGAGTCCTCTGAGGGCGCCTCTAAGTTCCGATTCGCAGGCGTATCCATTGGCTTTCGTGTAATCCTCCTGTAAACGGGAATATCGTTCCATCAGGCGGGGAAGTAGATCGGTTTGCTCGGATTTCGCCGCAATTTCATGTTCCAGCTCGCGCATTTCCTCTTCCATTCGAAAGATGGGGGCAAAGACCTCTTTGACTTCATCGTAGACGGAGTTCTCGCTGGTGATATGGGTATTTTGCTTGAGATAGCCAACACGAATGGTTTTAGGGATCATAACTGACCCTGAATCTGCCGAGATCTGATTGGTCAAGATTCGAAAGAGGGTAGTTTTGCCCGTGCCGTTGGATCCGACAAGTCCCACTTTTTCTCGATGATTGATGGAAAATGACAGATTTTCGAAGATGGTTTCTCCAACAAATGATTTGCTCAGTTGTGAGATGTTTAGTACTTTCATTTGATCGCTCCTTTAGTTCCGTATCTATTGTATGAGTGGGTCCGGGTAATGTCAACAATTTACGGTTTTGAGTGAGCGATATCGTTTGCAAATTAACAATACTTTCTTTATAATAAGAATAGGATTGTGGAAACCTTAATAGGGAGTGATAAAATGCAGCGAAACAGTAATATTTCGATGGCGGTCATTCGTCGACTGCCAAAATACTTTCGATATTTATCGGATTTATCAGAAAAAGGTGTCAATCGGATTTCTTCAAAAGAATTGAGCCAAATCACAGGATTTACGGCTTCCCAAATCCGTCAGGATCTTAATAATTTTGGAGGTTTTGGCCAGCAGGGTTACGGCTATAATGTTTCAGGATTACGGGATGCCATTGCATCCATTATCGGGTTGGATAAACGATATCGTGTGGTAATTGCCGGAGCGGGCAACATGGGTTCGGCCATTGCAAACTATACAGGCTTTCATTCTTCGGGATTTGAGGTTTTGGCCTTATTCGATACCCAAGAAGAGCTGGTTGGAAAGGAAGTCGGAGGCAAGCCAATTCGTGATATTCGCGAGCTTGGAACCTTTATCGATGACCATCGGGTTGAAATTATCGTAATTTCTACTCCGAAGCATGCGGCTCAAGGAATAGCAGATATTGCGGTTTCTCGTGGCGTGAAAGGTATTTGGAACTATGCACCAGTTGATATTCGGGTGCCAGAGGATGTTGTGGTTGAGAATGTACATTTAAATGAAAGTCTGTTTACCTTGTCTTATTTGATGAAAGAGAAGGAGAACATTTAAGAACTGGATTTCCAGTTCTTTTTTCACGTAAAAAAGGGAGTGTTGTGAATGAAGAAGTTGCAAGAGATTCGATTGTCATGGTTTGATGTTCGGGCAACGGTGGAGAGTGGACAGTGTTTTCGATGGTACCCCCTCTCTGAGGATCGATATGCTGGATGGATCGGTGAATTTCCTGTTGAAGTTGAGCAGGAAAAAGACGCGGTGATCATTCGAGTTCAAGAGGAACTTCCGGTTGAGCAGGTTGTTCGATACTTCGATGACAATCGGGATTATCGAGTCATACTGGATCCCTGGAGAAGCAGCGATGATTTAGGCGATATTGTCAATCGCTGGGGAGGGATTCGTATCCTACGACAACCCTTGGATGAAATGATCATTAGTTTTATCCTGTCTCAGAATAACAACATTCCCAGAATTCAAACGATGATTGAGCGCTTTTGTCAAAGTTATGGTCAACGTATCGAAAAAATAAATGGAGAACTGGGTTTCACCTTCCCGCAAGACTGGGAACAACTTGTGATCACGGAAGCTGATTTGAGATCTCTTGGATTCGGATACCGTGCGAAGTATGTGGCGGCGGCCGTTGACGCCTTTCAAACCGGCGAATACACGGAACTTGAGTTTTCTAGTTTGTCTGCCCAAGAGCAGGAAATAAAGCTTTTGGATTTGTTAGGGATTGGGAAGAAAGTCGCGGCTTGTATCCGATTATTTGGATTGGGGGATTTTTCTGCTTTTCCTATGGACGTTTGGGTACTGAGAATCATGAGGAAGCGATATTTGGATGAAACGAGTTCACCGAAGAAAATCGAGGCTTATGCAGAAGCGGTCTTTGGTAAAAATCGAGGATATATACAACAATTATTATTTCATGAGTATCGAAGGAGAGAGAAGGAGAGCGAATGATGGAACAAAAAGGGGATAAACGTCAAGCGGTATTAGCAAAAACAATACGATGGTTGTTGAGTGGATGGCGATTCGTTGGATTAAGCATCGTTTTTTTGCTTCTTTATAAATTTATTGTTGCAGATGCCAGGGTGGGGTGGTTACTGGGCTCAGTCAATGTGGTCGTCATTGCCTTTATTTTGGCTTATTTTCTGGATCCTTTGGTGCGATTGATTGAGAAAAAGATCGGTTTGAAGCGAATGTGGGCGGTCGTTATTACCTATGGATTGATCATCTTTGTGGTCTATTTGTTTGTGAAGAGCGCCGTGCCAAGCATTTGGGAAAGCATATTGCTCCTGATACAAAATGCACCGGGGTATCTGGAGGAAATCAGCAGGATCATTACAGAAAATCGATTGAATCTTTCGCCGAATATATTGGGATTTTTGCAAGTACAACTGGATGCCTTAAATGCTAATGCGGGTGGGATTATAAGCAACGCGTTTACAATTATCCTCAACGGCGCATTCAAAGTGACCAGTAATTTTGTGCAATTTACAATCTCCATGTTCATTGCTTTTTACATTTTGACAGGATTAAAGGGAGGCGCAAGAAAAGCACGCTTGATGTCATTCGGGCTGCTGCCGCGTGAGGTTGCAGAACGCGTGGTGCATGCAGCGGCACTTTCGGATCGTGCATTTAAAGGCTTCTTTATTGGAAAGTTTTTTGATTCCTTGATCATTGGCATTATCTTTCTAATTACGGTTAATTTGCTGAATGCCTTTGAAAACATTCAGTTCCTATATATTCCGTTGATGGCTCTGATTATTGCTATCACCAATATGATTCCGTATTTTGGCCCCTGGATTGGTGGTATTCCTTGTATTATTATTTCTTTGTTTGCCGGACTCCACGAGGGTGCATCGATGACATTGGTGATCCTTGCGATTCAACAGTTTGACGGACTGATATTGGGACCAAAGATCTTAGGAGATGTGATGGGGATTACCCCATTCTGGGTTTTGTCTTCCATTACAGTGGGGGGTGCTCTGTTTGGACCTATTGGAATGCTTGTTGCGGTACCGATTGCCGTGGTGATTATTGAATTGTTCACGGAATATGTCAATCAGCAGCTGGAGAAGAAGGGCATTGACGAAAAAATGGACATGCCGCCAGGGCCGCAGGGACCGAAAAATATGATGAAGCGAAACAAACAGGATGGAATTTCGATTCAGATTACCAGTTCTGGAGACTCAACGCAGAAGAAAGAATAGGGAAATATAAAGAATATATAAATTCGAAATCAAGACCTTGATTTTCTATAGAAAATTCACTATGATAGAGATAAGAAAATTAGCACTCGATAAATAAGAGTGCTAACGGCATAAGGAGGAAGCAAATGAATATTAAACCATTAGGAAAACGCGCGGTGATTCAACGGGTAGAAGCAGAAGAAAAAACGACAAGTGGAATCATCTTGACGGGTTCAGCAAAAGAAAAGCCGCAATACGCGAGAATTTTGGCCGTAGGTGTAGACGAGGAAAATGAATTAAAGGTCGGCGATCAGGTGATCTATAAGCAGTATTCCGGTACAACTGTGAAGATTGACGGAGAAGAGTTTATTGTGATCGAGCTGGAAGATATTCTGGCAATCATTGAATAGGAGGAAATAAAAATGGCAAAACAAATTAAATTCGGAGAAGACGCCCGCCGTTCAATGGAAAAGGGCATTAATAAATTGGCAGATACGGTGAAAGTCACTTTGGGACCAAAGGGTCGCAATGTCGTATTGGACAAAAAATTTGGTGCGCCGTTGATCACCAATGACGGAGTTACTATTGCCCGGGAAATAGAGTTGGATGATCCCTTCGAAAATATGGGGGCGCAATTGGTCAAAGAGGTTGCGACAAAGACGAATGATGTAGCGGGTGACGGAACAACAACCGCGACTCTTTTGGCACAGGCGATTATTCGCGAGGGCTTAAAGAACGTTGCGGCTGGAGCAAATCCAATGATCCTGAAAAAAGGAATAGAGAAAGCGGTCCGTGTAGCGGTTGATAAGATTCATTCGGAGTCAGAAGACATTCGATCCAAAGAGAAGATTGCACAGGTTGCGGCGATCTCGGCGGGGGATGATGAGATTGGCGATTTGATTGCAGAAGCGATGGAACGTGTCGGCAATGACGGCGTCATTACAGTCGAAGAATCCCGCACCATGGGTACTATTTTGGAGACGGTGGAAGGCATGCAATTCGATCGTGGATATTTGTCTCCCTATATGATTACGGATCCTGAGAAGATGGAAGCGGTTTTGGAAAATCCATATCTGTTGATTACGGATAAGAAGATTGCCAACATTCAAGAGATCCTGCCGGTTTTAGAGCAGATTGTACAACAAGGCAAGGCATTGGTCATTGTTGCTGAAGATATCGAAGGGGAAGCCTTGGCAACTTTGGTTGTCAATAAATTGCGTGGAACCTTTAATGTAGTTGCCGTAAAAGCGCCGGGATTTGGCGATCGCCGAAAAGAGATGCTTCAAGATATTGCGATTCTAACAGGTGGTACGGTCATTTCGGAAGAATTGGGTTATGAATTGAAAGAAGCAACTCTGGAAATGATGGGACAAGCAGCGACGGTGAAAATTGATAAAGAAAATACCATCATCGTAAATGGCGGCGGTCAAGAGAACGTGATCAATGATCGAGTTCGTCAGATTCGTGCCCAGATTGAAGAAACAACGTCTGAGTTTGATAAAGAAAAATTGGAAGAGCGATTGGCAAAATTGGCTGGTGGCGTTGCGGTAATCGAAGTTGGTGCGGCGACAGAGACAGAGATGAAAGAGAAAAAATTACGAATCGAAGACGCCTTGGCAGCGACGAGAGCGGCTGTGGAAGAAGGAATTGTTCCTGGCGGCGGAACGGCGTTGTTGAATGCGGCAAAGGATATTGAAGCATTGATTGAGACTTTGATCGGGGATGAAAAGACGGGTGCGCAAATTATCCGTCGAGCGATTGAAGAGCCAGTGCGACAGATTGCAGCAAACGCTGGTTTGGAAGGATCGGTTATTGTTGAGAAAGTGATGCATGCAGAACCAGGTATTGGATTTGATGCATTGAACGAATGCTATGTGAATATGCTGGAAAGTGGCATTGTGGATCCAACGAAGGTCACTCGTTCGGCTCTTCAAAACGCGGCATCGGTTGCGGCTATGGTCTTGACGACAGAGAGTGCGGTTGCCGATATGCCTATGAAAGAAGATCTTCCTGCCCCAGGTATGGGCGGCATGGGTGGCATGGGTATGCCAGGCATGATGTAATTAATCAAGAATCAGTGAAGCCTCCGAGAAATCGGAGGCTTTTTGTTTTTTCCATTTTTTTACGGGTACTAATATCCCATCAAATTCAAGGAGGCTACAGATGCAATTTGATTGGATTTCTTATGCTGTAAAAGCGGTAGGCGTAATACTGGTATTATGGATTGGATTTATGGTGATCAGGGCCATAGTGAAGCGAATTGATAAGATGCTGTCGAAGCATGATATGGATCCTGCCCTTCGTGGGTTTGCCGTTACCATTGCACGGATTGGATTGAAGGTGATGTTGACAATCTCCGTTCTTGACATGGTTGGAGTTGGAGTGTCTAGTTTTGCAGCGCTTATTGCGGCGGTCGGATTTGCCATTGGATTTGCCCTGCAAGGCAGCCTGTCCAACTTGGCTGGCGGCGTGATGATCCTGATTTTCAAGCCCTTTACAGTCAATGAATTTATTCAAGGCGCGGGTCATACGGGGAAGGTCAAGGAGATTCAATTGTTCCAGACCCACCTTTTGAGTCCGGACGGCAAGCGGATTATCATTCCAAACGGGGAGCTTTCCAATAGCAGTGTGGTGAATTATACAAGAGAAGCCACTCGTAGAATCGATTTTGTTATCGGGATCGACTATGGGGATGACCTGTTGAAGGCGCAAGGGGTGATTTTGGATATTCTGAAGAAAGAAGAACGGATTTTGAAGGAGCCAGCTCCATTTGTTGGACTCTTGGAACTGGGAGACAGTTCGGTTAATCTTGCTGTACGTCCTTGGGTGCAGACGGAAGAGTATTGGCCGGTATACTTTACCTTGATGCAGGCATTTAAACTTGAATTGGATGTAGCGGGCATTCAATTCCCGTATCCACAAATGGATGTGACGGTTAAGAATCCTGAATAGAAAAGGTTTTCATGATTTTTTCAGGCGGCTAGGGGAACCTAGCCGTTTAAATTGTTCGACTTTTCAGGTGGTTCTGTGATACAATATTTTCTATAAGATGCGTCTTAGGAAGACAGAAGTACGTCTGAGAAAGACGCTTATTACAAAAATGCTTGAAAAGAGATTCGGTAACGAATCAATGAGGAGGGATGAATTTGCGTAAGTTTCAGAAGGTTTTGGTGGCGAATCGTGGAGAAATTGCGATTCGAATCATCCGCGCCTGCCAAGAACTAGGAATTCGAACCGTAGCGATTTATGCGGACGAAGACCGTTTATCACTGTTTCGTACCAAAGCGGACGAAGCATATTTGATCGAAGACCCAAATCCAGTGGGGGCATACCTCAACATGGATACGATTATTAAACTTGCAAAGAAGAAGAATGTCGATGCGATCCATCCGGGATATGGCTTTTTAGCTGAAAATCCAGTATTTGCACGTCGTTGTGAAGAAGCTGGAATTGTTTTTATCGGTCCTACTGCTGAGATGATGATGGCGCTAGGTGACAAGATTCAATCAAAAATTGTGGCGAAGAGCGTTGGTGTACCAACGATTCCTGGTGTGGAAGAACCCATTACCAGTGATGAAGATGCCTTTGAATTTGCCAAGGTGGCTGGCTATCCAGTGATGCTGAAAGCAGCCGCTGGTGGCGGTGGACGGGGCATGCGAATCGTTCGTAAAGAAGAAAAATTGTTGCAGGAATTTCATTCAGCGCGCAGCGAGGCGGCAAAAGCCTTTGGCAACGATTCGATGTTTATTGAAAAATATGTGGAACGACCGAAGCATATCGAAGTGCAAGTGCTGGGCGATGGATACGGCAACCTGGTTCATCTCTATGAGCGGGATTGTTCGATTCAACGACGCCATCAAAAATTGGTGGAGTTTACGCCTTCATTGGCTTTAACTGACAAACAGCGGGAAGCGATTTGTGCGGATGCGATTCGCATTGCCAGCGCTGTCAACTATCGAAACGCTGGTACGGTCGAGTTTTTGCTCGACTCGGAAGGGCATCATTATTTTATTGAGATGAACCCAAGAATTCAGGTTGAGCATACGGTCACCGAGCTAGTGACAGGGATTGACCTGGTGCAAAGCCAGATCTTGGTTGCGCAAGGATATGAGTTGTCTTCTCCAGAGGTTGGCATAGCCAATCAAGCGGCGATTCAACCCCGCGGGTTTGCGATTCAATGCCGTGTGACGACAGAAGATCCACAGAATTCCTTTGCGCCAGATACGGGCCAATTGGACGTCTATCGAACGGGATCCGGCTTCGGCATTCGACTCGATGGTGGCAATGGATTTGCCGGATCGGTGATTACTCCGTATTACGACAGCCTGTTGGTGAAGATCTCAGCGTATTCGCGTACCTTTGACGACACGCGCCGTAAGGCGATTCGTGCCATCAAGGAAAGTCGAATTGAGGGCGTCAAGACCAATCAGGGATTCCTCTTGAATGTTTTGAATCATCCACGATTCATTGCGGGGAAATGTGATACGGGCTTTATTGATGGAAATCCAAGCCTATTTGATTTCCAAGAGAAGAAAAGCGATGAACGCAAGCTCTTGCTATTCTTGGCGGAAAAGATTGTCAATGAAACCCATGGGAAAAAGCAAGCTTTCGATGTTCCAGTGATTCCTGAAGTGGCAAATCCCTTCGATCTGTCAGGAACCAAACAACTCTTGGATGCTGGCGGACCTGAAGCTGTTGTGAATTGGATCAAAGACCAAAAGAAACTCTTATTGACGGATACGACATTGCGGGACGCGCATCAGTCTTTGATGGCAACGCGAGTGAGAAGTCGTGATATGATCAAGATCGCTAGAGCGACTGCCACCTATGGCCGAGATCTGTTTTCGGTTGAGATGTGGGGCGGCGCGACATATGACGTCAGCTATCGATTCCTGAAGGAATCTCCTTGGGAACGATTGGATGAGCTCAGAAAGCGGATGCCGAATGTGATGTTCCAGATGTTGCTTCGCGGATCCAATGCGGTTGGATACAAGAATTATCCGGATAACGTGATTCGAGAATTTGTGAAGGAAGCGGCTGATCATGGAATTGACGTTTTCCGAATCTTTGATTCTCTCAACTGGTTAGAAGGAATGAAGATTGCAACAGAGTCCGTCTTGGCGGCGGGTAAAATTGCGGAAGTCTGCATGTGCTATACCGGAGATATTTTAAATCCGGACAAGACCAAGTATGATTTGAATTACTATATTAGTTTGGCGAAAGAAATTGAAGCGACAGGTGCTCATATCCTCGGCATCAAAGATATGTCAGCCTTGCTGAAGCCGGCTGCCGCTTATCAGCTGGTAAAGGCATTGAAGCAGGAAATTTCAATCCCCATTCACCTGCACACCCATGATACATCCGGCAATGGCGTGGCTACCGTTTTGATGGCAGCTATGGCGGGCGTTGATATTGTGGACAGTGCGGTCAATGGTATGAGCGGGTTGACAAGTCAACCGGCCCTCAACTCCATTGTAGCGGCATTGGAGAACACCGAACGTGATACGGGAATTGAACCGGAAGAGATGCAACAAATTTCCGATTACTGGGTTGCTGTTCGGGACGTCTATGCTGGATTTGAGTCAGATCTGAAATCAGGCACGGCAGAAATTTACAAGTATGAGATTCCTGGCGGGCAGTATTCGAACCTGAAGCCTCAGGTGGAAAGCTTTGGCTTGGGTCATCGTTTTGCAGAGGTTAAACGAAAATATATCGAAGCAAACAAGTTGTTTGGCGACATTATCAAGGTAACCCCGTCTTCAAAAGCAGTTGGCGATATGGCGATCTTTATGGTGCAAAACGAGTTGGATGCGGCAAATATATACGAGAAGGGTGTGGACTTGGCCTTCCCTGATTCGGTTGTTGATTTCTTCAAGGGCATGATGGGTCAGCCAGTAGGTGGATTCGATAAGACCTTGCAGAATATTGTATTGAAGGGCGAAGAACCGATAACCGTTCGTCCGGGTCTATTGTTGGAAGCGGTTGATTTTGACGCGCTCCGCACGGACTTGGCGGTGCGATACGACCGTGAGTTTAGCCGGACTGATCTATTGAGTGCAGCGCTTTATCCGAAGGTGTTTGAAGATTTCTTGAAATTCGGTGAAGAGTATGGTGATTTTATGCGAATGGAAAGTGATGTGTTCTTCCATGGTCTTCGGGAGGGCGAGGAAGCTAGAATTGACATGGCCAAAGGAAAAAGCCATATGGTAAAGCTGGTTGGCATCAGCAAAATTGATGAAGATGGGATGCGCCAGGTTGTATTTGAAGTGGATGGCTTCCGTCGTGAAATCGGCGTAGAAGACAAAAATGCAGTAACTTTGTCGACAAACGCGAAAGCGCAGAAGGCAGATCCTGAGAATCCATTCCACATCGGAGCGGGGATCCCAGGCAAGATCATTGAGATCTTGGTCAAGGAAGGCGACTCGGTTTCTGAGAATCAGCCATTATTGATTGTGGAAGCCATGAAAATGGAGACGCAAATGGTTGCTCCGTTTGATGGTGTGGTCAGTCGTATTTTGACTCATAAGGATCAACAAGTGGAAAGCGGAGAATTACTAATGGAATTGGCTGAAAGTTTTTTTGAAGAAGAATAAGAAAGATATAAAAAAAGCGTCCTGCCACAGAAAGTGTGGCAGGACGCTTTTGTCTTTTAGTACCGTAAACTTCTAGGTAATTCATTTTCATCGATTGAGTAATAGAGGGTATTGATCGACCGATCTGAAAAATAGATGACCAGCTCGTAATCGGTAGGCCTCCAATAGCGGTCGCCTGTGTTATTGATAAAAGTGATTAAGTCTTGAACGGTTTCAGGATCGTTGATCACTTTGTCGGTTTTTGGATCTTCCGTGGATAGCAAGTGAATACTCTCGATTTCATCCATGGTCAACACCAGTCGGTCCATGCGTTCGGAGCTTGTCAATTGCGAGACGGTTTTTTCAAATTGATTGCGTAAGGGCATATCCAAGAGGGTCTGTCCGTCCTGGTCCAGGAAGTGGGCATAGGCAAATTCTGCATTCCTTTCATCATCCGGCAGATAGTTCCAATAGGTTCCACCCTGAATCTCATGAATATCGCTTTGAATGGCTTCTGTCAACAATCGGATTTCACTGGGACTGGTTATCGTAATGACACGCCCAGGCAGATTGTTTGACGACAATCGTAGGGTCGCAATCTGACTAGAATGCATGGAAAGAATCGGGAAATTTTGAGTTATAATCTCTGGATCCGCAAGGTACTCACGATAGGTGGAGTTCAAAAAGCCGTCGTCGAGTGTGTAGACTCGCCTGCTATGACCATCATGATTTAGGTAATAGTTGCAGTAAATCATTTCCGTGTTGGGACTTCCCTCTGGGAGATTTTTAGCGATCATTTCAACTTGAAGCGCCAGAGCTTTTTCTTTTATGGGTAGGCTGATCGGATCTGTGTCATCCTCCATATTGAAATAGTACTGATTGTAACTGGATATGGAGAGTGCTTGTATTGATTCGGCCTGGGGCTGCCAGTTTTGTATACCGATAAGATCCATGCGCATACCGCCGATCAAGATGGTGGAGAGTCCGATAAAGACAAGGAAACTTTTCCATTTGTTCCAGATATGGAAGCTCTTTTGAATTAAGACTTCTGCCAGAAAGAACCCGAAAAGTCCGCCCAATCCATAGCCGATATAGAGCCAAGTAGGGATCTCATTGGACAAGAGATAAAAGAATGGGCCAAGAACCATCATAAAGCTGAAACCCATGCCGTATTTAAAGATTCGGTTGAGCTTGGGGAAGGCAATGACATTGCCCGCTGATTCCAAAGCACGAATGCGATACAAGAGGTAGGCGCCAAGGAAGATCAGGAGTCCGACAACAAGATAGATTAAATCTTGAAGATATGGGAATCCATTTCTTAGGCTGACCCGCATAATCGGCATCCACCAGGAGAAACGTTCTGAGAAATTGAATGAATAATTGTAAGTCTGAATCATCAAGCTCATATTTACCAGACTCAAGGCATACATCCCTAATGGGAAGAGATAGGCGATTACAGTGAACAACCCGTGGGTTGGAATCATCCCGGTTAATAATCCCATAAAAATGGTGATCGACGTATGCAGGAGTAGAAAAATACTGCCGTGGATCATCCATTGAAGCAGGTACTTCCATTCCAAAACGCTTTGGAATTCTGGTGTCAAGCCTTTTAGCATATAGACAACAATTCCTGTTAGCATCAAAGGAACCCAGACGGTGCAATAGGCGATCAAGCCTCTGCCCAGTAGAAGATCCATTCGTGTAACGGGTAATTGATGGACCAAGTCGACTCGGTTTTTCTGATGCAGGTGGCTGAAGATAATCAGCACGCTGATAACGGGGGCGAGTAAGACATATACAATCAAAAGCGAATTTTCGAAATTTTGTATTTTTTCCGCGTAAGCGATCATTTCATCTCCAAAGTTCATGGAGCTGTGGGAGCGGAACATCAGCATACGGGTTGGTAGAACGCTTAAAAGTAATCCAGCCCAGCCAATGCATAGCCATTTGTATTGTTTGCAGCCGTTTAAAAAGATGGCGCGAATGCGTTTGATCATATCAGTCATTTTGGGCGCCCTCCACTTCATGAATAAAGATTTCTTCCAGACTTAAGGGAATGAAATCGCAAACCACAGGGTGGGTTGCTTGCACTCGTTCGAAAATTTCGCGCCGATTTCCGCGGGCGATGATGGTATATACACTGCCGGTTCGCTTGACGGAGATGGTGTCTAAATCCTGCAAGGGAAAATCGATAGGCATGTTTTGATAGGCTACTTGTATCTTATGGAGATCATTCTTCAGGGTGTTCATTTCGCGGGCTAGAATCAACTTGCCATCTTCTAAAATGGCGATATGATCACATAGGTCTTCCAGTTCCCGCAAGTTGTGGGACGAGATAATGATTGTCGTTTCCTTCAGGGTGACATCCTCAATCATCAGATCACGAACCTGTTTTCGAATCATGGGATCCAATCCGTCGATGGGCTCATCAAGCACCAAAACCTCGACGCCCTTGCATAGGGTCAGCCAGAAGGTTGCCTGTTTTTGCATGCCCTTGGACAGGGTGCGGATCTTCTTTTGATCACTGAATTGGAAGATGCGTTTCAGGTAGTGGTAACGCTCATAGTCCCAATTCGGATAGATTCGCGCGTATAGTTTCGCCATTTCTTCTGTTGTATAATGGAGATGGTATAGCGGTTGATCAGACAGATATCCGATTTTCGCTTTTGCCTCGGGATTTTCATAGATGGGTTTTCCATTTAGCAAAACATCCCCATCATCCTGGCGGTAGATGCCTACCAAGTGTTTTATCAGGGTTGTTTTACCAGATCCGTTGGGACCGACGAGGCCGTAGATGGATCCTTTTGAAACTGAGATGCTGACGTCGTTGACTGCGACTAGATTTCCGAATTTTTTTGTCAGATGAATGGTTTCAATCATGGGAAATCTCCTCCTTGTCTGTAATAAAAGGGGTTATACAAGCGAACAACCGCTCTCTTGGAATTTTTAGGTAACGTGCCTCGTAAAGAAGATGCTCGATTTCCATCATGATTTGTTCTTCTCTAAGGGGATCATGGATGTGTTCGGGGGAAGCGACATAAGAGCCACGGCCCTGGATGGTGTAGAGATATCCGGTTCTTTCCAATTCCTTGTATGCCTTTTGAATGGTATTGGGGTTCACTCCTGTGGATTGAGCGAGTTCTCGTACAGAGGGCATGCGTTCATCGGGAGACAATACTTCGCGAAGGATTAATTGGCGGATCTTCACCAACACTTGTTCATATAAGGGGACGCGATTATAGGGATCGATTTGTATCAAGAGACCACCTCCTAAGTGTATTATGATACATAATACAGTTCGATCACTTGTAGTTTAATTGAAGCGTATCTGGTTGTCAAGGACAACATTAAGGCCATTCCTTTTGAGGAATTCGGGAAATTCAGGCTTTAACCTTGACTAACTGCTTCGAGTTTGCTAATATACTTAATTAAGTCAAAAGAATATTGTTCATATATCATCCGGGATTTGGCCGGAAAGTATCTACCAGAAAGCCGTAAACTTTTTGACTATGAGCAGACCTACCACAAGTGTATGGTTCTGCGCGTAGTCAAGGACCAGTTTTTATATTTTGAGGAGGCGCATGAATGGCGAGAGAGAAGTTTTTAGGGATGGGTTTAACCTTTGATGATGTCCTATTGGTACCGCAAAAATCTGAGATCCTTCCGAAGGATGTCAACCTGCAAACCAAATTGACAAAAACGTTGTCGTTGAATATTCCATTGATGTCAGCAAGTATGGATACAGTGACAGAAGCGAAAATGGCAATTGCAATGGCAAGAGAAGGCGGCGTTGGAATTGTGCATAAGAACATGTCAATCGAAGCGCAGGCAATGGAAGTTGACAAGGTAAAACGCTCAGAGTATGGCATTATTACAGATCCATTCTACCTATCAGCAGATAACCTCGTGGAAGAAGCGTTGGAATTGATGGCTCGCTACCGCATTTCAGGTGTGCCGATCGTAGATAGTGAAATGAAATTGGTGGGTATCATCACAAACCGTGACGTAAAATTCATGGAAAAGGAAGATGAGAAAAACCCAATCAGCATGAATATGACCAGCGAAGGTTTGATTGTCGGCCATGAAGGCATCACCATGGATGAAGCGAAGAAGGTTCTCGGCAAGCATCGCATCGAGAAATTGCCTTTGATTCGAGAAGATGGCACCCTTTGTGGATTGATTACCATTAAAGATATTGAAAAAGCGATTAAGTATCCAGAGTCAGCGAAAGACGTAAACGGACGATTGTTGTGCGGCGCTGCTGTCGGCATTACAAGTGATATGATGATTCGCGTTGAAGCATTGGTGAAAGCCAAGGTAGATGTGATTACACTTGATACAGCCCATGGTCATTCTTTCGGCGTGATGGATGCAGTAAAAACTATCAAAGCGGTTTATCCGGAATTACAGATTATCGCAGGAAACGTAGCAACAGCGGAAGCAACCATTGATTTGATCAAGGCGGGCGCAGATGCAGTAAAAGTTGGTATTGGTCCTGGATCCATATGTACCACTCGCGTGGTAGCTGGTGTTGGTGTTCCTCAATTAACAGCCGTTTATCAATGCGCGGAAGCAGCAAAACCATACGGAGTTCCAGTAATTGCAGATGGTGGAATCAAATATTCAGGTGACGTAGTGAAGGCATTGGCTGCCGGTTCTACTGTTGCGATGCTAGGCTCCATGCTAGCGGGATCGGACGAGTCGCCAGGCGATACGGAACTATACCAAGGTAGAAAGTTTAAGGTTTACCGGGGTATGGGATCTTTGGGCGCCATGGAAAAAGGCTCGAAAGATCGCTACTTCCAAAATGAAAAAGACGATAAGAAAAAATTTGTGCCAGAAGGCGTTGAAGGCCGTGTTCCTTATAAGGGAAGCATATCGGATGTCATTTATCAAATGGTCGGCGGATTACGTTCCGGTATGGGATACTGTGGGTCTGCAACCATTGAAGATCTTCATGCAAAAGCGCAATTTATTCAAATTACAGGTGCAGGATTGGCTGAAAGCCATCCACACGATATTTCGATCACGAAAGAAGCGCCGAACTATTCCGTTCGATAGTATTCGATCATAATGGTTCGCTAGATATAGGAGGAAACATGAAAAAAAGTTTGGTATTGGTGATGGATTTTGGTGGGCAGTATGCCCAGTTGATCGCGCGCCGTGTACGTGAATCAAAAACATATTGCGAGATTGTACCATATAGAATCTCTGCTGAAGAGATTAAAAAACGAGCGCCGGAAGGAATTATTTTCTCTGGTGGCCCGAATAGTGTTTATGCAGAAAATGCACCAGAAGTGGATCCAGCCATTTTTGAGTTGGGAATCCCCGTTCTAGGCATCTGCTATGGCGCGCAATTGATGGCAAAAGCCTTCGGCGGCGTAGTATCTCACGCGACGGATCGTGAGTACGGCAAGGTTGAATTGCAAGTCGACAAGACGGAAGGACTGTTAAAAGGAATTACGTCATCGGTTTGCTGGATGAGCCATACGGACTTCATCTCAGAAGCACCAGAAGGTTTTGAAGTCATTGCCCATACGGACAGCTGTCCGATTGCCGGCATGCAGAATACAGAGAAGAAGTTTTATGCGATCCAGTTCCATCCAGAAGTGGAGCATACAGAGCAAGGCACGCAATTGCTTTTAAACTTTCTATACAAAGAATGCGGTTTGACTGGCGATTGGGACATGGGGGACTATGCCCGTGAGATGATCGCTAAGATCAAGGAAGAAATTGGCGATAAGAAGGCAATTTGTGCCCTTTCAGGCGGTGTAGACTCTTCTGTGGCGGCTCTAATGGTTCACCAGGCCATTGGCGATAATCTAACCTGCGTGTTTGTCGATCACGGACTTTTGAGAAAAGACGAAGGCGATTGGGTGGAGAAGGTATTCGGTGAACGTTTTGATATGAAATTGATTCGCGTCAATGCTCAAGAGCGTTTCTTGTCGAAGCTGAAAGGCGTAACTGATCCAGAAACAAAACGAAAGATTATTGGCGAAGAATTCATTCGCGTATTTGAAGAAGAGAAGAACAAGCTTTCGGACGCGGATTATCTGGTGCAAGGAACCATTTACCCAGATGTTATCGAGTCCGGCGGTTCTGCCGAATCTGAAGTCATCAAATCTCACCATAACGTGGGCGGACTTCCAGATGACGTTGATTTCAAATTGTGCGAGCCACTAAGAGAACTCTTTAAAGACGAGGTTAGAAAAGTTGGTTTGGAAGTTGGGTTGGATGAGGATCTTGTTTATCGTCAACCATTCCCAGGACCAGGACTTGCAATCCGTGTAATTGGTGAGATTACCGATGAAAAGTTGGAAATTCTGAGAGAAGCAGACTATGTGTATCGAGATGAGATTGCGAAAGCTGGCTTGGATCGAGAGATCTGGCAATACTTTGCCGTAATGACAGGTCTTCGCAGCGTCGGCGTGATGGGTGATGGCAGAACCTACAGCTATACCATTGCACTACGTGCAGTAACCAGCTCCGATGGCATGACATCGGATTGGGCGAAGATTCCATTTGAAGTCTTAGAGAAGATCTCATCGAGAATCGTCAACCAAGTTGACCATGTGAATCGTATTGTGTACGATATTACAACTAAGCCACCAAGTACAATTGAGTGGGAATAAAAATACAAAAACCTGCAACCCCGATGAATACTGGGATTGCAGGTTTCTTTTTTAGTAAAGCATACTAATAGCGTACTAATAGAGACTTATATTTATTGACTACTCGTATGTTAGCCCAATATATTCTTCTTCATATTCCCATCGATGCTTATTGTAAGGGCAGAAGTCTTGGCAGTGATCACAGCCGATCGTAAAGTTATCGAAAATGAGATCAGCTTTAAATGCGATACACTTTTCTGTATCTTTTGAGCTTTTTGTAAGAGCTTTTTCTGGGCAAGTTTTAACACATATACCACAGTGTCCAGGACAATCTGTCGGTGGCTCATCAAAGTCACAGGTTAAATCTACATCCAATAGCCATGCATGTAAATGACAATAAGAGCCTTCCTCTGTATAGAAATATCCATTTTTTCTTGTAATGCCAATACCCATTTCAGCAGCAATACTATTTTTTATAGAGGACGCTAAGGTCGTCATATCTAGATGTTTTATTCTTTCTTTTGATAGTAATGCTTCAAATTCTGTGGCTGCATCATTTTCATGAGAGTGTTTTATATAACGTCCTTTAAATAAATCTTTTTTGCTAACCTTACCTTCTAATTGAGAGGGTATTCTATAAAAGTTATAGTGAAAGGTTGCAATGATTATTGAATTAGCCCATGGGTGATCTTGTTTGATCTTTTCTATCGATTTATTTTCGATATCACTAAATTTTAATGCACCAATCCGGCTATATCCTACAGCCAGTCCTTCGTCATATAGCAATTCTGAAATATCCATTTGACCTCTTTTCTTTTTCCGTTAGTTTAACTTCATTTAGTTTAACAGAAATTAGATTCAATTGTTAAATGGAATGCTTATATAGAACTCGGGATTTTTGTAGAGTGTACTGATATACGAATGATTTTCTCGAAAAGATGGTTTTTATTCGGTTTTTATATAGACAATTTTTGTTTTACGTATTACAATATGAGTCGTGAGTGTAACGGAATTGTTACGAAATAGTAAAAAATAGAAAGTTGGAAGGAAGTCATCAATCTATGAAAAAAGAGAAGAGTCAATTAAATATCGAAGTGTTGAAGAATAGAATTGAAAAAATGAATAATGAAATCGTTAGTTGGAGACGCCACTTTCATCAGCATGGTGAACTTTCTTTTCAGGAATTTGCCACATCTGATTTTATTGAAAAACAACTTGAAAGTTTTGGCGGCCTAGATATATCGCGACCGACAAAAACGGGTGTTATCGCCAAGATTATTGGAGAAAAGCCGGGAAGGACCATTGCCTTGCGTGCGGATATCGACGCATTGCCTATGACGGAATTGAATGATCTTCCCTATGCTTCTGAGATCGAAGGGGTAATGCATTCCTGCGGACATGACGGACATACGGCGATTCTTTTAGGGATTGCAAAGCTATTTTCTGAACAAAAGGATCAAATGAGCGGAACCCTTGTTTGTATCTTTCAGCATGCAGAAGAACTTCCACCAGGCGGGGCTGTTGAAATGGTGAAAGCCGGTGTCATGGAAGGGATTGATGAGATCTATGGATTGCATCTGTCGTCTTCATTCCCGACGGGAACCTTTGGCATTCGTTCTGGCTTTTTAACCGCTGCAACGGATCGGTTTGATATTGAAGTCATTGGCCAGGGGGGACATTCTGCCATGCCGGAGACTTGTGTGGATCCAATTGTAATTGGCGCACAGATCATCAGCAACCTTCAAACGATTGTTTCGAGAAGAATAAAAGGCATTGAACCTGCAGTTTTGTCAGTCTGTCAGGTAGAAGCTGGGCATGCATATAATATTATTCCGAATACAATGAACATAACGGGTTCTGTAAGAACTTTTTCGCAAGAGACAAGAAACAATATGGCGGGTATGATCAAAGAAATTTCTCAGGGGAATGCATCCTCATATGGAGCTGATTGTAAAGTGTCCTATGAACTAGGATACAGTTCTGTTGTCAATGACGAGGAACTGACTGAGAATGTAGAAGCGGTTGTCGAAGCCTGGTTTGGAAAAGAAAGTATCTTGGCGATCGACCCGGTTATGCCGGGAGAAGATTTCTCCGCCTTTACGGAAGCGACGGATTGTCCGGGATGTTTTGTTGAGATTGGTACAGCCAACGAAGTGTTGGGAACAACACGGCCTCATCACAATCCTAATTATTTGATGGACGAAGAGGGATTGTATTATGGAACGTCATTATTCGCTGGCATCGTTTTTGACCGTCTGTTTACAGATTAGGAAAAAAGACTTAGCAGACGGCCTGTCCCGTTTTATGCTCCAGGAAAGGAAAACCATGGCAAAGATTACGGTTCTTGCAACCGCAACGAATACAACGAAAACAACGATTACAGCAGGTAAGCATAGCATTATTATTGACGAACCTCCTCTTTTCGGAGGGGCGGATGAGGCGCCAAGTCCTGTTGAAATGTATCTCGCATCGATTGCCGGGTGCATTAATGCAGCCGGTCAATGGATCGCAAAAGAAATGAATATGGATCTGCAGAAGATTGATATTTCCATTGAAGGCGAAGTGGATGGTTCCAAGTTTCTTAAGAATAACGATACGTTTAGAGCCGGATTTTCTGAAATCGTAACAAGGGTTCGCATTGTTTCAGACAGTGAGCCTTCCGTCCAAGAGGCGTGGCTTCAACAGGTAAGGGAACGTTGCCCTGTGATTGACAATACAGAAAACGGCACTAAATTCATTATGAAGTAGAGTTTGAAAAATCAAGAATAGGTAACTATAATTGGAAACAATGTAATTTTGAGTAAATACGTGCAACGAAGCCCGTTTTTGGGCTTCGTTGCGTTTTTTTTAAATAATTACAAGGAAGTGTACGTTATGAAAACAAAAAAGAAAATACTGTTTTTAGCATTACCCGCGTTGGTTACGTTACTTACTGTATTTATTATTCCAATGATCTATACGTTTATCGAAGGAATAGCAACTGACAAACTAGATTTTTATATCAAGTTTTGTACAGATCCTTTCTACCTGTCTATTTTAGGGAATACAGCCATTCTTTCTGTTAAGACAACGGTTTTGTGTTTAATTCTGGGATATCCTACAGCCTATTTCTTGGCGAGAACGCAATCAAAAATCAAAAGTGCATTGTTGATTGCCACTATATTCCCTTTTCTAATCAGTGCCGTTGTAAGGGCTTATGGCTGGATGGTGCTGCTAGGCAGCAACGGATTGGTCAATCATTTCTTGATGGCCGTTGGCCTGGTGGATGAACCGGTTAAAATTATGTATACAGAAAAAGCTGTCATGATTGGTTTAACACAGTTGCTTCTCCCGTATATGATTCTTTCAATTATGAGCGTTATACAATCTATTGACAGCAACTTGGAAGATGCGGCAAGCAGTTTAGGGGCAAACCCTTTGACCACCTTCTTAAAAGTCATCTTTCCATTAAGTGCACCGGGGGTTGTGTCCGGATGCACACTGGTCTTCACTCTGAGCATGACATCCTATGTGACGCCCCGATTGCTGGGAGGTGCCCAATATCTGACCGTCAGCACATTTATATACAGTCAGGTGAAGACGGCATTCAATATGCCTTTTGCCAATGCCATCTCTTATGTACTGGTCTTTGCAATATTGTTGTTCCAAGTATTTTCAAACAGTGCAAATCATTACGTATCAAAGAAAGTCGGAGGTGTATAAATCATGTATGAGAAAAAGAAAATAAACTGGTTATTTAAATTAATAACGGTTATTGCATTTATGATTATATTGGCTCCGATGATTGTCATTGTGATTGTTTCGTTCAATGCGACGGAGATCATCACTTTTCCACCGCAAGGGTTGTCCATGAAGTGGTATGCAAATATATTTGCTGAGAATTCAAAATTTGTGGATGGCTTTCTCAACAGTGTAAAATTGGCAATTGTTGCAACCCTATTTGATATTGTTATTGGTGTGTTGGCTTCGATTAGTGTAACGAAGTACAGCTTCAAGCAAAAAGGATTATTGATTTCATTATTTACATCACCAATGTTCATACCATCGATTGCTTTTGGTTTTGTATTGTTGCAGATGACGGCATCGATGAGAATTCTGACGCCATTCTTGAAGATCTTAATTGGGCATATCATTATCATATTGCCTTATATTATAAGAAATACCTTGGGGATCTTGACCTCCTATGATTGGACGATCGATGATGCTGCAGCAAGCCTGGGGGCTAATCCTGTAAAAGTGTTTTTCAAGATTACCTTGCCGATCATCAAGCCGGCTGTCTTATCAGGTGCTTTGTTGGCATTTTTGTATTCATTTGATGAGGCGGTAATTAGCAGTTTACTGACATCAGCGAAATTCACTACCTTGCCGGTACAGATTATCAACTATATGGAATTCAGATTTGACCCTACGGTGGCGGCAATATCCACCATACTCATGGCTATATCTTTGGCATTGATGATACTAATGGATAAATTCATTGGCTTGGATGCTTTGACAAAACAATAAGGAGATTGAAATTGGGATATCTTACAATTGATAGTTTGACAAAAAAATACGGTGATTTAACTGCAGTAAAAAGTATAAATTTAAAAATTAAGCAAGGTGAAATGGTTGCACTTCTCGGTGGCAGTGGTTGCGGAAAGACCACGATCCTAAGAATGATTGCAGGGTTTATCGAGCCTAATGCAGGAACAGTTTCCATAAACGGAAAAGTCATGAATAACATTCCTGCCTATAAAAGGAACGTTGGGATTTTCTTCCAAAATTATGCATTGTTTCCTCATATGACTGTTATTGAAAATGTTGAATTTAGTTTGAAACTAAAGAAAATGAAGAAGGCTGAAATAAAGGAAAAGGTAGAATATATACTGGGACTGGTGAAGTTGGAGGGAAAAGGTGATAGTTATCCACGACAACTATCCGGAGGTCAGCAGCAGCGTGTTGCATTGGCAAGAGCCCTTGTTATGGAACCAGATGTACTGCTATTGGATGAACCTCTTTCCAACTTAGATTCAAAACTGAGACAAGAAATGCAGGTTGAGATTAAAAGGATTCAAAAGAAATTGAAGTTAACGACCATTATCGTTACACATGACCAGGAGGAAGCTGTTTCATTAGCAAATCGTGTTGTTATTATGAATGAAGGTGAAATCGAGCAAATCGGTGAACCTGGTGAAGTCTTCAATCATCCGGCACATCCCTTTGTAGCTGAATTTATGGGTTTTTCCAATTTTATGGAGGGCAAAATTGTCCGAAAAGAGGGGAAAGAGATTCAGATTGAAGTAGCTGAAGGCAAAGTGATGAACCAATCATACGATCGAGCGGATGAACTGGCCGTAGGCGATGCGGTGGTATTGACAATTCGACCTGAAGCTGTATTGATCTCAAAAACAGAAGAGGACGGATATGCACAAGGGAAGATCGTAAATATGACCTATAAAGGCCATAATACGATGGTGGATATTTTAAGTTCCTTCAATGAAAAGGTTCAAGCGATTAACGTTGATATGGTACTACCTAAGGAAGGCGAGAGCATTTATTTTGCATTTCCGTCTGACAAGGTAATCATATATAAAAAATAAGGTATTAAGAGGAGTAGGGGAAATGAAAAAAAGATTATTATCTATTATTTTGGTGATGATAGTAGGCATCGCTTTACTGGCAGGCTGTTCTCAAGAAAGTGCTGAAACAACCGAAGCAGCTCAAACGGAAGGTGCGTCAGAAGATACAGTAGTTGAAGCACCGGATTACAGTGGTGTTCAATTGGTTGTATGTACATGGGGCGGGTATACTGGATCGGCAACGAAAGAGATTGCAGCTGATTTCGAAGAATTATACGGTTGTGAAATCATTATTGATGAAGTGAATGCAAATTCAGATCGCATTGCAAAATTACAAGCTCAAATCAATTCGGGTATTGTTGAAGACGATGTTGTTTATCTTTCAGGAAGCTACGCAAATCAAGCGGAAGAACTTGGTCTTGTTGAGTTGATTGATACAAGTGTTGTGACAAACGTTGATGAGTTATACGATTTCGCAAAAAATGAATCAGGTTACGGTCCTATGGTAGCTGTAGGTCGTTACGGTATTATGTACAATGCAGATATGTTGGATGAATTAGGACTGGAAGCACCAACTTCTTACATGGATTTATTTGATGATCAATATGCAGGAATCGTATCACTTCCTGCTATGAGTTCTACTGCAGGTCCTTATGTTTTGGGTGCAATAGCGGAAGAACTTGGCGGTGACTTGGATAACTATCAAGTAGCATTGGATCTATATGCAGAGAAAAAGGATAATATCAAATTATGGTATACCAGTGATTTGATTGGTGCCATGGCACAAAAAGAAGTAGCTGTAACTGTATTTATGGATTTATTGATGCCTGTTCTTGAAAATTCAGGACTTAATATGGTTTGGGTTGATGCAGAAGAAGGTAACTTCGGAGATGATGTATATATCAATGTTGTGAAAGATGCGCCAAACAAAGAATTGGCACAATTGTTCGTGGATTATACCTTGCAACAATCAACTCAAGAAATGTTCCTTGAGTTGAACAACGAAGCTCCGACGAATAAGAATGCGGTTATGTCTGAAGAACAACAAACGTTCCTGGCTTATGGCCAAGAAGCGTTTGAGAATTGTACATTCTTTGATTATGATAAGCTTAATGTGTTGAAACCCACATTGGTAGAAGAGTGGCAAAAAATAGTAGCCGAGTAAGTAACCTATAAAATGAATCAAAAACGTGATTTCAGAAATGGCTTATCTCAAGAGATGTAAGCGTTGGTAGAAATGAAAATCATGCTAAAATTATGGAAATGGAAAAGTCATCTCATCAATTATGATGAGGTGATTTTTTATTGACAGAGAATAGATCAAGTAAAAGTCGCCAGGTGGTGCGATTTGTCTAATACCTCCTCCTGTATGTTGATTCTACCCTTGGGAGAAAGGAAAAACGCTTTTAAACTTGATTCACATTCGCGATTGAAGGTTTGTTTGCATTGGAAGGCAACTTACCATATAGTTAAAGCATGTATATTTTCCTTTATTTGGAATAATGAAAAGAGTACAGAAAGCTACTGGTTTCTCTTTAAAGAAAAAGAGGATCGTAGAACGGGATATATTTGAAAATCGGGGATTTTAGATTAACATGGGGGAGAATGAGATGAAGAAGAAATTGGTCATGATTGTAGTAACTGCTTTTGTACTATTTAATGCAAACCCAGTCCTGGCAACAGCGCAATTGGTTCCAGAAATTGAATGGCAAAAAAGTTTGGGCGGTACGTCTAGTGAACTTGCTCAAAGTATTCAGCCGACAAAAGATGGCGGATATATTGTTGTTGGTTCTACATATTCAAATGATGGAGATGTATCGGACAATCATGGGAATGTGGATGCTTGGGTTGTGAAACTGGATGCCAAAGGTGAAATGGAATGGCAGAAATGCCTGGGTGGTACTTCTTATGAACATGCCTACGGTATTCTAGAGACAAATGATGGTGGCTATATCGTTGCTGGCAAGACGGGATCACAAGATGGTGATGTATCGGACAATCATGGCGGATCAGATGCTTGGCTTGTAAAGCTGGATGCGACGGGCAAAATTATTTGGCAGAAATGCTTAGGCGGTTCTGGGGATGAAGAGGTTTTCGATATTCAGAAGACAGATGATGGTGGATATATACTTGTTGGTTCTACATATTCAGTTGATGGAGATGTGGTGGGTTGTCGTGGAGATGGATCGGGCAATTATGGCGAATCGGATGCTTGGGTAGTAAAACTGAAAGAAAACGGTGATATTGATTGGCAAAAATGCCTAGGTGGTAGTGCTTATGATGTTGCCCATAGTATTCAGCTGACGAAGGATGGCGGCTATATAATTGCTGGCGTAACGTCTTCACAAGATGGCGATGTATCGGATCCTATTGGCGGATTGGATGCTTGGATTGTAAAACTGAAGGAAAACGGTGAAATTGAATGGGAGAAATGTCTAGGTGGTACTTTTCATGAACATGCCTACAATATTCAGCTGACAGATGATGGTGGATATGTGTTTGTTGGCTTTACATGGTCAAGTGATGGAGATGTATCGGGCCATCGTCGCACCTATGATGTCTGGGTTGTAAAACTGAAGGAAAACGGTGACATTGATTGGCAGAAATGCCTAGGTGGCACGAATCATGATCAAGCCTACAGTATTCAACTGACAAATGACGGCGGATATATAGTTGCTGGCGGAACGCAATCACAAGATGGCGATGTATCAGGCCATCATAGATATGAAGATATTTGGGTTGTAAAACTGGATGAGAAGGGTGAAATCAATTGGCAGAAAAGCCTGGGTGGTACCGAAAATGATAATGCCTACAGTATTCAGCAGACCGATGATGGTGGATATGTGGTTGCTGGTCATGTTTATTCACAAGATGGCGACGTATTGAGCAATCATGGTAGCTGGGATGTTTGGATCGTAAAGTTTGAGGGGAATGGTGATGAAGCACCTGCGTCGAATGGAGATGCATCGATGAATCGACCCAGAGCGATCATTCGCGAGCGGACCTTTGCCGGTCAAACACTTGCAACTTTTCGAAATGATGGGTTTGGGTTACTGAAGGTTATTGATCCGCTAACGAAAGCCATTGATTTTCGCGCACCCCTACGGTCTGAAGAAAAGGATGTACGGTTGAGAATTCCTTATGCGGATATACAAATGAAAGTCGCAGTTGGGGCGAAAAATCTTTTGATCGAGCATCGAGGACAAGAGATTCAAATTTCCATGAGTACCTTTGAGTGTGAGGAGCTTCTTTTTGGGATGCCTTCTCACGACGAAGCCATGATTGAAATTCATTTGATTGAGGAAGAGGATGGATCTCTTGAAAAAGTGATCCAGTTGATTGTTGTCGAACAAGTGGATGAGAAGACAAAACTTGTGCACCGAATGAATATTCAATAAGGTGTATTTGAAAATCAGAAGAATGAGCCTAGCAGACCTGAATGAAATTAGGTTTGTGGGCTCATTTTTTTGCGATGACCCTACAACTCTTTGAAGTCGCTTATTGTGCTAGGGCATTGCCTATGATAATATAATTCAGTGAAATGCATGGTTAATTCTTATGTTAACGGTTTGAGAAATATGGAATTTATTAGGGTTTACGTTATAGCAATAATAAAGTTGTTGAGGAGAGGTTATGGAAGGATTAAGTAAGAAATATGGATTGCCTACGGCGATTGCCATGGTGGTTGGCATCGTCATTGGTTCAGGCGTATTTTTCAAAGCGGATGATGTTCTGGTGCTTACGGGCGGCAATGTGTTATTGGCCTTGGTTGCGTGGGGGCTTGGCGCCTTTTCCATGATCTTTGGCGCATTGTGCTTTGCAGAGTTCGCGGGACGAATTGAGAGATCCAACGGGATTGTGGATTATATGGAGATTGCTTATGGCAATCGCATGGGGTACTTGATCGGCTGGTTTAATTGTGTGCTGTATTCTTCAGCATTGTGTGCGATTCTGGCATGGGTAAGTTCTCTTTATACCATGATACTTTTGGGCAGCGACAATCCCTCAAATTCAATTGCGACTTGGGTACTTGCGGTGGTGTACATGGTGCTGATCTATACCATGAACTATGTAGCACCCATACTGGCAGGAAAGTTTCAGGTCACGACAACGGTCATTAAGTTGATTCCACTGACTTTGATTGCAGTGCTGGGTGTTGTGAGTGGAATGATCAATGGCGTTTTAGTTGAAAATATGAGTGCGGCGGCTTCGGGGATCACAAAGTCCGGTGGCACATTGGCATCGGCGGTTGTTGCGACCGCTTTCGCGTATGAAGGCTGGATTTTGGCGATTACGGTAAATAGTGAAATTAAGGATTCTAAGAAGAATCTGCCTAAGGCCTTGGTGTTGGGAACGCTCACTGTCTTTGTCGTCTATGTGATCTACTTCTTAGGGATCACCAGCGCATTGCCGACTGATGTCATCTTGGCGCAAGGCGATCAAGCCGTTAGTATGGTGGCGAATAATATGTTTGGCACGATCGGCGGAAGTATTCTGACTGCATTTGTTGTAATCTCCTGCCTGGGAACCTTAAATGGTCTGGCGTTGACGAATTCGAGAATCCCATATTCTTTGGCGATTCGAAATCAGGGTCCTGCACCTGCATTTTTTTCTAAAGTCGATCCGAAGACGAATATGCCAAGACATTCAGCGATTGGCGCTTTTGTCATTTCGATGATTTATTTGGCTCTTTGGTATGGAAGTTTGAATAATGTATTCGGTCGTTATATCGGTTTGGATGAAATTCCAATTGTTATGATTTATGGTTTCTACATCCTTTTGTATGTTTGGTATATTCAAAATTTCAAGGACTTGAACGTGTTTAACCGATATGTAAAACCGATTTGCGCCATTTTGGGTGCTCTGGTCATTGTAGTCGGGGGCATTCAAAACCCGAATGTCGGGATCTACATGTTGATTTCCCTTGTGTTGATTTTGAGCGGTCTTTTCTTCTACCGCAAGGAACCGGCTTGATTATCAAATGTAACGTTTAAAGTTAAATCGGAACCTCTATGGAATGGGTGAAACTAAACTCCGTAGAGGTTTTTTTGCATATAAAAACTTGCATGGTCATTTCGAAATGTGATATGGTGTATCATACTTTATGGAATGGACGTGATAAAGATATGGCTAAAATAGTGAAAATAAAGAAACCGAAACTAACGCCGTGTTTGGCAGTTTGTATCGATGCAAAAAGTGAGCTGCGAGCGAGTGTGGAGAGGGAAGACGATGTAATCAACCTTCATTTCAAACAGCAAAATTTGGAGAATGAAGTGTTTGACAATCTTTATTTTGAGAATGTTTGTTTTGATAATTGCTCATTTTCTGAGGTAGTATTGGAGCGATGTTCATTCAGCAACGTGGTGTTTGACTCCTGCGCCTTTCCCAATTGCGATTTCTCCCGTAGTTGGTTTAGTCAGTGTGAATTCAAAAGTTCTCAATTGGTAGGTTCCAATTTTGCAGAATGCAAGTTCATTGATTTTACGATCGAAAAGAGTGCGTTGCGCTATGCGAACTTTACCAGTGCGCAGTTTGATAAGTGTGCGATTCTCGATTCGGATCTATCGGACGCTTTTTTTGCCGGTTGTTCGTTAAAGTTTTTTGAGACGAGGGACTCGCAGTTCGTTCGAACCGAGTTTTTTAGAACGCCCTTAAAGAATGTAGATTTTTCTGCCTGTGATTTGGAAGGAATTTGTGTATCGGAGCATGCAGAAGAATTGAAGGGTGTAATTGTGAACGTCTATCAAGCTGTTGAGCTGTCTAAATTATTGGGATTACAGATCAAAGAAGATGAGTAAAGAATAGACTACGTTGTGGTTTGCTATTCCATCGAGAAGGTCAGAGGAAATGAAATAAAATAGTATATATATGAAAACAACCCCTGTATGTCTGAGTCAAATCAGATCTGCAGGGGTTGTTTTCTCGTGTTGCCGGTGTCGTTGGAAGGCTGTGTGTTGTGAAGCGATTCGGTTTTGTAGGGAAGAAAATCTGTTTTTATTTAAGCTTGAGTTGAATGAATATTCGGATTGTAAGGCTTGTTGGGGTTGTAATGAAAAGAAAATAAAGGTATAGTTAATATGGAAATTAATTACTTTTTTTAAATTATTTTCTAATTTCTAGTTTGAAGCATTGAGGTGTACTGACGGAAAAGAATAGAATATGACATTTACTCCAACTTGAGAAAGGAGAATTATCAAATTGAAAAAGATGCTTATTTACGGATTCATTATTACTATACTCTTGTTTTCAGCAACCCCGGTACAGGCAGCTTCGCAAGATATTCCGGAGGTGGAATGGCAGAAATTCTTGGGTGGTCTTATGTCTGAACGGGCTTCTAACATTCAGCAGACCGTGGATGGCGGATATATCATAGCCGGTGAAACGAATTCTATTGATGGAGCTTTTTCAGGCAATCATGGTGGTGGTGACGTGTGGGTCGTGAAGTTGAGCACCTCCGGCAGTGTTGAATGGCAGACTTGCCTAGGTGGCTCTAAATATGAGGATGCGAATAGCATTCAGCAAACCAAGGATGGCGGATATATCGTCGCCGGTTATACCCAGTCAAAGGATGGCGATTTTTTAGTCGATGAGGGCGATTCCTCAGACAATGGAGTTTACTGTGATGCGTGGGCAGCGAAGTTAAGCACGTCCGGTAGTGTTGTATGGGCAAAGACCTTTGGTGGTTCAGCTGCTGATATCGCGAATGACATTCAGCAGAGAGCGGATGGTGGATATGTTTTTGTTGGTTATACAGAGTCCAACGATGGCGGTGATTCGGGCTATCATGCTAGAATGGATATGTGGATCGTGGCGCTGGACGAAGATGGCGAGATAGAAAAACAGAAATGCTTAGGTGGTTCTGCTAATGAACTTGCCTATAGCGTCCAACCGACAGCGGATAAGGGATATATCGTTGCTGGTTTTACAGGTTCGAGTGATGGCGATGTTAAAGAGATGGCTGGAATCGTTGATGCTTGGGTTGTGAAACTTGATGCGGAATTGAATATAGCGTGGGAGAATACCCTGGGTGGTACTTCTGATGAGTATGCGGAGAGTGTTTTGCAAACCGAGGATGGCGGATATATCTTGGCCGGTTATACCGACTCAAAGGATGGCGATATTTTAGTTAAGGATGTCGATGAATCGGGCAATCATGGCAAGCGTGACGCATGGGTTGTGAAGCTGGGAGTGAACGGCAGCATGGAGTGGCAAAATTGTTTGGGCGGTTCTTCGGAAGATAGCGTATCTGACATTCAGCTGACATCGGATGGTGGATATATGGTTTCCGGTACTTCGAGTTCTACGGATGGCGATGTTGTTGGCAATCATGGTGGCGTTGATGCGTGGGTTGTGAAGCTGCAAGCAGACGGTAAACTAGAATGGCAGAAGTGTATTGGGAGTGTTGAATATGACTTCTGTTACGGTGGTAGCTTGACAAAGGAAAATGGATATATCATGGTTGGTGAAAGTGAATACGGTGCTGGCGATGTACCGTTCGAATTAAGTTATGGAAATATATGGGTGGTAAAGCTCAGCGGTGTCGAGGAAGTCAGAGAATCTACAGGACGACCAATATCTATGATTGTAGAACGCTCATTCGGAGGCCAAACGCTGGCGACTTTCCGAGACAATTGCTTTGGAGTGTTTAAAGCAGTCGAGCTGGAATCGGGGAGAGTTGATTACCGGGCATTGTTGAAATCTGATGAAATGGATCTGCGGTTGAGAATTCCATTTGAGGACATCATGAGAAAACAGGGTGCTGGGGCTAACAATCTGTTGATTGAATATCGGGGACAAGAGATTAAAATCCCGATGAGCCTCTTCTATTGTGAGAGTCTTCTTGCGGAGATGCCTTGCCAAGACGATGCCACGATTGAAATTCATTTGACAGTGGATGAAGATGGAGTTGTGAATCAGAAAATCCAATTGTTTGTTGTTGAACAAATCGATGAGATCTCACGGGTGGTGCGTCGCGCAACAGTACAATAACTGACTAGTTATTCGAGTAGTTTGATAAAACCAAGAAACGCCTGCAAATTCGATTTCGAATTTGCAGGCGTTTTCTATCAAATGATTTCATTTATTTTGTCGGCGGTTCTTATTTTGTTGAGGGTTCTCATTCCAAACCCGACCAAGAGAACGCCTACGGCGCCATTGAAGGATTTCAGTATAATCGGTGAGATGATTACCGAGAGTGTGTTGCCAAGAACACTGACGGCGCTGAGGAAGACTAGGGTGGAAAGCACAGCTCCTGTGCCAAATTTAATCATATCGATTTGACCAAGGTTTTCTTCTGCGAGCTTGGCTGAAAATACGCCAGCCCAGAAGAGGATGGTCAATGGGTTTGACAGGGTCAAGAGCATGGTATGCTGGAATATGTTTCCTGGATCACCGGCTGCCAGGCTGAAGCTTGGAAGAAAAGAGATGTCGAAGGCGCCCAGGAGAGTGCTGAGTCCGAACACCATGACGATGATCCCGCCAAAGAGCTGAATGAAGTGTTGAATCTTGGGGTTTGCTTTGAGTAGTGTGCCCAGACCAAGAATGGCTGCCGCAATAAAGAGGGCGTCAACTAGAGTGACACCGAGTACGCCGAGAAGGGCTGGTTTTAGCCCTGTGGAAATGGCCGTTTGAAAGATGAATAGACAGACCGGACCCACTGCAAATTGCAGGAGGAGGCCGAATTTGAATCCCTTGATCATCATGGCGCCGCAATCCTGTTAAGGTCTGACTTGATCGTTGAAAGATTGATCAGGGTATTGGTCTTCTGGACGCTGAAGATGCCTTTCAATCGGTTGCTGATAAATTGTTCAAGCTCTTGGGTGTCGGTGAGAAGAACCTTTAAGAGATAATCATATTCGCCTGCAATATGATGGCATTCGAGGACCTCGGGGAAGGAGTTCATCGCTTCTCGAAATTGAGGGATGGAAGCACCGCCCTTGAGGGAGACGAAAACGAAGGCCATTAGATTTAGATTCATTTTCTTGTAGTTGAGCTTCAAGGTGAATTGTTCGATAATGCCGGCTTCTTCTAATTTTTTGATTCTTTCGGATACTGCTGGTGTTGATAAGCTGACGAGTTTTGAGATTTCCGAGACGGTGGCGCGACTGTTTTTATCGAGTGCATCGAGGATGGCAAGATCTGTATGATCCATAATAGTCTCCTTTTCTCTGTATTTTAATCTATTTTACATGTATTCCTTTTAATTGTAAATGGTTAAGCGTTAATTCGAAATAATAGTAAGTATATTTGAATTTAACCTTACTATAATACGTGGTTGACCGATTTTTATTTCGTATTGTTATCCATTTAAAGGAGAATCGTGCGCAAGAAATCGTTTGCCAGAAAACGATTGTCATTTATCGGTTGACAATGCATTACGGAAGCTTTACACTAATAAAAAATCCAATGAGGTGCAACTATGAACCGATTGATTGAAGCAATCAAAGAGAATTGTACACAATTGAAGCAACAAGCAATTGCATATTTTACATTCTTTTTCCAAGGCTATTATTTTTATTATGGCGTTGGCTATTTTGCATTCAATTATATACGAACAAATCGAATCATAGGGGAACCGGCATAGGAAACGTTACTCACTACTAGCTGCGGGGAATCAATTGATTCTCCGCATTTTTTTATGTTTTTTTCGGAAAGGGAGGAAAATTATGGTTATTGTAATGAAAAAAGGAGCAAAGGATTCGGATATTCAGGCGGTGGTCGCTCATATCCACAAAAATGGAAACGAGGCAGATGTAAGTAGCGGGCCAAATCGAACCGTGATTGGCGTTATTGGAGACACATTGAAATTTGAATTGTCGGAGTTTTTGATGGATCCGATGGTGGACAAGGCGTACCGTATTACGGTTCCCTACAAACTGGCAAGTCGATCTTATAAACGAGACGATACAGTAGTCATGGTAGGAAATGTTCCTGTAGGCAACGGAAGCTTTACAGTGATTGCTGGTCCTTGCGCCATTGAGAGTCGCGATCAGATGATGGCGGCGGCAATAGCGGTTAAGAAATCAGGCGCAAATATCCTTCGCGGTGGTGCATTCAAGCCTAGAACATCGCCATATAGCTTTCAAGGAATGGGCGTTGAAGGCTTGAAATTGTTGAAAGAAGCGGGCGAGCTTACTGGACTCCCGGTTGTATCGGAATTGATGAGCACTGCAGATTACGATGTGGTAGCGGAGCATGTGGATCTGATTCAGATTGGTGCTAGAAATATGCAGAACTTTTCTTTATTGAAATGCGTTGGTCGTGGAGACAAGCCAGTTTTATTGAAACGCGGCATGTCGGCAACACTGGAAGAGTTATTGGTAGCGGCGGAATACATTATGGCGGAAGGCAATCGCAACGTCATTCTGTGCGAAAGAGGAATTCGAACTTTCGAGAAATATATGAGAAACACCCTAGATCTGAATGTGGTAACGGCCATTAAAGAGATGTCGCATTTGCCGATTCTGATTGATCCAAGTCATGCGTCTGGTAGACGAAACATGGTCATTCCGATGGCGCGGGCGTCGGCAGCGATCAAGGCAGATGGTGTCATGGTTGAGGTTCATGCGAATCCAGATGAGGCGTTGTGTGACGGGGGACAGTCTTTGTACCCAGAACATTTTGAAGAGTTGATGCAGTCGGTGCGGGTGGTGCACGAAGCTGTGCGCGACCTATAAGAGGAGGAAAAGAGATGGAATCGGACTTTAAGCGGATTTTAATAGTTGGAATGGGATTGATGGGCGGATCATTTGCGAAAGCGATTCGCTATGCGGTTCCTGCAATTAAAATGGATGGGCTGGATCTGGATTATGAATCAATCGAGACAGCCCAAGCCCTCGGTATTATCGATGCGGGATTTAGCCAGACCCAAGAAGAAAAATATGACTTGATCGTATTGGCGACACCCCTAGGAGCATATCCAACCATTATCAATATGTTGATTCCATGGATGGCGGAAGGCGCCCTGGTGACAGACTTGGGAAGCGTCAAGGAACGGGTTCATAGAGAAATGGTAGCTTGTTTGCCGGAGTTTGTTTCCTTTTTAGGCGGGCATCCCATGTGTGGAGCGGAACGGAATGGATTTTCTGCATCCCGTGCGGATCTCTTTGATGGGAAGGTATTTTTCATAACCGGCGGAACCAATTGTCCAGTGCAAAACGCATATATTCGATTACTGGAAGCCATTGACGTACAGATCGTAAGGACGAGTCCGAAAGAACATGATACAATGGTGGCGAAAACAAGTCATATTCCTCATTTGACTGCCGTTTTGCTTTCCACTTTGATGGAAAGTGAAGAGAATTTCAAAAATTACATTGGCGATGGCTTTCGAGATTCCACGAGGATTGCCGCGGGAGATCCAAAGGTGTGGAGAGATATCTTCTTATATAACGCACCGGCAATACTGGAGGACTTGGAAGAATTTCAAAGAAAACTCAATCGCTTGAAAAATTGTTTGCAGTCGGACAATGGAATGGAAATTCTAGATACATTGGCAAGCGGCAAGCAGTTTCAAGAGGGAATAAAGGAGTAGAGGATGCAAAAAATCGATGTGCAATCAAAACACGGGAAATATCCAATCTTAATTGAAGAGGGAATATTTAAGCAGGCGGGAAATTGGATTCGCAGGTGGATGCCTTCTTCACAATTGGCGATTATCACCGATACCAATGTAGGCGAACTCTACTTGGAGCAACTTCAGGCTGATTTGAAGCAAGCTGGACTAGGGTTTGTGGATGCCTTCATAATCAAGGCGGGTGAAGAGAGCAAGAACCTTCAAACAATAGAGACTATTTATCATTGGCTTTTAGAAAAAGGGCACGATCGATCCAGTGGGATCATTGCCCTCGGCGGCGGTGTTGTAGGTGATATGTCTGGGTTTGTCGCTTCAACGTTTATGAGGGGAATTCCTTTTGTGCAAGTGCCGACGAGTTTGTTGGCACAGGTAGACAGTAGCGTTGGCGGAAAGGTTGGCGTGAATGTAAGGGAAGGAAAAAATTTGATTGGCAGTTTCTATGCGCCTAAGGGTGTGATTATTGACCCTAGTGTTCTAATGTCTTTGCCGATGAGACAATTTCGAAACGGGATTGCCGAGGTTGTAAAGACAGGGGCGATTTTGGATGCGAATTTATTGAAGCAAGTTGCTCTTTTGCGTGACGAAGCGGAGCTGAGACCTGCATGGGGCAAGGTGATTGCGCGCTGCTGCGAGTTAAAGGCGATGGTTGTCAGCCAGGATGAAGAGGAGCACGGACTTCGAAAGATTTTGAATTTCGGCCATAGTTTTGGACATGGCATTGAGCAATACACGGAATACAAGAAATATGCCCATGGCGAGGCTGTTGCCATAGGGATGATTCTGGCAGCGCAAATCGGTCAAGAATTAGGAATCACGGAATCGGGTGTCGAAGAAGAGTTGACAGCTTTGCTCACTCAATTTCACTTGCCGGTTCAATCCATTCCAATTCCGACGGAAGAATGGCTTGCTGCCATGAAAAAAGATAAGAAGAAAAGCCGAGGACTCTTGCATCTTGTGGCGGTGAAAGCGATGGGGCAGGCAGTGGTACGTCCTGTGAAATATGGTATTATTGAAGACTTTTTAAAGGGGGTAGCGGAATGAAACGAGTGATTCAGCCATCGAGTTTACAGGGCACCTTGCGAGTTCCTTCCTCTAAAAGCGTTTCGCACCGTGCCTTGATCTGCGCAGCCTTGAGTGCGGGGGTTTCTTGTGTAAGCGGACTTGATGATTCGAGGGATTTGCGTGCAACCCGTGAGGCGATGGAAGCCTTGGGGGCGAGTTTTGAGCTCGTGGAAGACGGTATTTGGGAAATCACCGGGGTCAGGGAACATACGAAAAATGCTGTAATTGATTGTGGTGAATCGGGTTCAACCCTTCGCTTTATGATTCCGATTGCGGCACTTTTAGCGGATCGTGCAGAGTTTAATGGAGAAGGTAAGTTGCCGACTCGGCCGATTCAGACGATCCTTGATGTCTTTGACCAGGCGGGAACAACCTATACATATCCAGGACAATTGCCTCTTGTCACTGAGCGGTTTGAGTTGCCAACTTCCTTTGAACTGGATGGAAGCATTAGCTCGCAATTCTTTACGGGCTTTTTACTTGCGGCGCCCATTGCGAAATCCGAAATGACATTGGACATTCAGGGGAAGTTGGAGTCGGAGCCCTATGTGGAGTTGACTCGAGAGGTGATGGCTGCCTTTGGTATTGAGATCAATCGGACAGAAACGGGATACTACGTGCCGGATGGTCAAAGATATACCTCGGTTGACTTTCATGTAGAGGGCGACTTTTCGCAAGCTGCATTTTGGATTGTTGCCGGATTAATTGGCACGCAGCCCATTTGTCTCAGGGGATTGAAGAAAAAGTCGAGGCAAGGGGATCGAGCGATTCTATTCTTGGTGCGCGAGATGGGCGGGGATTGGGAATGGAAAAATGATGATCTGTGGGTGTATCCATCCAAAACAACTGGCATTACTATCGACGTTCGAGATATTCCAGATCTGGTACCGATTTTGTCGGTACTTGCAGCCGTCAGCTTTGGGGAAACAAGGATTGTCAATGCGGCTAGACTTCGTATCAAAGAATCGGACCGATTGGAGTCGACAACGAATGTGTTAACAGCGTTGGGTGTGAAGATTCAGGAAGAAAAAGAAGGATTGCTAATTCAAGGTGGCGAAGGATTTACCGGCGGCTTGGTGGATGCGTGGAACGATCATCGCATCGCCATGGCGGTAGCCATTGCCAGTATAAGGGCGTCGGCAGAGATTGAATTAACTGGAAGTGAAGCGGTGAATAAGTCATACCCGCATTTTTGGGATGAGTTTCAGCGAATGGGAGGAAAAATAGATGAGTAGTCAGTGGGGAAAGAATCTTCGAATGAGTATATTTGGGGAAAGCCATGGCACTGCCATTGGTGTGGTAATGGATGGACTTCCTTCGGGATTGCCGATCGATGAAGAACGGATTCTTTTTGAGATGAAGCGCAGACAACCTGGGAATATGCCTTGGAGCACCAAACGGAAAGAAGCGGATCTACCAGAGATTGTTAGCGGCAGTTATGAAGGAAAGACAACGGGGACTCCTCTTTGTGCCATGATAAGAAATACCAACGCGCGATCGAAGGATTATTCAGTATTGACATCTTTGTATCGCCCGTCTCACGCAGATTATTCGGGAAGCATTCGCTATGATGGCGCCAATGATCCCAGAGGGGGCGGACATTTTTCTGGGCGATTGACGGCACCCATGGTATTTGCAGGTGCATTGATCCGGCCGTGGTTGGAAGAGAAGGGAATTTTTATTTTCGCTCAGATTCGCCGAATTGGCGGACTTGGAACGAAGCCGATCGAGACGCTTTCGGAAGAGGAATTGAAGAGTTTGTCCGGATTGGACTTTGCCGTGTCTCGGGAGTGGGACCGCAAGGAAATGATTGAAGCTATTGAAAAAACTCGACTGCAGGAAGACTCCTTGGGCGGCTCGATTGAGTTGTTGATTACCGGCTTGCCGGTTGGGGTTGGTAACCCGATCTTCGATACGGTGGAGGGGAACCTGGCGCAAGCCTTGTTTGGAATCCCGGCCGTCAAGGCGATTGAGTTTGGAGACGGATGTGAGTTTGCGGATATGACGGGTTCCCAGGCTGCGGATGAAATGCGAATGGATGGCGATACGATTACCTTCGCATCGAATCACAACGGCGGGATCGTTGGTGGGATTACAACGGGCGCGCCGATTCGATGTCGTATCACGATCAAACCGACACCATCCATCAGTCAACCCCTTCAAACCGTAACGCGGGAAGGTGTTGATGAAACCTTGCGGTTGACGGGTCGGCATGATCCTTGTGTTGTCCCTCGCGCCGTACCTGTAGCAGAAGCGGTTGCAGCCATGGTGCTGGCTGATTTGCTCTTGGGAGGTGGCGATCATGGCGACAAGTAAGTTGGTTGGGTATCAAGGTGTTCCCGGCGCATTTTCTGAAATTGCTGTTCGTTCTTTTTTTCATGGATTTGAACATCGTGCTTTTGAAACCTTTGAAGCGGTGGTGGAAGCGGTGCAATCCGACGAAGTTATCGCGGGCATGCTCCCTATTGAAAATAGCTCAACGGGCGCCATTCGTGCCGTGTATACCCTGTTGCTTCAGGCGGGACTCAAGATCGTAGGAGAGGAATATGTTCCCGTGAGGCATTGCCTGATGGTGAAACCGGGAGCGAAACTGGAAAATATCCGAGATGTTTATTCCCATCCGGAAGCTTTGCGGCAATGTCAGGCTTTTTTAGGTGAGTATAGGGAGTGGACACAGCATGCTTATCTCAATACGGCCAAAAGTGCGGAGCGCGTTGCGGAAAGTGGGGATGAAACAATCGCGGCGATCGCGAGCAAACGGGCGGCTGAGATCTATCAGTTGGAAATTTTGAAATCGGAAATTCAAGATCAACGAACCAATACAACACGATTCGTGGTCGTTGCGAAAGCATCGATTGAAAATACGCCGCTTACCAAGGCGTCAATGATCTTGCGGGTTTCACATCAGCCGGGTTGCCTTTTCGAAGCCCTTGGCGTGTTTTCGGAGTATAAAATCAATATGTCGAAGATTGAATCCCATCCAGCAAAAGAGGTGCCGTGGGAGTATGATTTCTTCATTGATCTGGAACGAACGGCCGATGAAAAAGCATTTCAAGCGATGCTGGGAGAACTAAGCAAACGGTCTTTGGAATATCAATTGTTGGGGTCCTATACGGCTAATCCCCTTAATGAGATCAAATAAATGAGAAGCGGACATGATTTGTTCGCTTTTTTTTGCGTTTTTCGAATGGAAATGGTATTTTGGCAAACATTTACCTGCCATATCCGTATGAATATGGAACGCTGATCGATACACTTTGTATAAAAATGCACATTCACGAAGAATGGAATTATTTTAATAAAAAACATTCGTGTTTTGCGTTGACTTTCCCTGCCTCCTTTGTTAGACTGTATTTGAATTAATACAGAACACGAGGAGGAACATTAATGGAATCATTTTTTAAATTAAAGGAAAACGGCACCAATGTTCGAACAGAGATTTTGGCAGGGATTACAACCTTTATGACGATGGCCTATATTTTGATCGTCAATCCCTTAACCTTAGAGGCTGCAGGGATGGATTTCGGTGGCGTATTTACAGCAACTGCCTTGGCTTCTATCTTGGCAACGATCACCATGGGTCTTGTGGCCAATTATCCGTTTGCATTGGCACCGGGCATGGGCTTGAACGCATTTTTCGCCTATACGGTTGTGCTTCAGATGGGTTACACATGGCAAACGGCGTTAACGGCTGTATTAATTGAAGGTCTTATTTTTATCGGGTTGACATTCTTGAATGTTCGGGAAGCGATTATAAACTCAATTCCAATGAACATTAAGAAGGCAATTTCAGTCGGTATTGGTTTATTTATAGCATTTATTGGCCTAGCGAACGCGGGCATTGTTGTACAGGGAGCGACTCCGGTTACTCTGGGCGATCTTTCATCTCCAACGGTAATTGTTGCGCTTGTGGGCTTGGTTGTAACAGGTATCCTATTAGCGAGGAATGTGAAAGGCGCTTTATTGTTTGGTATTTTGCTTTCAGCACTAGTCGGTATCCCTTTGGGTGTGACTCCGATTCCAGAAAGTATTATCAGTGCGCCACCGTCATTGGCGAAGGTTGCGTTCCAATTTGATTTCGGTTTCTTGACGGATCCGAAAGCATTATTTGATATTATTGTTGTTTTGTTTACCTTCCTAATGGTAGATATGTTTGATACGGTAGGAACCCTGGTTGGGGTTGCGACCAAAGCTAATATGTTGGACAAAGATGGAAAGCTTCCTCGTGCGAAACAAGCCTTGTTTGCCGATGCGATCGGAACAACTATTGGCGCGTGTCTTGGAACATCAACGGTTACAACGTATGTGGAGTCTGCTTCAGGTGTTTCTGAGGGCGGCCGTACTGGTTTGACCGCATTGTCTACTGCGGGTATGTTTGCAATTGCCTTGTTTATGTCACCATTGTTTATTGCGATTCCGGGAGCGGCTACCGCACCCGCGTTGATCCTTGTTGGTTTGTTTATGATGAGTCCAATCAAAGAGATCGATTTGACTGATTACACAGAAGCCATTCCAGCATTCTTGACAATCATTATGATGCCTTTGGCATATTCGATTGCAGAAGGAATTGAATTTGGTATTCTTTCCTATGTATTGTTAAAAACATTCACGGGAAAAGGAAAAGATGTGCCAGTACTTACCTATATTGTCGGGCTGCTATTCCTGGTTAAGATTTACTTCACGTACTTCGCGTAAAAGTGCATAGCATAGAGTCCGAGTAGCGAAATCTATTCGGGCTTTTTTCATTCTTTAAGGAGGAACAAATGGTTCAACGAATTTTTGTAGAAAAAAAAGAGCCTTTTCATGAGGGGGCGCAGCGATTACAAAAGCGCCTAGAGACAGACTTAGGTCTTGCTAAATTCGATCGTGTACGGATCTATCACCGCTATGATGTAGAAGGGGTGGAAGAAAGCGTGTATGAACGAGCCATTACGAGTGTATTTGCAGAGCCGCCGGTTGATCGCTGGTACAAGGAAACTTTGCCTGAAGAAGGTGATTTGGATTTGGTTGTCGCATTTTTACCGGGACAATTTGATCAGCGTGCCGATTCATGCGAAGAGGCGATTGCCCTGATCACGGAGGGAATTCGTCCCATCGTGCGTGTGGCGACTCATTATCGTTTCTTTGGTTCCTTCACAGAAGAAGAGAAGATGAAGATCGAACAGGTATTGATCAACCCCGTTGATTCGGGTTTGGTGGGTACAGAAAAGCCTGAATCTTTAAGTAGTCATTTTCCAGTTCCGCCAATGATTGAAACCATTGAAGGGTTCTTGGAGGAAACGGAAGCGGAATTGACAGCCTATCGCGAAAATGCAGGCCTGGCCATGACCAAGGAAGACCTTCTTGTTGTTCAGCAATACTTCAAAGAAGAAGAGCGAGTCCCGACTATTACAGAGATGAAAGTCATTGACACCTATTGGTCGGATCATTGCCGACATACAACCTTCGCAACAAAACTGGAAGAAATTCATCTGGAAGAAGGGGTTGGAATGGCACCGATTCAAGCGGCTTTGGAAACTGCTTTGGCAGCTAAAAAATGTTTGGGACGGGGAGCAAAAGACCTGACGCTTATGGAACTTGCCACTTTGGGGATGCGCTTTTTGCATCATGAAGGCAAGGCAGACGATCTTGATTTATCAGAAGAAATCAACGCGTGTTCGATTAAAATTCCAGTCACCATTGATGGAAAAGAAGAAGACTGGTTATTGATGTTTAAGAATGAAACCCATAACCATCCAACGGAGATTGAACCATTCGGCGGTGCAGCCACTTGTTTGGGTGGAGCGATTCGAGATCCATTGTCGGGCCGATCTTATGTCTATCAAGCGATGCGTGTGACCGGGGCAGCCGATCCGCGGGAAACCTTGGCGGATACTTTGGCTGGAAAATTACCACAGAGAAAAATTACTCGGGAAGCAGCTCGCGGATATAGCTCGTACGGCAATCAGATTGGATTGGCAACGGGTCAGGTCGCGGAGGTGTATCATCCGGGTTATAAGGCGAAACGAATGGAAGTAGGCGCCGTGGTTGCGGCAGCTCCTGCTTCGCATGTTAGACGTGAGCGGCCAGAAGCGGGCGATAGAATTTTGCTTTTAGGCGGACGTACGGGTAGAGACGGAATCGGCGGAGCAACGGGATCATCCAAAGCCCATACCAGCGAATCCATTGAGCAGTGCGGAGCCGAGGTGCAAAAGGGAAATCCGCCAACGGAGCGCAAGCTTCAGCGGCTATTTAGAAAATCAGAGTTTTCGCGTTTGATCAGACGATGCAATGACTTTGGCGCCGGTGGTGTCAGCGTTGCCGTTGGAGAATTGGCCGACAGCTTGCGAATCGATCTCGATCGTGTTCCAAAGAAATATTTAGGACTTGACGGAACAGAGTTAGCGATCTCGGAATCCCAAGAGCGAATGGCGATTGTCGTTGAAGCTAAGGACGTTGCGGCAGTGATTGCATTGGCTGATGAGGAAAATGTAGAGGCGACGGAGATTGCCCTCGTTACCGATACGGGTCGACTGGAAATGATATGGCGAGAAGAGACGATTCTGGATCTGTCTCGTGCCTTCCTTGATACCAATGGAGCGCCACAACGTGCGAAGATTCGAGTGAAAGCGCCGGTCTTGTGTGAGTCACCGTTGGTGCATGTGGTAACGGAAGGAAAGGATTTAAAGGAAAAATGGCTTCGCCATCTGGGTACCCTGGACGTAGGGAGCCAGCAAGGATTGGTGGAGATGTTCGATAGCACTATTGGGGCAGGAACGGTTTTGCTTCCCTTTGGCGGGAAGAACCAGAAGACCCCTGAGCAAGGAATGGCTGCAAAGATTCCAGTATTGAACGGGGAGTCTTCTACAGCAAGTTTGATGAGCTATGGCTTTGATCCTCGGATCTCGTCGTGGTCACCATTCCACGGCGCTGTCTACGCGGTCATGGATTCTTTATCCAAGATCGTCGGCATGGGCGGCGACTACAAAAAGTCTCGATTGAGTTTTCAGGAATACTTCGAGCGATTGGGTAACGATCCCCTTCGCTGGGGCAAGCCATTCCAAGCGCTTCTTGGAGCAGTCCATGCGCAATTGGCTTTTGAAACCCCTGCGATCGGAGGGAAGGATTCCATGTCGGGTTCGTTTGATGATTTGGATGTTCCACCGACATTGATTAGTTTTGCCGTGAATCATGATGCAGTTGATCAGATTCATTCCAGTGAATTAAAAAGTCCGGGGCATTACATCATGTTTTTGCCGGCAATTATGGATGAAAATTTGATGCCGAATATTCCATTGATGAAGCAGCGATACGATACCATTCGTCATGGATTTGAACATGGCCGAATTTTGACTGCGAGAGCCATTGGTTTTGAGGGCATCGCGGGCGCCATTAGCAAGATGAGCTTTGGTAACGAGATCGGTGTGAAGATCATGGACGGCTTCACGGAGGAAGATTTCTTCTTGCCTCAAATGGGCGGTTTCTTGCTTGAGATGGATACTAGCGCGGATGTGAATCACTATGCACAATTATTCAACGGCGAGATCTTGGGAATCACGGTTCCTGAGCCATGGATTGTAGCAAAGAAGATGAAACTTCCTTTGGTAGACGCGCAACTTGTTTGGGAGCAGCCTTTGTCTACGATTTTCCCGATCCACCAAGAAGAAGGAAAACCAGTAGAAAATATACGTTTCGAAAAACGTGGGAAACGCAAGGCGAGCATTGCGTACGCGAAACCGCGTGTGTTTATCCCGGTATTCCCGGGCACCAATTGCGAGGAAGATATGGCGAGAGCCTTCCGTAAAGAAGGCGCTTTGGTCGACATGGTCGTAATGAGAAATCAATCGCCATTGCAGATTCAAGAAACCATTGAAGCCTTTAAGCGAGGGATTGATTCGGCGCAGATCATTGCATTACCGGGTGGATTCAGTGCGGGTGACGAGCCGGAGGGTTCAGGCAAGTTTATTGCGAACACCTTTAGAAATCCACAATTGATGGAAGCTGTATCAGGATTGTTGGATCAACGGGATGGCTTAATGATTGGCATCTGTAACGGATTTCAAGCCTTGATCAAGTTGGGACTTTTGCCAACAGGGAAAATTCAAGAATTGAATGCTGAGTCGCCGACACTCACTTTTAACGCTATCGGACGCCATGTATCAACGGTTACAAGAACGCGAATTGCCAGTACCCAGTCGCCTTGGTTGGCCGGGGTAGAGGTTGGAGATATTCATGCAATTCCGGTTTCTCACGGAGAAGGACGATTTGTCGCTTCTGAGAAGAGCCTGCAGCTTTTGAAACTGAATGGTCAGATTTGTTTCCAATATGTTGATGCTTCAGGGCAAGCCACAGAAGAAAGCCCATTCAATCCCAATGGATCTCATTGGGGTGTCGAAGGGATCTGTTCACCGGATGGAAGAATTATCGGAAAGATGGGTCACTCGGAGCGAATTGGTGATGGATTGTATAAGAACCTAGAAGAAGAAATGGATCAGAAGCTTTTCGCTTCTGGTATTAAGTATTTTCGATAGAGGAGGAAGTCATGAAGGTAGGCATTGTAATGGGATCCGATTCGGATTTTCCAGTTGTTGAGAAAGCATTGGCCGTATTCAAGGATTTTGGGGTTGAGGTGGAATGTCGAGTATTGTCGGCGCATCGCACACCGGATCAAGCAGCTGAATTTGCAAAAACCGCGGAAGAACGTGGATTATCTGTGATTCTTGGGTTTGCTGGAATGGCAGCACATTTGCCGGGAGTTTTAGCGGCGATGACGACGCTTCCTGTTATCGGTGTACCAGTTGTATCGGGTGCACTTCAAGGCATGGATGCTATGCTGGCCATGGTACAAATGCCACCGGGAATTCCCGTGGCAACGGTTGCGATCAACGGGGGAAAGAACGCGGCGATCTTGGCGATTCAAATGATGGCACTGAAGTCAGACGACTTGAGAGAAAAGCTGCATGCCAATAAAGTGGAACAAGCTGCTGCGGTATTGGAAAAAGATCAGATGATGCAAGAGCGGATAAAGGGCTAGGAGGAGACGATTATGGAAAAGGGAAAATTGTTGTACGAAGGCAAGGCGAAGCAGGTATACGCGACGGGAAATCCGGACGAGGTGATTGTACTTTACAAGGATGATGCCACTGCGTTTAATGGAGAAAAAAAGGGAAGCATTACAGGTAAGGGTGTCATCAATAATCAAATGAGCGCGATTTTGTTTGAGATGTTGGAAGCCAAGGGAATCCCTACACATATGCTTTCTGTTTTGTCAGAACGCGAGCAATTGGTACGATCCGTTGAGATCGTTCCTCTAGAGGTCATTATTCGAAATACGGCTGCCGGTTCCATGTGCAAGCGCCTCGGTATCGAAGAGGGCTTGGCATTGTCAGAGCCAATCTTTGAGATCTGCTATAAAAATGATGAATTCGGAGATCCGTTGATTAATGACGATCATGCCGTTGCTTTAAACTTGGCGACTCGTGAAGAGTTGGCGACGATTAAAGAGTTGACGATGTCAATCAACAATATCTTGATTGATTTCTTTGCAGAAAGAGGGATCCGCCTGATTGACTTCAAATTGGAATATGGTCGCTATAAGGGAGAAATCGTATTGGCAGATGAGATCTCTCCAGATACTTGCCGATTCTGGGATGCGGAAACTGGAAAGAAACTCGACAAGGATCGTTTTAGACGAGACCTTGGTGATGTCGAATCGGTCTACGCGGAAATGCTTTCGCGTGTGAAGGGAGAATAAGATGGTCCAGGATCCATGGGGCGACGAAGAACTGCATGAAGAGTGTGGTGTTATTGGCGTTTATAATGAACCGGGAATAAATGCAGCGGAATCCATTTACTACGGCCTGTACGCGCTGCAACATCGCGGGCAGGAAAGTGCTGGGATTGCGGTTATCGAGAATAAAAAAATCCAAGCTCATAAGGGCATGGGTCTGGTATCGGAGGTCTTTCGCGATCCGAATATGGAAATATTTAAGGGAAATATTGGCATCGGCCATGTGCGCTACTCAACATCGGGGGAGAGTGAAATTGAAAACGCACAGCCGCTAGTCGCGAATTACAGAGACAGTCAAATTGCTTTGGCACACAACGGAAACCTAGTCAATGCCAAAGCCCTTCGCAATATGCTTCAGGATGCCGGGGTTGTTTTCCAAACGACGATTGATACGGAAGTTATTCTCAACCTAATCGCAAGAAACTATAAGGCTGATTTATTGGAAGCCATCAAGCGTGTTGGGGAAATTATCAAGGGCGCCTATGCCCTCGTTTTAACAATTGACGATCATTTGATCGGTCTTCGGGATCCCCATGGGATGCGCCCGATGTGCTTGGGAAAAACAAAAGACGGGTATGTGCTAGCTTCGGAAAGCTGTGCCTTGGATGCAGTTGGAGCAACTTTGGTGCGAGATATTGAGCCGGGTGAGATTATTTCGATTGGACCGGAAGGAATCCGTTCTGATCGATTGAATCAGTGGACCAAAAAACGCTTATGTATTTTCGAATTGATCTATTTCGCTCGTCCGGATTCAATCATGGACGGGATTGGAATTTATGATTCCCGTCATCGCGCAGGTCAGATCTTGGCGGAAGAATTCCCAGTAGATGCGGATATCGTTGTCGGTGTGCCGGATTCAGGTATTCCTGCGGCCATTGGGTACGCGGAGCGCTCGGGAATTCCATACGGGATTGGATTGATCAAGAATAAATATATCGGTCGAACCTTTATTCAACCGAATCAAGAGCAGCGGGAAAAGGGCGTGCGAATCAAGTTGAATCCTTTGAAGGGGATTATCAATGGCAAGCGCGTGATTCTTGTGGATGATTCCATCGTACGTGGAACCACCTCAAGACGCCTTGTGGAGCTGTTGAAGGAAGCGGGCGCGAAAGAGGTCCATTTCCGCGTATCGAGTCCTCCTGTTGCACATAGCTGTCATTTTGGAATCGATACACCGTATCGAAAGCAATTGATTGCTTCGAAGATGTCAGTGGAAGAAATTAAAGAAATGATCGGCGCGGACAGCCTGGGGTATATCTCCGTAGAAGGACTTGAAAAAGCCTGCGGAGAAGGCCATGGGTATTGTCGAGCGTGTTTTGATGGCGATTATCCAATGGAGGTGCCTTTCGATGTTGAATAAAACAGATAAGCCTTTGACCTATGCACAAGCCGGGGTCGATAAGGAAGCGGGATATGAAGCGGTTCAAAGAATGAAGCGGCACGTGGCTCGAACCATGCGTCCCGAGGTTTTAACCTCCCTTGGGGGATTCGGCGGTGGATTCAGTCTGCCGACGGGCTTCAAGGAGCCTGTTTTGGTTTCAGGTACCGATGGAGTGGGGACCAAGTTGAAGGTGGCCTTTGCTATGGATCGTCATGACACCGTAGGCATTGATTGTGTGGCGATGTGTGTCAACGATATCCTTTGTCAGGGTGCTGAGCCTTTGTTCTTCTTGGATTATATTGCAGTTGGAAAGAATGATCCGAAGCGAATCGAGGCGATTGTTGCCGGGGTTGCTGAAGGCTGTGTGCAGTCGAATGCTGCTTTGATCGGTGGAGAGACTGCTGAAATGCCGGGAATGTACGAAGAAGATGAATACGACTTGGCGGGTTTTGCCGTTGGCGTAGTAGAAAAAGAGAAGATGATCACAGGCAGCAAAATCGCTCCTGGAGATCGATTGATCGGTCTTGCTTCTAGCGGATTACATTCCAATGGATTTTCCCTTTTTAGAAAGGTGATGGAGACCGCGGGAATTAGCTGGGATACCGAGGTCGCAGAAGGAACTGCGTCTTTTGGCGAAGTTGCACTGACACCGACGAAGATCTACGTGAAGCCGGTTTTGGAAGTATTGAAACAGATTGAAATCAAGGGTATGAGCCATATTACGGGCGGCGGTTTATACGAAAATGTGCCTCGGGTTCTTCCAGAAAACTGCGATGCAGTTATTGATTTTGAAGCGATTCCCAAGCAGGCGATCTTTACCCGCATTCAGGAATTGGGTGGAATTGAAACAAAAGAAATGTTAGGAACCTTTAATATGGGCGTCGGATTTGTTATGATTGTAGCACCGGAAAATGAAGCAGCCGCATTGAGAATCTTAGCTCAAGCAGGGGAGGAAGCTTTCTTGTTGGGCGAGATTATTGCAGGTAATCAAGAGGTGCAACTATGAAACAAAAAAAACGCATAGCCGTGATGATCTCGGGAAACGGGAGCAACTTGCAGGCTTTAATCGATCACCAAGACAGTCTCGGAGGCGAGATTGTCTTGGTTTTGTCGAGTAATGAAGAGGCCAAGGGTCTTGAGAGAGCCCGCAGTGTTGGAATTGATGGGATCTGCATTGATTCTAATGCCTTTGAAGAGCGTAACATGTATGAGCAGATGATGCTGAATACGCTGGAAGCCTATGAGGTGGATCTGATTGTGCTGGCAGGATTTATGAGAATTCTGGGGGCGAAGTTTATTCAAACCTATGCCAATCGCATGATGAATGTGCACCCTGCCTTGCTACCTTCTTTTGGCGGACCAGGCTATTATGGGGAGCGCGTGCATCAGGCGGTGTTGGATGCAGGAGTTCGTGTAACGGGCGCCACGGTTCATTTTGTAACGATCGATACCGACGCGGGTCCGATTATCTTGCAGGAATGTGTGCGTGTGCATCCAAATGATACAATTCAATTGCTTCAAAAACGAGTACTTGAGGTTGAACACCGATTATTGGTGGCAGCGGTTCGGTTGTTTTGTGAGGACCGGCTGGTTGTTAATAAAAACTGTATTGAGATTGTGGGAATGGAGGAATAGGAATGCCAAGAGCTTTAGTTAGTGTTTTTGATAAGACAGGGGTACTGGAATTTTGCAAGGGGTTGTCGGAACTAGGATGGGAGATTGTCTCTACTGGTGGAACGTCACGCCTGTTAAAAGAAGAAGGAATAAAAGTGATTCCCATTGAAGAGGTGACGGGATTTCCAGAATGTTTGGATGGTCGGGTTAAGACCTTGCATCCACGGATTCATGGAGGCATTTTGGCGGTTCGTTCGCTTGACAGCCACATGAAGCAACTGGAAGATTTAAGCGTTTTGCCAGTGGACATGGTTGTTAACAACCTGTATCCATTCCGTGAGACCGTAGAGAATCCAGCATCTACCCATGCTGATATTGTGGAAAACATTGATATTGGCGGACCATCTATGATCCGCGCGGCAGCAAAGAACTATCAGGATGTAGCTATTTTGGTGGACCCGGCTGACTATGAGGAAGCCTTGGCTTCTATCAAGGCTGAGGGAAAAACATCATTTGCATTGAATGAGCGATTGGCGGCAAAAGCATTTATGCATACAGCTCATTACGATGCCTTGATTGCACAGTATTTCTTGGAAAAAACAGAGAATACGGAACCAGAATTGTTGACTCTGACTTTTGAACGACAACAATCCTTGCGATATGGAGAAAATCCGCATCAAAGCGCAAGTTTTTATAAGGAAATTTTTAATACAAAGGGATCTTTGGTGGAAGCGGAACAATTGCATGGCAAGGAATTGTCTTTCAATAATATCCATGACACCAACGGCGCTTTGGATATTATAAAAGAATATGGCAATGATGTTCCAACTGTGGTCGCAGTCAAGCATGCAAACCCGTGTGGGATTGCCCAAGCAGATACCTTGGCGGACGCCTTCTTCAAAGCGAACGCAGCAGATCCTGTATCGATCTTTGGCGGCATTCTGGCCATGAACCGAGAAGTGGATTTGGCGACTGCTGAGCAGATTGCCAAAATCTTTATCGAGGTGGTGGTAGCGCCAGCCTTTACGGATGAAGCATTATCATGCTTGCAACAAAAGAAGAATATTCGTTTGTTGTTATTGCCGACGATTATGGAGAAAAATCCTGGGAAAGATTACAAGCGTGTGTTGGGTGGACTGTTGATTCAGGATCGCGACATGGCGCTGTATCAAGATGAAATTCAGGTGGCGACAGATCGTGAACCTACACAAGCAGAAATGAAGGATCTTGATTTTGCTTGGAGAGCTGTGAAAAATTCAAAATCTAACGGAATCTCTTTGGCCAAGGACGCAGTTCTGGTTGCCAATGGACCTGGACAAGTATCAAGGATCTGGGCGTTGGAGAATGCCATTAAACAGGCGAAGGTGAGCCTGGAGGGCGCTGCATTGGCTTCGGATGCCTTCTTCCCATTTGAAGATTGTGTGGAAGCGGCACATGCCGCAGGCATTACGGCGATTATTCAACCTGGTGGTTCCAAAAATGATCAGCGTAGCATCGATAAAGCCAATGAGTTTGGAATGACGATGGTCTTTACAGGCGTTCGCCATTTCCGTCATTAGGAGGTTTTCATTATGAAAATATTGATATTGGGAAACGGCGGTCGTGAACACGCAATCGCGTGGAAGATTGCGCAGAGCCCCACCTGCACCAGTTTGCTGGTCGCGCCAGGCAATGCGGGAACGCAAGAGATTGCTGAAAATCTTGATTTGAATCCCATGGATGTGGAAGGTGTCGTTGCGTATTGCAAGGACAATCGAGTGGATTTGGTTATTGTAGGACCTGAAGCCCCATTGGTTGCCGGCATTGTAGACCGTTTGGAGGAAGAGGGCATTCGTGCCTTTGGCCCGAAACAGGCCGCAGCGGAGCTGGAGGGAAGCAAGAGTTTTTCGAAACGCTTCATGGATCGCCATTTTATCCCTACAGCGGGGTACTCGGAAGTGGCATCACAAGCCGAAGCGCAGAAACAGCTTGCAGACATGGCATTGCCCATCGTCTTAAAGGCGGATGGCCTCGCAGCAGGCAAGGGTGTCTATATTTGCTTGACGGAAGCGGATGTCGCCGAAGCGCTGGATGACCTTTTTGTGAAAGAACGCTTTGGGGAGTCGGGCAAACTTGTGGTGATTGAAGAATTTATGAAGGGCACAGAAGCCTCTTTGCTTTGCTTCTGCGATGGGAAGCATCTTTATCCCATGGAGAGTGCCAAGGATCACAAACGGATCTTTGACAACGAACAGGGGCCTAATACTGGCGGTATGGGATGTGTTTCACCCAATCCAGAAGTTACACCGGCGTGGATGGAACAAATTGAACGAGAGATTTTGATTCCTATCGAATTGGGATTTGCTGCCGAGCCTTGGGAGTTTAAGGGCATTCTCTTTATTGGATTGATGTTAACCAGTGACGGACCGAAGGTATTGGAATTCAATGTTCGAATGGGCGATCCGGAGACGCAATCGGTGCTGCCGCGCTTGAAAAGTGATTTGGTGGAGTTGATTGAGAAGACGATCGATGGAAAATTACATAAGTCGGACTTTGATTGGGATCCCGCGGTTTGTGTCAGTGTTGTGGCTGCCTCAAAGGGTTACCCGTGGACATCGACAAAAGGTTGTATCATTGAGGGTGTAGAGAGTTGTGATGAATTGGTATTCCATGCTGGAACGAAGGAAGAGGGCGGTAAGCTGTTGACTGACGGCGGACGGGTTCTTGCCGTTTCCGCTTTGGGCAAGACGCTTGACCAGGCGTATGAGAAAGCCTACAAAGCGATGGATAAGATTGAATTTGAAGGAAAACAGATCCGAAGGGATATTGGAAAGTAGAAAAGGGCTCGAGTAATCGGGCCTTTTTTTTGATTGCGGAGAAACGACAGTCAGGCCATTCTGTAGAAGAAAGTGATTCATAAGCAAAGGATTGTCTTTGCTGTCTATACAAGGAATGAAAATTCCTACAAATATGAATATTTCGCCTATTTCGTTTGGGGATTTTTTTGAAGGAAAAGGGTTGAAAAATGACAGAAAAGACGCTAATGTATTAGGCATATGTAAAACATATGACAAAATTGAAACAGGGGGATGACAAAATGAAGAAATCAGCATTAGTTTTGGTATTGATGATCGTTTTAACCGCTCTATCGGGTTGTGGCGGCGCTGCGGAGGAATCGAACACGATTAAAATCGGTACGATTGCACCAACGACTGGTCAGGTTGCGGTGTATGGACAAGCTGTGGACCGTGCGGTTCGTTTGGCAGTGAAGGATATGAATGCGGCCGGCGGTTTGTTGGAAAAAGAAATTGAATTGATTGGGTATGACAATAAGGGTGATATCACTGAGTCTGTCAATGCGTTCAATCGATTGGTAGGCAATGATGGAATTGACGTATTTATCGGTGCGGTGATCAGTTCAACGACTTTGGCGATTGCCCCTTTGGCGGTTGAATCAGGAATTCCAATGATCTCGGCAACGGCGACAAACCTTGAAATCACACCGATCGGTGACAACATCTTTCGCGCGTGTTTCATCGATCCGTATCAAGGCGTGGTTATGGCGCAATTTGCAGCGGAAGAGTTGAAGGCCAAGCGGGTCGGCATCTTGTTCAATACCGCAGATGATTACTCCACAGGACTTGCGGATTCATTTAAAGCGGAATTTGAGGCGGCTGGTGGAATCATCACCAACTTTGAAGGATATACGGGTGGATCAGATAAAGACTTTAAGTCGATCTTGACAAAGGTAAAAGCGGAAGCGCCTGATGTTTTATTTCTACCGGATTATTACAACACCGTATCTTTACTTGCTGAGCAAGCAAAAGAACTGGGTATTGAAGCAACTTTGATCGGCGGAGATGGCTGGGACGGAGTCTTGGGTGTGACAGATGAAGCGGTTGAAGGCGCCTACTATGCAAGCCATTTTGCTAAGGATGACCCAGCAGAGAATGTTCAAAAATTCATTGCTGAATTCGAAGCGGAAGTTGGCGAGACGCCAAACTCATTCTCAGCACTGGGATACGATGCGGCCATGATTATGATGGAAGCGGTTCAAAATGCTGGTTCTACAGATTCAACTGCAGTGGTGGAAGCGTTGAAAGGGACCGATTACGAAGGCATTACGGGACATATTCAATTTGATGCGGATGGCAATCCAGTCAAAAGCATATCGATCATTCTAGTAAAAGATGGCGTTGATACATTATATGGAAAGTTTGATGCAAAATAGACAATCTGGGTTGAACTCTCTCATAGAAAACGTTTGACTGTCTGTCAGAGACAGATTTTAAAAAAACTCCTTGTGTTTATGAACAAAACGTAATATAGTTAAAGAAATATTTTCTTTTGCTTTAGCAGAGGAAAGTGAAAACGTTAAGGAGGAGTGGTTGAAATGAGAGGGAAAAAATACGTAGCATTGTTTATGATGGTAGCATTGGTCCTCGGCGCATTTGCTGGATGTTCAGGAAGCGCGGAATCGGCAGAAGCAGAGACGGTGAAAATCGGACTCATCGCACCAACAACTGGTCAAGTGGCTGTTTACGGTCAAGCGGTACAAAATGCGGTTGAAATGGCTGTTAAAGAACAAAACTTGGCTGGCGGAGTCTTGGGTAAGCAAATCGAACTCATCACTTATGACAACAAAGGTGATGCAACTGAATCAGTAAATGCATTTAACCGATTGGTTGACAATGATGGAATCGATGCATTTATCGGCGCGGTTATCAGCTCAACTTCCTTAACAGTTGGTCCTTTGGCAGTGGAAGCTGGCATCCCAATGATTACACCAACAGCAACGAACTTGGATGTTACCTTGGTAGGCGACAGCGTATTCCGAGCTTGTTATATCGATCCTTACCAAGGAAAAGTAATTGGTCAGTTCGCGGCGAGCGAGCTGGGTGCAAAAACAGCATCGATCTTGTTCAACACAGCGGATGACTACTCGGTTGGTTTGGCGGATGCGTTTAAGGCCGCTTTTGAAGCAGAAGGCGGAACGGTTGTTAACTTCGAAGGATACAATGGAGCAACTGACAAAGACTTTAAATCAATTTTGACAAATGTAAAAGCGGAAGCACCAGATGTTATGTTCCTTCCAGATTACTACAACACAGTTGGTTTGATCGCGGATCAAGCGAAAGAAGTTGGAGTAGAAGCAACTTTATTGGGTGGCGATGGTTGGGATGGCGTTTTAGGCGTTTCTCCAGAGTCTGTTGAAGGTGGATACTTCGCGAATCATTATGCGAAAGATGACCCAGCAGAAAATGTACAAGCATTTATCGCAGCATACGACGAGTCTTTTGGCGAATTGCCAAACGCGTTGGCAGCATTGGGTTATGATGCGGCAGAAATCATGTTCGCGGCAATCGAGTCTGCAGGATCTACAGATAAAGCAGCCGTTATTGATGCAATTGCAAATACATCCATTGATGGCGTAACTGGACACATCGTATTCGATGCGGATGGAAACCCAGAGAAGAGTATTTCAATGATTACAGTTAAAGATGGAAAAGATGTGCTTTACGGTAAGTTTGGCGCAAAATAAGTAAGAAAGAATGGGATGCGAGAATAGGAGAGACTCATCTCTCCTATTCTTCTTTCTGTTTAATGAAGGGGGAAGCGAGATGCAATTCATACAGCAGTTTATCAATGGCGTCCACGTAGGCAGCATCTACGCGCTGATTGCATTGGGTTACACCATGGTTTATGGAATTGTAAAGCTGATAAACTTCGCACACGGGGAAATTATGATGCTCGGTGCGTATGTTGGATTTTTCGCGATTGGTTTATGGGGGTTACCTTTTCCACTCGCATTATTGGTAGCAATGGTATTTAGTGCTTTGCTAGGGGTCGTAATTGAGCGAATTGCTTATAAGCCACTACGAAATGCACCTAGAATCTCAGCTCTGATCACAGCGATCGGGATGAGTTTATTGTTGCAGAACATCGCCTTGGTGTTGTTCGGACCAGATCCACAAAAAATGCCTGCAGTCATTTCGAAAGAAGCGATTCATTTGGGCAGTATACAAATCAGCTATTTAACAATTGTAACACTGGTATTGGCAGTAGGATTTATGATTCTTTTGGAATTATTCATTAAGCGAACCAAAACTGGAAAAGCGATGCGCGCCGTGTCTCAGGACAAAGCGGCTTCTACCCTGATGGGGATAGACGTGAATCGCATTATTTCTGTTACCTTTGCCATTGGCTCTGCACTCGGTGCTCTTGGTGGGGTTTTGTATGCAGTTGCATATCCGCAAGTTGAGCCGTATATGGGAATTATGCCGGGCTTGAAAGCCTTTGTTGCCGCAGTATTGGGTGGTATTGGCAGTATTCCGGGAGCGATGATCGGTGGATTTATTTTGGGAATCATGGAAAGTTTGACGAAGGGTTATATTTCTAGCCAATGGTCGGATGCCGTTGTATTTGGTGTTTTGATTCTCGTCTTACTCATCAAGCCGTCTGGCTTGTTAGGCAAGAATACAAGAGAGAAGGTGTAGGCGATGACAGAAAAAAGAAAACGACTCGTCATAAATATAAGCTTAATCCTTTCTGTTTATGTGATATTGTTCGTGCTGATCAAGTTGAAAGTGATCAACCGCTATTATGAGGGGATTATGATCGCTTGCTTGATCAACGTTATTTTGGCAACAAGTTTGAACCTGGCAACGGGATTCTTGGGTCAATTGGCTCTGGGTCATGCCGGTTTTATGGCAGTTGGCGCGTATACCGCGGCCATTGTAACCAAAACAATCGGGATGCCTGGAACGCTTCAATTGTTGATCTCTCTTGTGATTGGCGGCATTGCCGCTGGTGCGATGGGGGTTGTGATTGGAATTCCTGCGCTTCGTTTGCGTGGTGACTACCTGGCGATCATTACCCTGGGTTTTGGCGAAATTATCCGCGTGATGCTCTTTAACTTAGACATTACCGGGGGCGCCAGAGGCTTGAGGGGAATTCCGAAGTTAGCAGGCTTTAACGTCGTATTCTGGGTTTGTGTGCTGGTTGTGGCTGTTCTTTACGCGGTTACCCATTCCAAGCAAGGCCGGGCCATTATGTCAATTCGAGAGGATGAAATCGCTGCGGAAGCGGTGGGTATTCCAACAGTCAACTATAAGCTTTTGGGATTCGTCTTGGCGGCGTTTTTCGCCGGAGTTGGCGGTGGATTGTACGCGCATTATATGACGGTTCTGGATCCAAAGACCTTTAACTTTATGCGGTCTGTTGAGATTTTGGTGATTGTCGTATTGGGTGGAATGGGTTCTTTGACGGGTTCGATCATAGCGGCAGTCGGATTAACGATTTTGCCGGAAGCCCTTCGATCTTTCTCTGAGTATCGTTTGCTGCTGTACTCGGCATTATTGATTGTGATGATGATCTTTAAGCCAGGCGGAATCTTGGGACAGCGAGAATTTTCAGTTCAAGGATTGTTGAAACGATTGAAAAAGCCAGTTGTAGAAGGAGGGGAAGAATGAGTCTATTAAGTTGTAAAGACATAGGTATCTCCTTTGGTGGTTTGAAAGCGGTGGATGGATTTTCCATCGATATTAATCAAAAAGAATTGGTTGGCTTGATCGGACCAAACGGTGCGGGAAAAACGACCATCTTTAATATGATGACAGGAGTCTATCTCCCAACGGAAGGGGATATTCAGCTTGACGGAAAGACGCTTGTTGGAAAGAAGCCCTATGACATCGTTCAGATGGGCGCGGCAAGAACCTTTCAAAACATTCGTTTGTTCCGAGACCTTACGGTAATCGACAATGTGAAGATTGCGCTTCACCATGAAATTGACTATGGACTCTTTGCGGGAATTATACGTGGGAAGAAATATGATCGTGCAGAAGAAAAAGCACAGGTCGAAGCCATGGAGCTTTTGAAAATCTTTGAAATGGAAGAATATGCGGAGCAAAAGGCAAAAAATCTCCCTTACGGAAAACAGCGAAAGCTTGAGATTGCACGCGCATTGGCAACCAATCCAAAAGTCTTGTTATTGGATGAGCCGGCTGCCGGTATGAATCCGCAAGAAACCCAGGAATTGATGGATACGATTCACTTTATCCGCGATCATTTTCAGATTGCCGTCTTGCTGATTGAGCATGATATGAATCTGGTTATGGGAATTTGCGAACGATTGATCGTAATTGATTATGGAAAAATTATCGCCAAGGGAACACCGGAAGAAATTCGTTCAAACGAAGAGGTTATCGGTGCCTACCTAGGCAGTTAGGGGGAGACGCATGTTACAAGTACGAGATCTACATGTATATTATGACAAGATTCATGCGATCAAAGGCGTCGACTTCGATGTAAAGCCAGGAGAGATTGTATCTTTGATCGGTGCTAACGGCGCTGGGAAAACGACGATTTTGCATACGATATCGGGTATTTTAAAGCCAACCGAAGGATTCGTTAAATTCCAAGGAGAGAATATTAGTTCTGTTCCTGCTCACCGTATTGTGTATATGGGCATGGCTCATGTACCGGAAGGAAGACGAATCTTTGCACAAATGACAGTTCTGGAAAATCTGCAAATGGGTGCCTTTACAAGAAAAGATACGGTACAGATTCGAAGGGATATGGAGAAAATTTTTACTCGCTTTCCTCGATTGAAGGAAAGAATGAGTCAATTGGCTGGTACCCTTTCCGGTGGCGAGCAGCAGATGCTGGCCATGGGACGGGCCTTGATGTCCAATCCGACTTTGATTCTTTTGGATGAGCCGTCAATGGGCCTAGCACCGATTCTCGTTGACCAGATCTTCTCGATTATTGAAGATATCAAGGCGATGGGGACAACGGTATTGCTGGTTGAGCAAAACGCAACGCGAGCGCTTTCCATTGCGGACCGCGCCTACGTTTTAGAGACGGGCAAAGTTGTTATGGCAGGCGACGCCAAAGAATTATTGGCAAATACAGATATCAAATCCGCTTATTTAGGTGGTTAGACTGATCATAAGCATAGGAACTAACCGAAGATTATGGCGGATAAGACGAATGTATGTGTAGGAACGATCCGCAGACTTAGGCGGATAGAACAAATATATGCGTAGGAACGATCCGCAGACTTAGGCGGATAGAACAAATATAAGCGTAGGAACGATCCGCAGAGGTGGATAGAACCAAAAGAAGGCTTCGGCCTTCTTTTTTTGCGAATAGTTGCGAGGGATAGATGGCTAGAGTAGTTGAAATTTGGCTGTACATGATCAAGTTGAAAGCCAATAAATATGATAGAATACAGCAATAGAATAAGTGTGGATATTATACTAAACGCGGGGAAGGAAACGATATGTATCAGGAAAAATTAAACGATCAGATCCAAATTGCTTATCAAGATCTCAAAATTCAATCGAAAGATCGAGTTTTGTTCTTTGATGAACAGGGAAATTACATGCAAAAAGTGTCTGAGGACCAGGAATTCTTCTCCTATGAAGACTTGATGAAAGAATCAAAGGAATGGTCTGATGATTGGTATAAGCGGACGAAATTCTGTGGCGCTTGCGGACAAGAAACGATCGTTCGCACCGATGAAAGAGCAAAGACCTGCGCACATTGTGGCAATCGAATTTATCCACAGATCAGTCCAGTAGTCATTGTTGGGGTTACTCATGAAGATAAGCTGCTTTTAACGAAGTATGCCAACCGGGAATATAGTCGGTACGCGTTAGTTGCCGGTTTCGTAGAAGTGGGTGAAACCCTTGAAGATGCCGCCAAGCGAGAAGTGATGGAAGAAACGGGTGTACGTGTGAAAAACATAGCGTACTTTAACAGTCAGCCTTGGGGGATTACCGGGGGGCTACTTTCTGGTTTCTTTGCGGAATTGGACGGAGACAATACAATTACGCTCGATACACAGGAGCTAAAGGAAGCTTCATGGATTTCTGTAGAGGAAATCAATGAGATGAAACTCAGCAATAAAAGCTTGACGTCCACCATGATGGATGCATGGAGAAAAAAGCAAAGTGGTAAACGTGATTAGAGACGAAAGTCTTCTTTTTTTGTACACGGAACAAAAATGGTTAAAAATGGTATACTTGTTTCGGAGGCGACTGAAATGAAAACCATCTTTAATGGAATTTATTTGATCAGCATGATTCTCTTGATTGCTCGTTCCTATCGCGTAGCGAAGGCAGACAATTTTATGGAAGGGGCATACCCGGCAAAGGGAAAAACCACTTGGAAAGACAGCGTATTGTTTGTTGTTTTAATGCTTTC
>JABXKS010000121.1 GCA_013619125.1 Clostridiales bacterium
ATCTATTGTCATGTCCACTTCTTCCGGCGATTTGTCGCACCCCGTCAGCATCGCAGCAACCAGAGAAAAAATCATCAGGTAAACGATCCAACTTTTCTTTTTCATTGATCTTGGCCCCCTTTTTCTTCTTCTAATAAATTGGAATTTCAAATATCTTCCACCTTACTCTTACTCGTATTATCCCACATTCATAAGCAATTAATCTATTTTTATTTGATTTGATAAACTATTTACAAAATATACACAAAAAAAGAATCGCTAATCAGCGATTCTCTCTTTCCACATGGCATGACCCATGATCTCTGCTGCAATTCGTTCCAAACCTGCCTGATCTTCCAAGGAAAATCGCGAGAGAATTGGACTGTCTACATCTAAAACACCGAAACATTTTCCATCTTTCATTAAGGGTATGACAATCTCCGATTGACTGGAAAAGTCTCAAGGAATATGTCCTGGGAAATTCAGAACATCCTCCACACGTTGCACGTCTCGCAAAGCGAAAGCGACACCGCACACCCCATTTCCGGAGCGAATTCTGGTTGTTGCACTCTTCCCATGAAAAGGACCCAAAACCATTTCTTCGCCATTCCACAAATAGAAACCCAACCAATTCACATCGGTTAGTCCCCAATAGAGTACAGCCGCAATATTCGCCAGATTTGCCATACAATCCGTTTCTTTCACTAGCAACGCTTCGATCTCTCGTTCCATCTCAGGATAAGAACGAGAATTTGTCATGGTCGTCTCTTGAATCATTTCGCCTCCTACTCGCATTATTTTTAATTATTACATCAATAGTACCGCATCCCAAGTTTCAATTCAACTACAAAATCATAGCTTTACTTTTCTCAGCATTCTATTTATTCACTGAAAAAAAAGAATCCCGCAAGCCCTATTTTATCAGGCTTACGGGATTATCTGCTCATTATTGCATTTCGATATTCGTTAGATCCACATAAGTATCATTGGTATTGTGCTCCACTTCGATTCTAAAAGAGCTTGCTCCTGATAAATCCAAAGAAATATTAACCGGATCTTGTCCTCGATAAAGCTCTTCCTTCATTTCCAGGGTGCCATCTACATAAAAATATACGGTGGCATAGTTGCGAGCGTCTTCCAAGATTGATCCAGATCGATCGTCCATGCCCAAAACAGCTGAGAATGAATCATATCCACCTTTGGTTAAATACTTTACACGATTCACTTTTTGCATCCCCGATGTGAAACTCAAAATTGTTGATGTCGACGGATAAAGCGTGCCGGCCATTTCAACATCACCACTCACCCAAGTAATTCCTGCATAGATATTTCCAACTTTCTCATAAGATTGCGTTAGAAATTCTCGCGTAGATATACCCGATGCTTCGCCGATCATAATTTGCTGTCCAGCAACATGCAACGATTTGCCCATCATCTTGGCAGCATCATTGGCGGAAATGTAAGTAACCCCATCTACCATAAACGGCTCCGATGTAGTTTTTACCCTTGCACCATTTATATACACTTGATAGTCATTGAAAACTGCTTGAATCGATCTTGTCATTGTTGTAGCAAATGCTGGAATCATGCCCATAATCAAAATAACAATTAAAATACCGCTAATCATGCCTTTCAAATAATTCTTCATCTTCATCCTCCCACAGTAACTTTCACTCTTATTATATCCAACATTTTGATTCTTTACAATTCATTCATATTCTTTACAAAAATTCTCAACAAAATGACTCGTGATTTGAGCTGTCATCCCCCAAATCATTCCTTCTTCTCTCGGATAAAAAAGAATCCTGCCTTTGCCCTTTCTCCAAGGGTACGATTTCCCTCCCGGTAAATAGTGATGAGGAAAATCCTGTGGCAAACTCCGCGCCTCTTCAATCCAATACTCTTCCGGATCTTGCTCCTTTAAGGAGCGAATGGAAACCCCGAAAAGTTCCGCTACTTCGTCCGGATTCGGATGGAATTCAGCCTTCTCTTCAATAATGGCGACAAAAGGATACAAAACAAATCCTCTGGTCACCAGATAATCAATACCACCCAGAATCGTTATCTTGCTTTGCTCAACACCCAATTCCTCGCAAGTTTCCCGCACCGCGGCTTCCTGCGGTGTTTCCCCCGGTTCAACACGCCCTCCTGGAAAGGAGATCTCTCCGGGTTGCGAAATCATATCCGATCTGGTTTCATACAAAATTTCCCACTCTGTTTCCCCTTTCCACAGGGGAATCAAAACTGCATATTCACGCGCAACATCCATCGGTTTCGGTTCATATTCTGACAATGCTTCCTGGATCGACTTCAATTCAATCTCCTCCTAGATTATAGTTTACCCCAAATTGTTAAAAACCCCAAGATTCTTGGAAAATTTCCCAATACTTGGGTAACAATAACCTGACAGATAAAACGGAAGGAGTTCTTATGAAAAAAATCAAAGGAATTCAGAATCAGCCAATGATGCGAAAGGTGGAGCTGGCCTTGCTCCCATTGATTATCGCATCCATTTATTTCTATGGATGGCGTGCTTTATTTTTGCAGGCTGTTGTTTTACTTGCAGCCATTTTTGGCGAGTGGATTTTTATTCGAAAAACAAAAGCAAAAATATCCGAGGCCGTGCTTGTTTCCGCTATTCTTTTCTCCCTAACCCTACCGCCCGCAACCCCTTTTTGGATTGCAATTGTCGGTATCTTATTTGGCATCATCTTCGGAAAGATGGTCTTCGGAGGATTTGGAAAAAATATCTTTAACCCTGCCCTTGTGGGTCGAGCCTTTGTCTATGTTTCCTTTGCGAGTCCCATGACGGCAGAGTGGTCGAGCCATTTTTCAACTGGACTTGGCGGATTTGCTGCCTACGCGGCACCGGTACTTTCCATCGATGCCCTCGCAAGTGCAACACCAATGCTAGCCTATCGAGCAACAGGCACACTTCCGAAACTAATTTCCGTTCTCCTAGGCACCATCAACGGTTCCCTGGGTGAAGCAAGCGCCTTGCTTATTCTTTTAGGCGGCGCCTATCTCCTTTACACAAAAACTGCCGCTTGGCAGTCCGTTGCCGGAACCATTCTGGGTTTTGCTACCATGAGCTTGCTTCTTCGTTCCATGGGATTTTCAGAAGTGCTCCCCATTGGCTACGGCCTCCTCTCCGGCGGCTTTCTTTTCGGGACCTTTTTTATGGTGACCGATCCCATTTCCAGCCCGAAAACAAAAGAAGCCAAATGGATCTACGGATTTCTAATCGGTGCCGTTACAGTTGTCATCCGCGGCTTTGCTCTCTTTGCCGGTGGCATTATGTTTGCCATCCTGATCGGCAACACCTTCGCTCCTTTGATGGATGAAGCTGTGAAAACCATTAAGAAAAATCAAAAGGAGAGGAGGCAGACCGATGGCAAAAAACAAGCGTCATAACCGCTACTCCTATTCCATTGGATTTATGGTCCTCATCACTCTTATTACGATTGGCGCCCTCGCCCTGATCAACGAGGCTACCGAGGCGCGTATCCAGCAAAATATTGAAGTGAAGAATCAAGAAAAAGTCTTGGAAGCGGTCAATCTGCTTCCGCTAAACGGAACGGATCAAGAAATCCAAGCTCTTTTTTTCAGTTCTTTCGCCACCCTGATTTGGAATGAAACAACCCTCTATCAACTCGATCCCTCCACCTTTGTCGTCCCCGTTTCCGGGAACGGTTTATGGGGAACTATAGAAGGGTATCTGGGCATAAACTTTGAAACGCGCACCGTCCTCGGGCTATCCTTTGTCTCGCACAGTGAAACACCCGGACTCGGTGGTCGTATCGAAGAACCGGAGTTTCTTGATCAATTTGATACTCTGATTTTACCAACGCAACCCGATTATTTAATCTATCGACCAAAGCCCGGCGGCAACGTCGATGCAATTTCTGGCGCAACTGGAACGAGCAATGCGGTTCGCAACTTCCTCAATGAAAACTTGACCCGCTACTACGACGCATATGCAGGGGGGGATTTACAATGAAGCAAACCAAAACGATATTTTTAGAGGGCTTATGGGGAAACAATCCCATTGCCAGACAGATCCTAGGCATCTGTTCCGCCCTCGCCGTCACCAATCTAATGAAAAACTCACTAGTCATGGGACTCGGCCTTATTTTTGTCACCGCCTTTTCGGAACTGACAGTTTCTTTGATCCGGCAATGGACACCCAAACATATCCGCATGATGGTTCAGGTCCTAATTATATCGGCCTATGTGATTCTCGTTGATATTTTTCTGAAAGCCTATTTCCCCGAGATTTCAACCGCCTTGGGTCCCTATGTCGGTTTGATTATCACCAACTGCATCATCATGGGACGCTGCGAAGCCTTTGCCCAAGCCAATCCACCCCATGTCGCTTTCATTGATGGCATCGCCATGGGAACAGGATACACCCTCGTTCTATTAACAATCGCTTTTGTTCGAGAACTCTTGGGATTCGGCAGCCTCTTTGGCATTCAAATTCTAGGTGATTCTTGGGTTTCTTGGTCCATTATGATTATGCCACCCGGCGCCTTCTTTATGCTCGGCATTTTGATTTGGATCCTACACAGCATTAAGAAAGAAGACCAGGAGGTGGCAAAATGACATTTAACCCATTAGTCGTCTTCTTTGCAGCCATCTTTACCAACAACATGATCTTCTCCAATTTCTTGGGGATGTGCTCCTTTATCGCCGTATCCAGCGATATCAAAACCTCCATCGGATTGGGCCAGGCCGTCACCTTTGTGCTAGCCATCACCTCTCCGATCAACTATTTGCTCTATTACTATGTGCTGGTTCCCTTTGGGCTCGAATACCTACGATATATCGTCTTTATCGTCAGTATTGCGGCCTTTGTGCAATTGGTTGAAATGATCGTAGAACGCTCATTTCCTTCCCTCTATCACTCCTTAGGGATCTTCCTTCCCTTGATTACGGTAAATTGTGCAATACTGGGCGTTTCGCTATTTATGACCATTCGAAACTACAACCTAGTCACCTCCACCCTCTATGGTTTGGGTTCTGGGTTGGGCTGGATGCTTGCGATTGTTGCCCTGGCAGGAATTAAAAAGCGCATGAAAATGGATGCTGTGCCAGAAGGTTTGCAGGGACCGGGCATCACCCTGATTATCACGGGCATTATGGCCCTTGCCTTTATCGGATTTTCCGGTATCGTACAAATCTCATAAGGAGGAGAAAGAATGGAAAAAATACTGACTACCCTATTGATCTTCTCCCTGTTTACTGGCTTTCTCGCCTTCCTTTTGACCTTGGCTAAGAAAACCATCGGCAATTATGGCATCATGAAAGTCACAATCAACGAGGAAACCGAAATTGAAATGGAGGGCGGCGACACCCTGCTGTCCGGCTTGACAGAAGAAAAAATCTTCATTCCCTCCGCCTGCGGCGGAAAGGGCAGCTGTGGCTATTGCAAAGTCACCGTTGAATCTGGCGGTGGGGAAATCTTGCCGACGGAATTTGGCTATATTACCCCGGAAGAACGAGAACGTGGCGTTCGCCTATCTTGCCAACTGAAAGTGAAAGAACCCATTGCCATCTCGATCCCAGAAGAGCTCTTTAATGTGAAGGAGTTCCATCCTACGGTGACCGCGATAACAGACCTCACGCCCAATATCAAACACATTTTCTTCACCTTTCCAGAAGGGGAAGAGATTCAGTTTAAAGCCGGGCAATATGTTCAGCTTCGCGCCCCGAAATACCCGGGAAACCACGAAGAAGTGTTTCGGGCGTATTCCATTGCATCAAGTCCGACCGAGCACAATCAGGTTGAGTTGATTATTGGCCTGGTACCGGACGGAATCTGCTCCACCTATGTACACAAACATCTTTCCGTCGGCGATAAAGTGGCTATAACGGGACCATACGGCGATTTCTACTACCAAGACAGTGCACGTGAGATTATCATGGTGGCAGCCGGCACCGGCATGGCGCCAATCTTGTCGATTCTTCACCAGATGAAAGCCATGAACAGTGAAAGACGAACCCTTTTCTACTTCGGCGCCCGACACGAAGAAGATCTCTTTTTCTTGGAGCGCATGAAAGAATTCGAATCTGATTTGGTTAGCTTTGAGTTTATTCCATCACTTTCCAAACCTCACAACGAAGCAGACTGGAAAGGACAATTGGGTCGCGTGACAACTTGTCTGCAACGAGATCTGATGGAACCATGCGAGCGAGAAGCTTATCTCTGCGGTAGCCCAAAAATGATTGATTCAATCGTTGAGGTTCTCATTGAAAAAGGGATCCCAGAAGAGTATATCTACTACGATAAATTCAGTTAAACAAAAAAGAACCGAAGAGCCGGCTAAATGCCAATCTCTTCGGTTCTTCTTTCTATAAGGCTAACTTTTGATACCGCAACTCGATCCAATGGAGGTTCTTGTTTACCCGCTCGTTGGAAATGCTGACATCCCCCATAGCCGGTAACTGGATGCTGTAGGACAGCTTTTCAATCTTCAATCCCTGCCCCCATCGCTTCATTTGTGCTTTCACCTGTTGAATTCCTTCTGAACTCAAGGCTTCCGCTTCTTGCACCAACCCAATATCATAAATCAAATGCGCGATCTCTTTCGCTTCTTTCATCGCAGCCTTCGCCTCCTGCATCTCGGATTTTCCGCGCTGCAGCCATCCCGGCAATTTCTCATATTCCTTCTCTCGATCGAACACCTGCGCATACACCCATTCGATATCGGCAAAATGCAAAGGCAATTGCGCCATTCCCTCTTCTAAGGACTCCGCACTTGTTTCCAAAATCCGCTTCTGTTCTTCCAAGATGAATATGACTCGTTTTTTTAACATATGGCGATAACCCAATTGTGAAAAGATCATGTTAAAAAGAATAGCAATCAATACACCGCAAAGGAGTGCAGCCATCCTGAGTTGAAACGTCAATAGCATGCTGGGTTCTCCCGCTGCTGTTTGCTGCACATACTGCGTCATGTAAATCGCCGTAAAATACGCGACGGGCGAAACAAAACGCCAACTGATTTTAATGCTGACATAAAGCGTAAACGCAACCCCAAGCGCAACGGTCAGTGCCGTATTGCCCCCAAAGAAAATGATCAATGCGGTTGCCGCGGCCGCAATCACAGTTGCAACAACCTGATCGCGACCGACTCGAATCCCTGTGATGGACACAGGCTCCAATGTCAACATCACCCCAAAGAGCACCGAGATGATATCTTTTTGCAGCAATGGATTAGAACGCGCAACGACATACGCAACAAAAATTGCAACAAAACTCTTAACGACATAGGTTGTTGAATCGAAAAGATAGGCTTCCCGCCCCCAACGAATCCATGACATGATTTTTTTCATCTCCAATCCTCCTTGATTTTATATTTCCAGTATATCATTTCATTTTTTTCCAAGGCAAACAATTGGATAAAAAGAAGGACGGCGGTCCCTACTGGGTGCCGCCGTCTTTTGCCTGCTCTTTCAATGCTGCTTTTGGAAGAAACAGCGTAATGCTGGTTCCTTGATTCAAATTGCCAACCCCAAACCGGTTCCCTGGGTGGTTTTTGATTCCCCCAGCCTCGTCCTGGATTTATCGGCTCGATAAAAACGATCAAAGATATGCGGCTGATCCTCTTTTGCAATTCCAATACCGTTGTCTTCAATCTGAATGGCAAAAGTTTGCTTGGTCTCTCGCAATGACAAGTGAATCTTTCCTTGGTCTGGTGTATATTTGATGCTGTTGTCCACAAATACACGAACCGCCTGCTTTAATTTATCATAACTGGCATATATCACCGGGCATCGGTCAAATTCTCCACTGATTTCATGCCGGTTGTCAATCATCTTCGTTTCCTTCTCAATCTCTTCCATCAATTCTGTCAAGGAGAATCGACTCATCTCCATCTTTAAGGTGCCTCGGTCTCGTCGAGCCAAGAACAACAGGCTTTCTACAAGAGATTGCATAAAGTCCGTTTCGCTCCGGATCGCTTCAATTCCTTCTGCCAACACCTCGGGATCATCCTTCCCCCATCGGTTTAAGAGATCGGCGTATCCTTTGATCACCGCGATTGGTGTGCGTAATTCATGGGATGCATCGGAGACAAATTGGCGCTGCTTGCCATACGACTCCTCAATTTCATCCATCATTCCATTAAAGGTCATAGCCAGATCCTTGAGTTCGTCACGAGCGCCGTTGACCATCAATCGTTCAGACAGATCGCTGGTCGACAAGGATTGCACATTCTCGGTCATCGTATGAATCGGCTTCAAGTGTTTTTTTGCTATCTTCGATGCACGAATCATGGCCATCAGCCAGAACAAGATCGCTAGCACCCATCCCATGGTTATTGCTCCGATATAGATCTCCTCGATCTGCGCCGTCGATTCCATAAGAATCAAAACCTTCTCTGGATTCTCCGCCTCCCCTTCCAATAAGGTTTCGGAAACAAACCACTCTTGATAAGAAAGGCTCCAAGGAGAATATGCATTGTCGGTTCGAATATCCGTATAGGTCATTTCATCGCTGCTGGCAATCCGATTCCCGGCACCGTCAAATATCCCGTACCGCAAATTCTCAATCGGGGTCAACCGATCCAAAAGGGCCGAATCAGGCGTTTCTTTCCAATCCTCTGCAAAGACCGCCGCACGATTTTCCATCTGCCAAATCTGATAACTCTGCAGCCCGAATTTTCCGCCAAAGAAAATCAAAAGATTGATCAAAATCAGAGCACGAAAGGTGATCCATCCATAGCTCCACGTCAATTTGAACGTGATATTCAATCGAAACAAGGATAAAAAACGATCAAATCCCGATGCCAAAGAATCCTTGCCATTGCCGCGCATGGTGTCAATCACTTCAAGAATGGCACGAATCACACTTTGAATCAACTTCAAGACAAACTTAAACACGAGCACAATCCCTTTGGAAACAGGATGCGACCGTATCTTCTTCGGTTTCTTATTCGCGTGCTGCGCCGCCATTTTTTCTTCCTTGATTTCTTTCCGACTTCGTTTCATTTACTCCACCTTAAATATATAACCCACTCCACGCACGGTATGAAAAAACTTTCTGTTGAATGTTTCATCGATTTTGGTGCGAAGGGTTCGAATGTATACATCCACAATTTTGACATCACCGTAATAATCGTAGCCCCAAATCTGTTCAATAATCTGTTCGCGAGTCAGAACATGGTCGATGTTTTCCATCAACAATTGACAGAGCTCAAATTCCTTTTTCGTCAAGGTGATCAATTCTTCTTGGAAATGAATCTCGTGACGATCCTGATCCAGACACAAGTCTCCTCTGCAAATCTTCTTTGAACTTGTCGGTACCGGTGCTTGCTCCTTGAACCTAAAAATCCTACGAATCCGGGCAAGCAATTCTTCTATGGCAAAGGGTTTTGTCATATAATCGTTCGCGCCAACATCCAAGCCCATCACCTTATCCATGGTCTCGTCCTTTGCTGTCAGCATGATGATCGGAACCTGCGAAGTTTGACGAACGCGCCTGCAGACCTCCATGCCGTTCATGCCTGGAAGCATCAAATCCAGAATAACTAAATCCGGCGATCCATTTATAATCGCTTCCAAACCAGAACGTCCATCATGGACAGCCGTCACCTCGTACCCTTCATATTTTAATTCCAATTCCAAGAATCGTGCAATTTTCAACTCATCTTCTACAACTAAAATTGTTTCATTCATGCGACCGCCTCCCATCTCCTTCCATTATACGACATTTTGGTCGCTACGAAAGAAAAAAAGCGGATCTATTGATCCGCTTCATCGTCATCTTTATCTCGATCGATCTCATCTTTCACTTGTTGTGCGACATCGCGAATCGGTTGATCAACACTGTATTCCTTGCCTGTATAGCTGCGAATCTGCATTTGGAATCCAACGATGATCGCAAATACGAGCGCAACCAAGGAGAATGGCATCGTGAAGAGAATGATCAGCAAGGCTACCCAGGTTGGCAAATCCAAAAGGGTTTTGCCATCTTTATATAAGATAAAGCGGTGATTGCTCAACTTATCTCCCGCATCCCGCATTTCTTCTTTACGATGCTGTTTGCGAGCTTGCTTCTCTTCGTGATGAGGACGTTCTTTTCTCTCTGTTCGCTCTTGCTGTTGCTTTTTCTTTGGGCGGATTCGATCTTCTTTTTCCAGCTTAATCAAAGCTTCCACTAGATTGCCATCCGTTTCCAGTAAGGCTTCCCTTGCTTCTTCATACGTGACATTGGCTCGTTCTTTTAAGATATCAATTTTCTTTAATTCGTTTTCCATTTTTCTCTCCTTACGCTTTCGGCTCGTTATCTGAGAAGGTTTCTTTGATCTTTTCGATCATTTCCACAGCCTTGCCTTTTTTGTTTCGGACTCGAAATTTAAATCCGAAGATCACACCCAAGACCAAAAGAATAATGGATACTGGGAAGGTGCAGATAATCAAGACTAACGCCAAGATGGAAGGGATATTCAAGAATGTTTCCCCATCCTTTTGAATCATAAATCGATGAGCATTCATTTTCGAAAAGACTTTTTTCGTCTCTTCCCCGAAATTCTGGCTGGACTCTGCAAATTTATCTCGTGTTGCTTTTCTCTCCGGTCGAATCTTTTCAGATTTTTCCAAGTAGATCAGTGCATCCACCAGATTTCCGTCGCAAATTTCCAAGGCTTCCTTCGCTTCCTGATATGACACGTTCGCGCGATCCTTTAAGATGTCAATGTTTTCTAAATTAATCATTTTGTTTCCTCCTTTGTTCTTTCTGTCTTTATCTTATCCACTGTGGATGAAAAACAGAAAAAAGAAAGATGAAGAAATGGTTAAATTCAAAAAAAGTTATTGACCAAAGGACAAATCAATGGAAATCGGACAATGATCAGAACCCAGTACATCATTATGCAGCTCCGCACCCGTTACATTCGCAAAGAGGTTTTTAGAGACAAAATGATAGTCAATTCGCCACCCCGTATTATTTTTTCTGGCTGAGAAGCGATAACTCCACCACGAGTATTTAACCTCTTCCGGCTTTAACCGTCGCCATGCATCCACATATCCATGTTCGATAAAGGTATCAAGCCATGCACGCTCAATCGGCAAGAAACCAGAACGTTTTTCATTGGCTTTCGCATTCTTAATGTCGTTTTCCGTATGAGCCGTATTGTAATCACCGCAGATCAAGAGCTTTTTCCCTGATCCCACCAATTCATCGGCATAAACTAATAAAGCATCATAAAATCGCATTTTAAAATCCAGGCGATCGTCATTCATTTGACCATTTGGAAAATATATATTCATCAAGATAAAGTCGGCATACTCCGCAATCAAGGTTCGCCCCTCATGATTAAATTCTGGATCCGGCAGTCCTCTCCACACCCGAATTGGCTCTTCTTTGGTATAGATTGCCGTACCGCTGTATCCCTTTTTCTCCGCTTGATGGAAAAAACTATGATATCCGTCAACCTCTTTCATCTCATCGGTCAATTGATCCAACTGAATTTTCGTTTCCTGCAGGCATAAAATATCGGGTGACTCTTCCTGCATCCAATCCAAGAAACCCTTCTTCCAGATGGCACGAATGCCATTTACATTCCATGAAATTATTCGCATGTTTTCCTCCTTCTTCCATTCTGTTTTATTATATACCCAATGGTTATGAAAGAATTATAAACTTCTTCCCTTGATTGTTTATTTTGTTTGCTCCGTGGTATCTATGTATTACCAAATGGTACATCGTGAGATCGATAGATTGCCACTTGGTATATCACTTAGCGAAAAGCTAAGTTGATAGTTTTTCATCTCAGAAGCTGGTGGTGGTTCCATTAATCCGGAACACCGACTATCGAATTGAAACATGAATTTTTACTTCGAATCGGTTGAGATGTCAACTGAACGAAAAGGAAAATTCGAACACCTTCGGTAGCCCGCGACTGATCAATGACCCCATGAATTTGGAAAAGAACCATGTTAGTTGCAAATGAAACATGCAAGTGAACTGCGAAACATGCACGTGATCCACGATACAATGCAAGTGAATTATGAAACATGCAAGTGATCCACGAAACATGCTAGTGAACCATGAAACATGCTAGTGATCCATGAAACATGCACGTGCAGACGAAACATGCAAGTTGAAAGATGAAACATGCTAGTGTAACACGAAACATGCCAATGAACCACGAAACATGCTAGTGAACCATGAAACATGAACGTGAACCACGAAACACGCAAGTAAACTATGAAACCTGCACGTGAACCACGAAACATGCAAGCGATCCATGAAACATGAACATGAACCACGAACATGCAAGTTGAAAGATGAAACAATCCAAATTCGCAAATGAGGTAGATCGGCCTGAGAAAAGAATAAAAAGGGAGGGGAGTCCACCTAAAACTTCAGATGAAATCAAAGCATGAGGGGCGTTGTCCAAGTCATTTATTAATAATCGGATAGCGTCCTTTGTGTATATAAAACTATTTTTTACACAATATCTAGTATTCTGATTAGAACGAGTGTAAAGTGGTATATTACAAGTACAAGGATGCTAGACATCCATCGAGAGGGGATGATTCCACCAAAGATGCTTAAGCAAACACCTATAATTCTCCTGAAGTACGACTGAGCTGATTAACGGGTCGAAGCAATTTGCGATCATGGAGTGAGAATACTAGATGCCAGTCAGACTCCAGGAAGAACAACAAGGAGGAAACGTGAAGACAATTAAAAACGAGTAAAGTCCGCATTCTATATAGGAAGATAGAATGCGGACTTTCATTTTATTTACTATTCTTTTTTTTGCTTATTTTTCAACCTTTTCAACAGCAATACCTGTCTCATGGCCATTCAAATTCTGCTTCTCTTCCAAACCAACTTTGGCTTCAATAGAGACCGCCAGGGTTTCTTTTTGAATATAAGCCCCAAATGCCTCAACAGCTGCTTGAATTTCTTCATCACCTTCAAAGAAGATATGAATCTGGTCTGCAACCTCAAATCCACTGGTCTTTCTCAAATTTTGTATCTTGGAAACCAACTCCCGCGCATATCCCTCTTGAATCAAGGACTCAGAAAGCATGGTATCAAGGATCAAGAATTGATTGTCAGCCATGGAAACATTGAAACCGTCTTTGGCTTGAATAGTTACTTGAACATCATCCTGCGTCGCAACAAACTCTTCTCCCGCCAAATCCAGTGTAACAGATTCTCCAGCTTCAAACTTCGGTGCATAAACACTTCCATCAAGCGCTGCCAAAGCCTTTCCGAACAAGCCCATTTTCTTGCCCAATTTCGGACCTACCGCACGGAAGTTCGGCTTGATTGTGAAGTTCATAAAGCTTTGAAGATCTCGCTCAAAACCAACACTTTTCACATTCAATTCTTCCTGAATTAACGGAACCAAATCGCCAATTAGCGCTTCGTGCTTACCATCAACCATAACCTTGCTGATCGGTTGACGCACCTTGATCTTCGCCTCTTCACGAGACGCGCGACCTAGTGTAACCAACGTTCGAACCAAATCCATTCGCTCTTCGACACGATCATCCATCAATTCCGGTTGATGCTCTGGATACATCGCAAGATGCACCGAGTCTTCCCCAGTTAATTTCTGATACATCTCTTCTCCCAAGTACGGTGCAAACGGCGCGATCATTCTTGCCAATCCATCCAAAACTTCATAGGTTGTGTTATATACAGCCTTCTTGTCAAGATTCAACTCACCACCCCAGAAACGGCGGCGCGAACGACGGATGTACCAGTTAGAAAGATCTTCATTTACAAAGTCTTGAATACGGCGCACGACCTTGTTCATGTCGTAACCGGCCATTGCTTCCAATACCTCTTTCAATACGCGTTGGTATTTAGAAAGAATCCAACGATCCAATTCTGGACGATCCTCCACAGGAACAAAGAAATCCTTTGGATCTACATCATCTGTATTGGCATACAGCGTAAAAAAGTTATAGACATTTTGCGTGGTGTTGAAGAACTTGCTTAAGACTTCCTTCAAACCGCTTTCATCGAACTTGGTTGGCGTCCATGCTGGTGATACATACAGCAAGTACCATCGCAACGCATCCGCCCCATATTGCTCGAACATTTTAAACGGATCAACGGCGTTGCCTTTCGACTTGCTCATTTTCTTGCCCTCTTTATCGAGGATCAAATCATTCACCAAAACGCGTTTATACGGCGATTTCCCTGTTACAAATGTTGAGATTGCCAACAAGGAGTAGAACCATCCGCGGGTCTGGTCGATTCCCTCACAGATAAAGTCTGCCGGGAAGTTTTCTTCGAAAGTATCCTTGTTTTCAAACGGGTAGTGAAGCTGCGAAAAAGGCATAGAGCCAGAGTCGAACCAGCAATCGATAACTTCCTTGACTCTCGTCATAGGGCTGCCGCACTTCTCACAGGTGATATGAACGTCATCCACGTATGGACGGTGCAATTCGATAGACTCATCGATATCCTCGATGGCACGCTCCGCCAGTTCCTTGCGTGAGCCGACGCTGTCGGTATGGTCGCAAGAATCACAACGCCAAACATTCAGCGGCGTTCCCCAGTAACGGCTTCTTGAAATCGCCCAATCATTGAGGTTTTCCAACCAGTTACCGAACCGTTTCTCACCTACATAGCTTGGATACCATTCCACGTTATTGTTGTTTTCAATCAACTGATCTTTCAATTTTGTCATCTCGATGTACCAGCTTGGTTTCGCATAATACAACAATGGTGTTTTACATCTCCAGCAATGCGGATAATTATGCTTCATCTTCTTACGCGAAAACAATTGATTCTTGCCCGCCAGATATTTGACGATCTCAATTGCTAAATCATCATCGGTCACAGATCGACCTTCCCACGGCGTAGCCGTGTACTTGCCCTTGTCATCGACCGGTTGAAGGACTGGTAGTTTGTAGGCTTTTCCTACCTGGTAGTCATCTTCACCAAAAGCAGGAGCGATATGAACCAGCCCTGTGCCGTCTGACATGGTGACATAATCAGCCAGAGTGACATAGAACGCTTTTTTACCAGCTTCAACAAACGGCATCAGCTGCTCGTATTCCATGTATTCCAAATCCGTGCCAGAAAGCGTTTCAAGGACTTCATACTCGCCCTCAACCACTTGATCCACCAAGGCTTTTCCAACATAATACACTTCATTGGATTCTTTGGAAAGAACCTTCAGATAGGTCTCTTTTGGATTTACAGCAATCGCAACATTGGCAGCCAATGTCCAAGGTGTAGTTGTCCAAACCAGGAAGTACTCATTGTCCGCTTCCGTATCAGTGCGCTTCATCTTCACCACAACGGTTTGAGACGTGATTTCTTCGTAGCCTTGAGCAACCTCATGGGAAGCCAAGCCTGTGCCGCAGCGTGGGCAGTACGGCTGAATTTTGTGTCCTTCGTAGATGTATCCTTCTTTAAAGAACTTGTTCAGAATCCACCACTCTGTTTCGATATAGTCGTTGTCCAAAGTCACATACGGATTGTCGAGATCGATCAAGTAAGCCATCTGCTTGGTCATCTCACGCCATTCACTTTCATACTTGAATACCGATGTCTTACATTGTTCGTTGAAGTTTTGGATGCCATAGGCTTCAATCTCAGTCTTGTCGTTCAAGCCTAAAGCTTTTTCTACTTCAATCTCAACGGGAAGACCATGAGTATCCCAACCAGCTTTTCGCTTCACTTGGTATCCCTGCATAGTTTTGAATCGACATACCCCATCTTTCAAGGTTCTGGCGATAACATGGTGAATGCCTGGATGTCCGTTCGCTGTCGGCGGACCCTCGTAAAATACAAATCGTTCGTTCCCCTCTCGGGTTTCAATGCTTTGTTTCAATAAATCCATTGCTTCCCATTTCGCTCGGATTTGGGCTTCTTTTTCCTTCACCGGCAGTTTGGACAATGCTTCAAATTTAGCCATTTTACTCTTCCTCTCTTTTTTAGAATACAAAAAGTCCCTAGATCAAAAGATCTAGGGACGAAAACTCCGCGGTACCACCCTACTTACAAGACAAAAACGCCTTGTCGCTTCAACAAGATAACGGTTTGGACCGGAACTCCTTACTCTATTCAGGAATTCAAGCTCACAGGTGATTTGCTAAAGATCGATTCGGATAACCTTTCAACCGGTGAATTATCTCTCTACACCATCGATTGCCTCTAACCGTCCTGTTCATTGCTATTCATCCCTTATCCTACCCTACGAAATTGTGTTTGTCAAGCGGACTCAAAGCCCATTATTTTTTCAAGCACCAAGCTAATCAGGTCCATTCATTTTCTGCTATCCATTAACTACTTTACACCTTCGATTTATGTCGACTTCACTGCCTATTATTCCCATTGATTTTTCAGAAAAGTAACAACACCGTCTTCATCATTGCTCTTCGTTACAAAATCAGCAGCGGATTTCAATTCATCAACCGCATTCCCCATGGCTACACCAACACCACTATTTTCTATCATTTCCATATCATTAAAGTCATCCCCGAAAGCAATGACATCGGCATGCTTCATATCGAAATGATCCAATAAGGTTGTAATACTATTCCACTTGGTTACGTCGGCATGCATGATCTGACATAATGACCCGTCATCAGTAATGACACCTCTGCAGCCATTGGGCAAATGTGAGAGAAAATCGACGGCTATTCTTTCATCCGCGTAAATCATCACTTTATATGCTTTGTGGAAGTCAAATTCCGCCAACTCCACAGATTCGAATGGAATCTCTCCAAAAATATCTGCAACATCAAAATTTGAGTACAACTTATCATTCACTTCCACACAAATATTATTGAGATCAAAGCTTTTCGCCACCTCGACAATTTCCATAACAATTTGTCGAGATACCTCTTTCTTGTAAAAAATATCCGTACCTCGATAAATAATGGCCCCATTGTAACAGATGACAAATTCATTCTTTAACGAATCTGGTATCAATGCAAATGCGTCTCTGGGAGGCCTCGCCGTTGCAAAAACTAATTGAATCCCCTTCTCATCCATTGCTCGTAAAACTTCAATCGAATGTTCCGAGACTGTTTTATCGCTTCTTAACAGTGTTCCGTCAAGATCTGAAACAATCATTTTCTTCATGATGAATTCCCCCTATCAAACTTGAAGCTTTTCTGCTAACCGTTCGTATACTCGAGTATAACCCAATCGATCCAAAATTTCATTCAATTATCCAAAAAAGCATCTGAAGTTCGAATTTCTTCGATCAACAGATGCTTCCATACTCATTACCTTTTCATTATTCTCCCCAAAATCCTACTTTCGATGCGAAACCGCCCCAGCTTTATCAGGATCCCTTTAGGCTTTGCGCAAATGCTTGTGCATTTTTAAGGTCATCACGATTGGGCCTGCCCTTGTTCATTCCCCCGATATACTTCAAAAAGCTATTGGTGTTAAAGCCTTTGCAGCTAAACTCGCCTACTATTTTATATCCCTTCGACTCCAGCTTTTCTCGTAACAGTGAATGATCCTTTTTCACTTTATCTTCTCCCTGCATCGCGCTTGTCGAGAAAATAAATCCCGCCTTTTTATGAACACTAGGCAATCGGTCGACTAAATCAAGCAGGGGTTTATAATGCCTTCCACTATCGATGCCTGCCCCAAAGCCAATCAGATCATACTCTTGAAGTTCTTCCATAGTAACTTGTTCAGGGCTCTTCACCTCTGCATGTAAAACTTCTGAAAATTCATGTGCAATTTTTTCGGTATTGTTATGATGATATGAGTAAACAATAACGAGACTTCTCATCTCCATGGAACCGGTTTTTTCCTCACTCATTGCCTCTACCTCCAAGCTTTGTTTTTATTTTCAAAAGAACCAACACTCGTACCATCAGACTGAAGGAATAAGTCCACTAGCACTGTCTTAATATATGTACTCAAACTTGGAGGGAACAAAACAAAAATACCATCACAGTCGAATTTTTGGAACATAACACTTCAATTAATCATTACAAACACCGTACTATGTAAGCTCTATCAAGCTGAGGTAATCTTGCTTACAAGTCCTATCAATCATTAGTTAATAAGGATTAAGATTCAAAACGGGTACGATATAGAAGAATACACATGATTTCGCAATAAACTCACAGTCGAAGGTGCAATTCATTTGCTATAAAATTTGGTGTTAGCTTTTCAGGAGGGAACAATGAAATTACACAGAAAAAAAGCAATAATTGTTGGAGCATTAATTCTATTTGCATATGCAGTTTTAGCAAGCGCAGTCACCGATTCAAAGATAGTCGTCATGCTGGCTGAGGCACTTAGTGGGTTTGGCGTTATCGCGATTGCCATCATCATGTTCCCATTCTTTACGCCCTATGGTAAAAAGACATCTCAATGGTACCTCGCTTTAAGGGGGATCGAAGGTGCGCTTTTAATTGTTACTGGCATTTTGTTTTTAATTTCTAGCACCTCATCACTTAAACTTTACGATTTTATTCATTTGTATCATGGATATGTTTTTGCAGTTGCTGCATTCTTTTTTTATTATCTATTATACAGATCAAAACTTATTCCTCGTTGGTTGTCAATTTGGGGTTTCCTCGCAACGGTCATGCTGATCATCGTGAATCTCGTAGAAATGACTGGCCTCGCTACCCCATCAATGTTTTTATATTTTCCAATCATTTTAAATGAATTTGTTTTAGCATTTTGGTTGATCCTCAAAGGATTCAATCCATCTGCTATCGCATAAGCCGATAAAGTAATTCGAAACGGTGTGCCTTGGTAAGGCCTAAAGACTGATGAACATTTCTATGGCGACTCCAAATCCGCTTGGGATCATTATGATGTGTACACACATATTTGGGATATATGTATGGTAGAACGACTGGTACATCATATGAAAGCCTCCAGCATCATCACTGGGGGCTTATTTATCCCTGACAAGGAGGTGCGTTTTGTTTAACCTAACGATTTTTATTATTCTAGTCGGTTTTATAGTCGAGATCGGTTTGTCTGCTTTAAACTACAGCCATCGGAACCGACCCATCCCCGAGAATCTATCAGACGTGTACAACCAAGAAGAATATCGAAAGTGGCTCCGCTATACGATGGAAATCACGCGCCTGTCCATATTCAACAGAGCCTTTGGAATAACTATACTTCTTCTGTTTTTATCATTTGGATTTTTCCCGGCTCTTGATCGACTGACTCAAAACATCACATCAAATGCTATTCTCCAAACCGTTCTTTTTCTCGGGCTCTATTTGGCGGCGATGTACCTTCGTTCCATCGGCTTTCACCTCTATCGTACCTTCAGCATTGAAGAACGGTATGGCTTTAACGCATCAACCGCAAAAGTGTTTATTACTGATCAAGTCAAATCTGTTCTATTGGCATCGCTTTTCGGCGGTTCCCTCCTATACGGCCTCCTATACTTATATGAACAAATGGGACGCCGCTCCTTTCTTTCCATTTGGCTGATTGTCATATTCGTTATTCTCGTGTCCAACATCCTGTATACCCGAGTGTTTATGCGGCTCTTTAATAAATTAACGCCGCTGATAGAAGGCGAACTCTATGAAAAAGCCAAGTCCCTTGCAGAACAAACCGACTATGAAGTTCAAAAAATCAGCATCATGGATGCTTCAAGACGCTCCACCAGAATGAATGCCTTTTTCACAGGTTTCGGACGATTCAAACACATTATTCTGTATGACACTCTGCTTGAAAAATGCAGCACCGATGAGATCATCAGCATCCTGGCTCACGAAATCGGTCATGGAAAGCATAAGGATGCGCTGAAAAGCCTCCTCGTCACGGCCGCCCAATCCGCTGTATTCCTTTTCCTATTGTCATTCTTTCTCACGTCGGACGCTTTTGCCATGGCCTTTGGCTTTCAGCAAGCCCACTACGGATTTGCGATCATCTTATTCCTCATCCTAATGGAACCGGTTAGCCTGTTCCTCGGTATTCCTCTATCTGCTTTTTCAAGACGCGCTGAATACAAGGCTGACGCCTTTGCGGCAAAATCATCGGACCCCAATGCCATGATCCGCGCATTGAAAGTGCTCGCAAGAGAAAATTTCGCCAATCTAACACCGCACCCTCTGGTTGTTCGTATGACTTACACTCATCCACCATTTGAGGATCGAATCGCTGCTTTGAAACAGGAATAACTCCTTCTAGATAACAGCAAACGAGTGATCTTTTCCAAATGATACTGTTCCCATCCTTCACCCATCTCTGCAAATAAATACGGCTTCCTCAATCATGAGAAAGCCGTATTTACCTTATACTATAATCTTTATTCATTCACGTTCATGGTGGATCACTCTCGACTCTAATCATTCACCAATCATAGTAGTCGCTTAATCGATTATGAAGGAAATGAACATCCTTCTAAGTACTTGTTTAACTTTGTTTCTTCATATTTAAGTTGGAACTTAATACATTACTTTGGACTACTAATCCAAAATAGTTCCAGGATTCAGAATCCAATTTGGATCAAATGCCTTCTTTATATTCCGCATTAGCTGAATTTCAAACTCATTAAACTGTAACTTCATGTATTTTTTTCGAGTTTTTCCGGTACCATGCTCTGCAGATATGGTTCCGCCATGTTTCAATGCAATCTCATAATACCGTTTTCTTAAGTCATCCACATATTCTGGGACTTCACCGTCCACTTGCAGAATGAAATTATGAAAATTTCCATCTCCTACATGTCCAAAAACTGGGCAAATCGTATTAAACTCTGCCGCTGCCGCATGGAATTCTTTTACGACTTCGCCAGCAGATTGTGGTGGCACACAGGTGTCTAAGGAATCTACAAAAATTTCTTTATATGCCGTATATATATTGCTACGAATATCTAGAATGGTTTTTTCATCCTTTGGATTATCTGCAAGAATTGTATCCACTGCACCATTTCTTTCACAGATCCCAACAATTTCTTCTGCCTGCATAAATAACACATCTTCATTGATATCTTCAATAACGATCATCAAGTCGACTTTCCCTTCATTATTTGCGGGCCAAACCATACTCATATGACGTGCCGTTTCAACTGATAGTTCTCTTTCCATATATTCGATCGCTAAGGGAGTAATTCCTGCACTTTGAAATTCTGCTGCTGCCTTGATTGCATCCTCTCCATTATTAAACGATACAACCATCGTTGCGCTCTTCCCTTGATTCGAATACAGCTTCAAGGTTACTTCTGTTAAAACCGCTAGTGTCCCTTCGCTTCCAATTAGTATATGGGTCATATCGTAACCCATATTGTTTTTGAGAATTTTCCCTCCTGAAACGCCAATTTCTCCCGTTGGATATACGACCTTCAAGCCCTTTATATGGTTTCTCATAATGCCATGTTTAATTGCCTTTGCACCTCCGGCATTTTCAATAACCATTCCACCAAGATGTGCTGATTCATCTCCCGGATGGATTGGAAAATGTAGTTTGTTATGATTCTTAAGCAGATAGTCGTTCATCTGTGCTAAAGTGACTCCTGTTTCCACTGTAATCATCATATTTCCTTCATCGACTTCAATTATCTTATTAAACCTCTCCATCGACATAATTACGCTAGGTATAGTAGGTATAGCACCTCCAGTTGCACCCGTTCCTCCCCCTCTCGGAATCACAGGGAAAAGCATCTCATTCGCCGCCTTCAAAATTTCAGATACTTCCTTATCATTTCCAGGTTTTACAACAATACAGTCTTTGTCAGGCTCCGGACGAACCATTTCTTCCGTTTCATCCAAAAGATATGCTTGAATCTGATCATATTTGCTTAGTACATAGTCTTCGCCAACAATACCAATCAATTTTTCTTCAATTACTGGATTCATCTTATTCTCCTTTTAGCTGTTTAATCAGTTCTGGAATCACTTCGTACAAATCTCCTACGATACCCAAATCCGCTACATTGAATATTGGGGCAGATGGGTCGCTGTTGATTGCAATCGTGTATTGAGATTCTTTCATTCCCGCGATATGTTGTGCCGCTCCCGACACACCGCATGCGATATAAAGATTCGGTTTCACGCGATGTCCGCTATATCCAACCTGATGCGCTTTGCCTAAAAAACCTTCTTCAACCAATGGTCTAGAAGCCCCTACAACACCATCCAACAAAGTGGCCAACTCATTCAACATTTTGAAATCATCCTTCGATTTCAACCCTTTCCCACCAGTGACAACAACGGAAGCGTTAACCAGATCAACCTGTTCTGTTTTAATCTCATTAATCACTTCGACAAGCTGTAGCATTGAAACTGGCTTTGAAACCTCTATAATTTCACCCTCATGATCTTCATTAATTGGTGCTTCATCAAATTCTTTGAATCGAATGGTTGCCATTTGCGGGAAATTTTTCGACTTGATATGAGCCAAAATATTCTCGCTGAAAGCAGGCCGGATCTGGATCAATGCGCCATCTTCTTCATCTACATCGAGCGCCGTACAATCAGCTGTCAATCCACAACCTAACAATGAAGCAACTTTGGGTCCCATTGAACGGCCAAAGTTCGTCGCACCAACCAATAATATATCGGGGCTAACTTCTTTCACCATATGCACCAACGTATTGGCATATGAGTTTTCATCTGGAAAACTATAGGTGTCATCCTCTTTAACCGTGAAAACTGCATCGGCACCTCTTCGAATCAACTCATTTTCATCGATCTCCATAGGACCAATTAAAGCAGCAATTAGCTTTACCCCTTTTTTTCTAGCAACTTCTCCGCCTTTATTTAGCAATTCATAACTAACCGGATGAATCTTTCCATTGTTTTGTTCCGCGTAGATCATTACGCAACCTTTATAATTATCCATTTTGGACCTCCAACAACTTTTTGTCTTTTAAAATACTCATAATTTTGTTGGCTGCAATTTGTGGTTCTTCCTTCAGTTTAATACCTTGTCTGTTTGTAGCCTTCGGCACAACTATCTTCTTCACAAATGTGGAGCTACCTTTAAACCCAACATCCTCTGCGGTCAACTCCTTAAGATCTTCTAACTTAAGGGTTGTTATTTCAGCCTTTTTGGCTTTCATCTTCGACGAAAATGAAGCCATCCTCGGACTATTTACTTCCTTCGTCACCGCCAAAACAACTGGGTATTTCGCCTTTTTCACATAGGTAGAATCCCATAAATCCGTTTCAATGGTAATACCCTTTTCACTAACATCCACCAGCTTTGTAATGCTAGAAGCATGCGGCAAATTCAAATAACCAGCAATCTCTGGAATTACTTGTCCCGTATCTCCATCGACTGTTTGCAGTCCCCCGATAATTAAAGCAACGTCCCCGATATAATTGATTCCCGCCGCAAGCGTTCTTGCTGTTGCCTTCACATCTGATCCACCAAAAAAACGATCACTCAGTAATATCCCTTCATCGGCTCCCCTAGAGATCGCCTCCCGCAATACTTCTTCTGCGCTAGGTGGTCCCATTGTAACAGCGGTAACTTTAGCACCGATACTTTCTTTTATTTCAACTGCCATTTCCAAAGCATTCAGATCGAACGGATTCATTTCCTTCCCCGCGGAAGATCTGTCAACGGTCCCTGATTCTTGATCAAATTTCACTGTATCCATATCAGGTACCTGCTTAACCAACACTACGATATTCATACCGACTCCTCCATTTACTGATATCGTTAAATTTCATTTTGATTCGACTGTGTTTCCTGCACTTTCTATTTCTCTTTTCTTGTATTTTTATTGATCCATCAAAATCAATGGCGTTTGCATCGAAAAACATCTTAGGCAATCGCTTTCCCGTGAATCAAATTTTTTATACGGCCCTTTGCCCGTAAGCCCCTTGTTCCTTTATTCACTATATGTTAGCCCCGAATTATTCATACTTTAGCATCATACCTGTTTTAAACAGAGGGGTCTGTTATGGCGTTTTTTGCTAAAGTACGGATAATCCGGTTTCATGTTAACATAATAAAACCCTGTTTATGTAGAATCTTTCCTTTCAAAGAGAAACAGAATCGCTTTTCAAACAGAGATTCCACTCAATTATAAATTTTGCTTAGATATAATTATATCCGATTGACAACGCTTTTGTATTTAGCTCTTTATATTTTTCTTTCCCTTTTTTTCTGAACATGTCATTCATCCCATCAATCGCTTCTCGTTCTGTAAAGTCACCAGATAGTTTTACAATCGCACCCGCCATAATAACATTGGCCCCTCGTGGATGATCCATCTCTTTCGCCAGTGTAAGACAAGGAATCTCGACAAGATTAATATCCTTTCGCGTATTAATTTCAGAATCAACCAGATCTGAATTTACCACAATTGTTCCACCCGGCTTTACTAATGGCAGAAATTTAACCAGCGACGGATTGTTCATAGCCAACAGAATGTCCGGCTCATCTTGAGAAGGATTGTAAATATACCCCTCACCAAATTTCACTGTACAGTTTGCCGTCCCGCCTCGCATCGCTGAACCATATTGTGGAATCCATGTCGCATGATAATCTTTATAAGTTGCCATTTGAGAGATTAAAAGCCCAACTGTTAATACACCCTGGCCTCCAAAACCTGCAAAAACACATTCTTTCATCTTATTTTTCCTCCTTTTCGACAAATTCACCTAAAGGAAAATACGTTGTTACATGCTCTGCAATATGTTTCATTGCTTCCAATGGCTCCATCTTCCAATTCGTCGGACATGGAGACAATACTTCAACGACAGAATATCCTTCTCCACTCAGTTGCATTTCAATAGCCTTTTTAATATACGACTTTGTTTTACGAATATTTGGCACGTCATGGACACTTCCTCTGGCAGCATAACCAACATTGAATTGATCTGCAGCAAGTTCGGGGAATCGAATTGGATTACCCGTAACACTGCAATCTCTCCCATATACAGACGTATTTGTCTTTTGATTCGGTAAAGTTGTATTGCTCATTTGACCACCCGTCATACCATAATTGGTATTATTGATGATAATGGTTGTAAATCGTTCATTCCTATACGCTGCACTTGTCGTTTCGCCGATGCCAATACTATACGCGTCCCCGTCACCTTGGTACGAAATAACAACATTATTAGGATTACATCGTTTGATTGCTGTTGCAACGGCACCTGCACGACCATGTGAACAATGCAGACGATCTGCCTCAATGCCCCCACCCAAAAGGCTGGAGCATCCAACACCGATCGGGAAAACAATATTATCTGCTTGTCCCAATTCCTCAAGGCACTCTGCAACTAATCGAATCGCGATACCATGCCCGCATCCCGGACAAAAACTCATCGGTCTGTCTACTAGATATGGAACTTTTTTACTTTTACTCATTAGTAAACCTCCTTCATATTTCCGTTGACTACGTCAATGAAGTCTTGCTTGATGGCTTTCACTGATGGAATTCCATAAACATGAGGCCTGCAATAACATTGCACTTTCTTGTCAATGGTTCTTAAGGCTGTTAATGCAACATCATCAATCAATTGACCCGTTGCATTAGCTTCGATTGTAATAAATCCTTTGACATTCGGATTAACCTCTTGAAATGCTTTTTCTGGAAAAGGCCATGCCGTGATGACTCGAATCATCCCAACTTTGTAACCTTCCGCTCTCAATTCCTTAGCCGCGCCGATCGACGCTCTTCCAGGAAGACCATATGCAACAAGCACATAATCTGCATCTTCGACATCAATTGATTCCCAGCGCTGTTCATTTTCTTTTACTGCATTATATTTTTCATTTAGCAAAACCGCTTCGTCTCTTGAATTTCTATCGAAGATACCAACTTTTTTATTGGTGTATTTTCCATCAAAACCCCATGGATATCTAGGGAGTTCTCTCATTTCTGGCAATTCACAAGGCTCCATCATTTGTCCCAACGCACCTTCTGACATAAAGACAGAAACCATGCGATATTTTTCAGCCAAATCAAAAGCAAGAACCATCAATTCTGTCGCTTCTTGAACGCTACTTGGACATAATACGATACAACGATAATCGCCATTACCACCGCCTCGGGTCTCTCTATGATAATCACATTGAGCCGAATAAAGTGTTCCGATACCATTCCCGTATCGAACCATATTCACAACGACAGCCGGTAATTCTTCATCGGACAACGTCGTCATTCCTTCTTGCTTCAAACTGATTCCAGGTCCAGAAGATGCCGTAATTGCTCTCACTCCACAGGCCGCTCCACCAATAATCATATTGATTCCGGCTATTTCAGATTCTGCTTGTACAAAGACACCATCAACCTCTGCCATTCTCCATGACATATATTCCATAATTTCTGTCGACGGCGTAATGGGATAGCCTGCATAAAGTCTTGCTCCAGCACGAATTGCCGCTTCCGCTATCGCCACATTCCCTTTCATCATATCTGCCATTCTAATTCTCCTTTCTATTTCTCGCCCAACACTTCAAAAACGCCATCTGGGCAAATCGTATAACACATTCCACATGCAATACATTTGCTTTCATCAATCACCGTGTAGTTATATCCGCCCGCATTAATTCCATCACCAAATGAAATTGCTTGTTTTGGACATGCATCTACACATAGACCACACTGTTTGCAACGTTCCGGTTTCGTCATTACTTTTGGCATGATTATCCTCCTATTCACTCCAACTCTTTTTCCTATTTCTTTTGTCTATGATACTTACTATGATAAAAAGCAAATCTGGCTGCCGCTAATTTCAACTAGGTTCTATTAATTTAGAAACCATTTCCATTTCAAGCAGCCATGATTGCTCTTCAGTCATTCACTGATCCGGTCTGACCAATCCCTTAATAAACAATTACTAACCGCATTTAGCTAGCGCTTTTTAGTTGCTCGGTTGTATCCTCTGCATGAATCTTTTTCTTGTATCGCAATGCCAACAATGCATTGACGATTCCTAGCGCAAGAACAATTAGTGTAAAGGTAAAGATATACTGATATCCACCATTACCATATTTATCTAGCCAATTACCAAAGAGCGTGAATTGAAATAAATCTGGCGAAAATCCAATCGCACAAATGACACCCGCGCCCAAGCCTGCATACGCTCTTGGAATCTTAACTTCTTCTTGAACTCCCCACATACTTCCTCTTGCAAAAAAGTTTGCAAAAGCAACAAGAAGAACAAGTGCGATAAGAATTGCCGTTGGAGTCCCCACTGGTACATTCATGATAATCAGTAGGAAAATAAAATAAGCTGCAAGCCCCATTATTAAAGATTTTGAAACCGAGCCAATCCTATCACCAACTGCGCCACCCATAGGTGCACCGATAATTCGAACCAAGTAGGTTCTTGCGATCGCCAAAGATCCAGCAAACACCACACTTACTCCTAAAACATCCGTAAAATAAGGTGTGAAGTAAGAAAGTGACACATATGTACTATATCCGCTAAATACAGCTAATCCAGCGAACCAGATTCCAGGAGTTTTTAATACAGCCCACACATTTTGTTTTTCCAATGTACCTTTTGCATCATTCTCAGCCTTGATGCGCGCCATCTCTTCTTTAGGATCATCAATCAAGAAGAATAGGATTACAGCATGAAGAAATGCGATCACACCGTACCCGATCACTACATATTTAAAACCGATGATTGGATTCGCCGCTTTTGTAAAAAGCGCCATAACAATAACATTTACGATCACGCCGCTTATACTCCACGAAGCCTCTACGAAGCCAAAGATCTTTCCCTGTTCATTCTCATTGCCTAGAAATCTGACAATTTTCGTATGTGCCGGGAATAAACCGAATAATCCCGTAATTGCCAGTCCCCCCCATATGAAGAGAGCAAAGGAATAATTCAGATTAAACGCAAACAGCAAGCATAATGCTGCATTCGCGACAAGAGAGATCATGTAAACTTTTTTATAATTGAATTTATCTGCGAGCATCCCTCCGAATGGTGCCAAAAGATTGCCAATACCGAATATTGCAATCAAGGTACCTAGTTGAGCATTCGTTGCTCCAATTGATTCTACAAACGGATCATAAAAAATATACTGGATAAAGGGCAACGCATAGACAAGGCCATAAGCCGAGCCCATAAAAAAAACGGTACTGAGGACTTTAAAACGATTATTCATAGTCATCTCCTTAAAATATATTTCATCCTTAATAATGAAAAACTATTACTTATGCTTTATTAGCTGATAAACAGCCAAGTGCAATTGAATTGAGTTTGATTTCTGGGGTATCGGATCGCGATCCCAGAATAATAGGATGTGTAGCGCCGAGTACAATACCAGCCCATTTCGCATTATTAAAATGAAGCCATGATTTCCCCAATGCATTACCTGTTTCAATATTTGGGAAAAGCAAAACATCCAAGTCACCGGCAATCTTACTGTCAATCCCTTTATGTACTGCGGCTTCTTTGCTAAAAGCAACATCAAAGGCAATCGGACCTTCTATAACACATGGGGGGATTTCTCCATTTTCAACCATGTCAACAAGTCCCTCAGCATCCACAGTTGAGGATACTTTTGGATCAACATTTTCATTGGCCGTTAAGGCTGCTACTTTGGGCTTTTCAAATCCCATTGCATTCATCGCAAGCAAAGTATTTGTCAAAATCTCTTTTTTCTGTTCTAGATTTGGAGCCACATTAACCCCTGAGTCTGTTGCATAAATTAGTTTGTGATACCCTGGAAGCTCATAGACTGCCATCATAGACAATAATCTCCCTGTTCTCAATCCTTGTCCACGATTCAGTATGCCTCGCAGATAAGTGCTTGTATTTACTAAACCTTTCATCAAAACATGTGCTCTACCATCTCTTACAGCCTTCACAGCCTTAGCTACTGACTCTTCCGGGGATTCACAATGAATAATTTCATAATCAACAAACCCTATATCTTCTGTAATTTTTTCGATTCTAGATGATTCTCCAACAAGAATCGCCTTTACCATACCTAGCTCTGACGCCAGTTTAACAGCTTCTAAAACAGCTTGATCCTCAGCAGCAGCCACACAGATCGTGGTTTTTCTTCGACTGGCTTCTTTCACCAAGTCATGGAAATTTTCAAACATGATGATCTCCTTTACCTTTGTATTCGTCTTTATCACAATGCCTCCCTTCCTTTGGCTTTCTATTTCCTTTCACTCCTTCCTATTCGTATTTCTTCGCTTCCTCTAACTTATTCAATACTCTCAAAGCCCCCAAAGCCAAAGCTTCCATCTCCATTTCACCCGGAATAACCTCCAAAGGTGCTAAATAAGACACTCGTTTCTTCAAACTATCAACGACCATCTTCGACTTCGCAATTCCTCCAGTGACAATAATTCTGTCTACGTCTCCACAAAGCGATGCTCCGTACATAGCAATCTCTTTTGCAACTTGATAAACATAGGATTCAAAAACAAGTGTTGCTCGCTCATCCCCGCTCCGAACACGATTTTCAATTTCAATCATGTCCTTTGTGCCTAAATAATCGTACATCCCCCCGACATTGCTAATCTTATTGATCATCTCCTGTTCAGTATATTCACCCGAGTAACATAATTTTAATAGCGGATAAGTCGGCAATCCGCCTCCGCGTTCAGGTGAAAATGGTCCATCTGTTCTGCCACCAGATCCATCTATCATTTTTCCTTTTCGATGTGGCACTACCGAATTGCCTGATCCCAGATGTGCAACAATAAAGTTGCATTCATTGTATTTTGCACCAATTTGCTCTGCGACCTTTCGGCACACTGCTTTATGATTCAAAGAATGTAACCAACTCGCTCGGGGCAAATCTGTAAGACCCGAAAGCCTTGAAATTTCTTGAAATTCATCCACCGAGACTGGATCGACAACAAATGAAGGGATAACGTTTTCATCACCAATATTTTTTGCTAATATCGCGCCCAGATTTGAAGCATGCTCACCGTTAATCGCATTCTCAAGATCTTGTATCATTGCATCGTTTACTGCGTAAGTCCCTCCTGCAATCGGCTTCATTAATCCGCCTCTACCAGCGACTGCGTCGATACTCCTTAATTCAATCTTATGTTCAGCTAATGTATTTATAATTTGTGTCTTACGAAAATTCATTTGATCCACAACAGTTCTAAATTTCTCCAACTCTCTCTGGTTGTGTATTACGCTTTCTTTAACAATTTCCATAGCATCATCAAAAACAGAAATCTTCGTTGATGTCCCACCAGGGTTAATTACCAGTATCCTCATATTCAACCTCCTGTACTTTCAAGTTTTTCTTCCCTTCTTTGAAAAAGAAAAGTCCCATAAAAGATAAACCGATAGAAAGAATCGGGTTAATATAATTCAGTAAAGCATATGGTGCATATTCAAAAGTACTTACACCCAACGTTGTTGCCATAAAAGCAGCACCCGTTGTCCACGGTATGAAGATCTGGGTCAACGTACCCCCTTCCTCCAAAAAACGACTTAACATGGATGCTTTTATTCCCTTTTTCTGGAACTCTTCTGCATACAAATTCCCCGACAATATTATAGCTAAATAGACTTCTCCCAACAGTGCACAAAATATTGTCGTGGTCATTATTACTGTTGTCGCAATCAGACCAGGATGATCAATTCTAGAAATGAATCCTTCCACCAAGGTTGATAATACTTTGATTTTTTGTAATACCCCACCAAGAGATATTGCAATAAAAGCCAAGGAAAAAGTCCACATCATGCTTTGAATACCGCCTCGTGTCAATAAGTTATCGACGATTTCAACTCCCGTATTTCCTACGTTGCCATAATTCAACACTACCAACGCTTCACTGAACGGTACCTTTTGAACAAAAACTGCAATCATAACAGCAATAATTGTAGCGAAAATCATCGCCGGTATCGCCGGTACTTTCTTTATATTTAAGGTAAACAGAACGATCATCGGGAGAAAAACGATGGGATTCAAATTCATATGCCCACCTAAAGTTTCAATAATCATGTTAATGTTCCCAGACGTATCTACATTGTTCGAATACTGCATTCCGATTAACGAAAAAATTACTAAGGATATAATATATGATGGCACCGTAGTATATGACATAGACTTGATATGATCATACAGATTTGCTTTTGCTGCTGTCGCCGATAAGTTCGTTGTATCCGAAATAGGAGACATTTTGTCACCGAAATACGCTCCGGATAATACCATTCCAGCTGTTATCGGTGCTGGAATCCCCAAGCTCTGCCCCATACCCATCAATGCGACGCCAACCGTACCAGCAGTACCCCAGGATGTTCCGATTGCCAGTGAAGTCACACTACATAATAACAATCCAACCGGTAAAAATATTCCTGGTTTTATTACTTTCAATCCATAATAAATAATTCCTGGAACTGTTCCTGAGATAATCCATGAACTAATAATGACCCCGATCATCACAAATATCATCATTGCAGGCATGGCCTGTCCTATGCTTGTGGCCATTCCATCTAAGACTTCATCGAAGCTGTAGTTTAGATACTTTGCAACAACAAAGGTAAACCCCAGTGCGGTCAGTAAAAGAATATGGATATCCGTGCTCATTACAAAAATCCCAATAATCAATATAAGCATAATGGTTGTTACTGTGACAATTGCTACTTTGAAGTTTGGGTTTTCATTCATCTCTTTCTCCCTTCTTTTTTTCGGAACACCGTTCCGATTTTTACATAAAAAAATAAACATTTTCTTTTATCCCTACCATAGCTGATCATTCGAACATCTTTAAAACTTGATGAATCTCATGCTGTGTGTGTAGTAATGCGTCAATTTTTTCTGACAAGTCATCGTTTTTCATGCGAAACGTTGGTCCTGAAATACTGATTGCAACAGAAATATCACCGGTAGCATCAAAGATCGGAGCAGCAACACAAAACAATCCAACTTCTCTTTCTTCATTGTCAAAAGCATAACCG
>JABXKS010000122.1 GCA_013619125.1 Clostridiales bacterium
GCGATTTGCACGAAATAGCTCGGAAAATAGGGTGAAATAAAACTGGAAATGACGGTGAGTCCGACCAGAAGTCCTTTGGGATTCACTAATTGTAAAAGGATTCCAGTTCGATAAGTTAGATGGATGGTTTGTTCTGCTTTTTTTGATTTCTTTTTCAATGATGAGGGAAGCTGGATACCTGAAAACTTAAATGCAAGATAAAGCATAAAAGCAGTTCCCACAAGACGCATAATCAGTTGCGCTTTCGGTAGGAGTTGAATCAACATTTGATTGAAAAAAATCGATAATACCAAGATGATAAAAAATCCAGTTGAAACACCGAGACGAAACGGCAATGTCTTTTTATGTCCATTTTTGGTTGCGTACGCCAATACCATGATGTTGTTGGGACCAGGAGTAAAACTGACGACACATGCATACGTAATGAAAGCAAAGAAATTAAACATCCTTTGTTTCTCCCTTCGTTATAGTTGACTGCGTAAGATCCATCCAAATTCCTCGTTTACCTTTACGAGGGCGCAATCTTCAAAGGTTTGGCAGACTTCAACCTTTTGACCGATTGGCAGATTAAAGAACTTGTTAATATAGGTTGTTTTGATTCGGTATTGTCCATCCTCTTTTTCAAGCAGAGAAGGGAAGACAGACAAGGGTTTCTTTGTGTGCTGATGGGTGCAAAGCACAAAGTCTTTCTGTTTCTGAATGACATCCACTTCAAAGTGCGGGAAAGAAACATAGATGGGTTCTTCGATTTGAAATTGATGAGTGGCTTTGACGGTGGTTTTATCGAAGTTATTGACTTGGAGATGGCGGTACTGAATCTCACCATTATTCTTTTCAATGATTAAGGCATTGAGCTCTCCAGATGATTTTACACCCAGTCCGCCGTCAATGGTGATGATCTTTTTTTCGGTATTGAATAAGGGGACGTTGGTGAATGAATCACTTCGAAGATTGCTAGCAGGCCAGTGACCGACAACTACTGGTTTGGGATTGATTCCACTGAGTTCATTGTAGTTGTCATATTTCAAAAATTTAGATTCATCTTTCATCGGATCCAAACCGGGTTCATAACCGCCATGGACGAAGATGAAATCCTCATTTTCGAGAATAATCGGAAGTTGGTTCAGATCTTCTAAGAGTGGCATAAAATGAATCAACATATGATCTCGAAGTGCTTTTCCATTGGGACAGGAAGCAAGATCAAAGTTTGTCTTTTCAGCCATTTCGTGCACGATGGTTGGGTAATATGTATGCTGGATAAACCGAAGAAAGCGATCGGTACGAGATTCGTCCATCAAAGAACCATAGACAAAGGATTCATGGTTTCCTTTCAATACATACGTATTTGGGCGTGCTTGAATCTCTTTAATCATCTGACAGGTTCTCAGGCTTGAAGGGCCGCGATTAATAAAATCGCCGACGATGACTAGAATATCATCTTTTGCTAATTCTAATCGTGTAAGCATCTCTTCAAAATGTGCTGCATGGGCATGGATATCACTGATTGCGATGATTCTGTATGTGTCATTTGTTTGCAGTTTGATAATAGGATTTTTGATGTCATTCATCACAGTTCCTCCGTTAGATGCTTACAATCGTATAGTCCGAGGTAATTGATGTCAAGATGTTTGCCTATTATTCTGAATTATTATATGATCGGTTTAATATTTATTACTCAGTATGTACAAAATGAGCGCATTATAGTAAATCGATTCAAGAATCGAATAAGTTTAATCAATTAATTTTACGCCAAGACAGATAAAGTTTGCAGAAAGTGGAGGAAGACGTAAATGAGAGAGCATGGAAACAGAGGATATGGATTTGTGGCACTTGCCGCAATTCTTTGGGGAACAACGGGTACTGCGCAAGCATTTGCTCCTGCTGGGGCGGGGCCGCTTTCTATAGGAGCGATACGTATGATTTTGGGTGGTGCCATTATGGTGTTGATTCCGTTGGTGAAGCAGGGGTTTCAAATAGGGAGTATTCCTAAGAAGAAATTTTTGTTGTTGGCTTCAGTTTGCATAGCGGCCTATCAGCCATTATTCTTTACGGGTGTTCTGAGATCGGGTGTTGCGATTGGAACCTTAATTGCGATTGGGAGCGCGCCGATTTTTTCCGGAATGATTGATAAGCTGACCGGGAATCGACTCAGTTTTCAGTGGAAAGTATCTACCATAATTTCTCTCGTAGGGTGTATTTTATTAGTCGGCGTGGACCGCACAATTGAATTGGATCTGATTGGTGTAAGTTGTTCGTTGGTTGCAGGGATGGTTTATGCCTTATATGTGAAGGCTGCACAAAAAGTCTTGGCATTGGGACCCAATCAACTGGCGAATGGACTTATGTTTTTGATTTCTGGAATGATTTTACTTCCATTTTTATGGATGAGTGATTTGACTTGGGTATGGAGTATACGAGGAGGGATTGTAGTCTTGCATTTGGGCGTTTTCTCAGCGGCGCTGGCATTCACCTTCTTCGCACGGGGACTTCAATCGGTGGATGCTCCAACGGCTGTAACCTTAACGCTAGTAGAACCATTGACTGCAACGCTTCTTGGGTTATTTGTCTTACATGAACAAATCACCATGATTCAAGGTTTCGGATTGATTGTGCTGTTCTTCGGATTAGCGGTCAATACAAAATTGGTGTTTCGGTTTCTCTTTCCAAATTATAAAGAAGCCTTTTAATGGCTTAAGGATTAAAACAGTGGAGGGTTGAAAATGAAGGTGCTTTCTATACTTGGTAGTCCAATTCGAAATGGAAATACGGCTACGCTATTGCATATGTATGAGAAAGGTTTAGTGGAGGGGCAGCCGGACAGTGAGATCACCGAGATCTTTCTTCAGGAAAATAAGATTCAAGGTTGCTCGGGTTGCATGAGCTGTGATCTGGGGAAAATCAAGCATTGCGCCATCAAGGATGATATGACTGAGATTTATGATCTTTTTGAGGAAGCAAACATCCTTGTGCTTGCTACGCCCATTTATTTCTTCAGTATGACTGCACAGCTGAAAGCATTCATTGATCGACTTTATGCCGTTCCATTTGAAAAATGGCGTGGAAAGAAAATCGTATTGCTGATGACTTATGGTGGTGATGATGAGGAGGATTCCGGCGCTGTGAATCTGGTTCACATTATGGAATATCTCGCCAATTACACAAAGACGGAGTTGGCGCAGGTGTATGGGGTGTCAACGAGAATGCGACCGGATGCGGTTGCGGAGAATGATAAGGCATTAAACGATGTCTATGAGCTTGGAAGAAGATTATTGACGGTATAAAGAAAATCCACTTCTGAGTGGTTTTTCTTTTTATCAGAGAAGCGATTTGGTAAAATGGGAGTACTTGATAGAAAAGGGGAGTGCATGATGAAATTAACGGATTTTACGGAAATCGGCGGAACGACCCGGTTTATGCTGAATGCAATGAACACCTTGAGCCGTATGCAAAATAGAAAGCTTTTTGATGATCATTTTCCGTTAGAGGAATCGGAAATCGAGAATTTGCCTCCTTATTTGTTCCGGCGTGCCTATGAATTTGATCGGGAATGGATTCAATCGCACCAGATGATCACCATGTGGAAGGAAGAAAATCAATCAAAAAGGCATATCGTATACTTGCATGGCGGTGGTTATGTTTCCCAAGGCAGTACCTTGCATTGGTATTTTATCGACAAACTATTGCGAGACTTGGGCGGACGCGTTACCTTTATCGATTATCCTACAGCACCGGATTATTGTTATCGGGACACCCATGATGTGGTCTTTGCAGCATTTCAACTTCTGATGAGCAATTATCCGGAGGATGAGTTTGTTCTGATGGGTGACTCTGCCGGGGGTGGATTGGCATTGTCTTTTGCACAAGTGTTAAGAGACAAAGAGATTGAAAGACGACCGAAAAAAGTGGTGCTTTATTCGCCATGGGTCGATCTGACCATGACCCATCCCAAATTGGAAGAGGCGGAAGCCAAAGACTGTTTGCTTTCAAAAGCGGTTTTGGAAGAGGTGGCGAAGGCGTATTCCAAAGGGGAAGATCGAACCAATCCGTTGATTTCTCCGATTTTTGGCGATTTGCATAATTTGGGAGAGATACAAGTTTATTTTGGCACAGATGAAATTTTGGAACCAGAATGCGCGGAATTGCTTCAAATCGCTGAAGAACAAGACTTGCCCATCGAAGGGTTTCGATATGCGTTTATGCCGCATGTTTGGGCAATCATGCCATTTGAAGAAAGTAATTTTGCGTTTCAGTTGATGAAAACTTTTTTAATACGCCACGAGTAAATTACGGGCCGTTCGAGAAATCGAATGGCTTTTTCTTTATTTACACAGACAGGAAGATTTTTGAATGAAACGAACGTACGTATGGTACAATAAAAATGATGAATAACGAGATAGGGGAGGAAAAAGACATGATTAAACGATACCCAACCCATTGCGGGGACGACACATGCGCTTCCTGTGTGGAGGCGGGCGGGTTTGTGTATTTGGCACATCATGCTGGTGGATATGCAGAACAAAATGTTGCGCATCAAATGTGCAAGACGTTCGAATCCATGCAAGAAACCCTTGAACAAGCGGGATCGTCTTTGCAGGAGATCATTCAAATCAATCTTTATCTGAAAGACATACAAGACTTGCGAGAAGCCTGCGATGTTTTCACGGAGTATTTTGGGGATCAACCACCGGCGCGGATGACATTAACCACAGATTTTTTTGATGAGAGATGCTTATTAATGATGGATGGCGTTGCCTATAAGGGACCAGAAGAATGATTACAAAAAAACAGGCCAGACAGTTTTTATTGTTAAAACAGGGATTGTACGGTTCAAAAAAATTCCAAGGAAAAACAGGCATTCTTGAATTTGTGCAACAAGTGGCCTGTGTGCAGTTTGATCCAATCGACGTATGCGGCAAGAATCATGAGCTTGTGCTTCAATCTCGAGTGGAGGGTTTTGAGAAAAGCCACCTATACGAGCTGTTGTATGAAGACAACGTTTTGATAGACTGGTTCGACAAGAACATGAGCATTTGTTTGCGGGAAGACTGGCCGTATTTTTCGTATCAGCGAGAGAGGGCGCATAACAGATCCAGAAGCAAAGAAGAAGTGGATCGAGTTGTGGAAGAGGTGCTGGATATTATTCGTGCGAACGGGGCGGTTACATCCAAGGATCTTGCTATGAAAGAGAAGGTGGATTGGTATTGGGCACCGACTTCCTTGGCACGTGCCGTATTGGATACCCTATACGATCAGGGGAGATTGGTCATCAGCCACAAGCAGAATACCAGAAAGTCCTATGACTTACCAGAACGTCATATTCAAAAGGAAGTGCTGGAAGCGGAAAATCCGAACAAAACTTGCCATGAGCAATTGTGTTGGAAGGTCTTAAGAAGGATCGGCGGAGTGGGGATGCTCCATGCAAACAATAGCTACGCCTATATTGGGATTGATGGATTAAAGGCGAAGGAGCGGGCAGCGGTGTTTGCGTCTCTTCTTGGGGATGGAAAAATCCGAGAAGTGACAGTGGAAGACTGCAAACTGCCGTTCTATTACCTAAGCAGTGATCAGGAGCTGATGGAACAGGTGATAGCAGGTGTTGAAGAATCCGCCCGTTTGGAGTTTATCGCGCCGCTGGACAATTTGATTTGGGACAGAAAACAGATAGAGGAACTCTTCGGATTTTCGTACAAGTGGGAGATTTACACCCCCACCATGGAGCGCAAATTCGGCTATTATGTGCTGCCGATTTTAATGAATGATCGATTTGTTGGCAGGATCGAAATTAAGCGAGACCGTAAGAAAAAGAAATTTGATATTTTGGACATTTGGTGGGAAGAAAAGGCATACAATACGAAAGAGAACCGCAAAAGAGTGAAGGAACATGCGAAGCTTTTTATGAGCATGATGTACTAGACGGGAGTGGTGGAATTGTCATTTATCTTGCAGGGATTTATATTGGGAATCTCTTATGTGGCTCCCATAGGAATGCAAAATTTATACGTTATTAATACGGGATTAAGAAAGCAACCGAAGGAGGCTTTTACAGTCAGCATGATTGTGATCTTTTTTGATATCGCGCTGGCACTTTTGTGCTTCTATGGAATTGGCGGAGTGCTGCAGAAGTATCAGTTGTTGAAACAGGGGATTTTGCTCTTTGGAGGGTTGGCGGTTGCCGCAATTGGATTTGGCTTGATCCGCAGCAAGATTGAAGAGAATCAGGAAATCAAGCTAGATGAGTCGATTCCAAAGATCATTGCATCCGCCTTTCTGGTGACCTGGGCGAATCCGCAGGCAATTATTGACGGCACTCTTTTATTTGGAGGGTTTCGGGCTTCCTTACCGACCGGTGCCATCAACGCCTTTATCATCGGAGTGGCATTGGCATCATTCATCTGGTTTATGGGACTTGCCGTAGCAACTACAGTATTTAGAAAGAGTTTCACCACGAAGATCCTGAAGGCGATTAATGTGGTTTGCGGAGGGATTTTGATGGTATATGGAATGAAGTTGGTTCTTTCATTCATCGCGACGGTGAGATAGTATAAGTGAAATTTATTCGTGAATTCTTTATTGCTCGAAGAAAACAACTTTGAAAAACCACTTGACAAACCTAAAAAAAACCCCTTATGCTTAAAACAAGAAAACGTTTCGAGAGTAAGAGGTTTTATTTTTTTTCAATGTAGGTTTAACGTTAAACGTAATGAGGGCTATCTGGAATAGCTATTCTTTTTACCGGTACGTTTAACGTTAAACCTAGAAGGAGGCATTATGGCGAAAGTAACGATTAAAGACATTGCCAAGCGTGTGTGTGTATCACCCACCACGGTTTCCAATGTGATCAACGGTCGACACGGAAAGGTGTCGAGCGATACGATTCGAAAAATCAACGCAGTGATTGAAGAATTGAATTACGTTCCTGATTTTTCAGCCCGTAGTTTGGTTTCCAAGCGATCGCGGATGATTGGTGTGATTATTCCGCAGACGGAAGAACATCGTCAATTCTTATTGGAAAATCCGTTCTACTCGGAATTTATCAGCGGCATTGAAAACAAGCTGCGAGCAGAAGGCTATTATATGATGCTGACGGGTGTGGACAAAGACACAACCTATTTGGATATATTGGTGAATTGGAATCTGGACGCGATTGTCCTCTTGGGCATTTACAAGGAAGGGCTTTATGAACAGTTGAAAGAAGTGAAGGTACCGGTCTTGTTGATTGACAGCTATGTGGAGGATCAGTATTTTCATCATTTACGCATTGATGATGAACGGGGCGGTTATCTAGCAACCAAGTATTTAATTGACAAGGGACATCGGGAAATTGCCATGGTGACGGGGCAATTAAAAGAGAATGGTGTTTCGGACAAACGATTTGCCGGATATATTCAAGCCCTCGAAGAAAGTGGAATTCCCTATAAGGAAGAATATCTTTTTGAGGATTCCGTTAGTTATGAATGGGGTGTAGAAGCTGCCGCAAAGATTTGTGACTTGCCGGATGTTACGGCAGTCTGTTGCACGGCTGACTTGATCGCGACCGGGGTGTTGACCGGTTTACACAACGCCGGGGTGAATGTACCCAATGAGATGAGTGTCATAGGATTTGATAATTTGTCAATTTCTAAAATGACCTATCCTGCGTTGACAACCGTCAATCAAAATATTTTCGCAAAGGGAGCCAGAGCGGCTGAGACCGTACTGGATATTGTGAATAAGGGGATCAACTCTGTCGAGAAAGAACAGTGGATGGAAGTTTCCATCCTTGAACGGGGAACCGTGCAAGCATTGGAGAGATAGGAGGCGGGCAAGATGGTTGGATTTAACAAATGGACCAAAGCAAAAACCCTTGCAATTTTTCTGCTTCCCAGTCTGCTTGGGATGACGGTGTTTGTCATACTGCCGATCATTTCATCCTTGGGGCTGAGTTTTACAAAGTGGGATTTAATTGGAGAGATCAAATGGGTTGGAATGGCGAATTATAGCCGGGTCATCAAAGATCCAAATATTCATGGCGCGCTTTTGCACACCTTGCAATTCATTGCTGGGTACCTGCCAAGCGTGATGATTATTTCATTGGGAGTGGCCATGCTCCTCAATCAAAAGCTTAAAGGTGTCGTCTTTTTCCGGGCATTGTATTTTATCCCGGTTATCACATCCTGGGTAGCGGTATCAATGATTTGGAAATGGCTCTTGAATCCGGAATACGGAATTGTGAACTACTTGCTGTCCTTGATCGGAATTGCTGGACCGGGTTGGCTGGTCGATGCAGATTGGGCCATGATCGGGGTCATATTAACCTCGGTTTGGAAAGATATTGGATTTATTACGGTTATTTATCTGGCGGGTCTTCAAGAAATTCCCGGACATTTATATGAGGCGGCAGCCATTGACGGTGTTAACGGATGGCAGAAATTTCGCCATATTACCTGGCCAATGCTGTCATCAACTACCTTCTTTGTTGTGACGATCTCCTTGATCAATTCTTTCCAAGTGTTTGATCAGGTTTGGGTAATGACAGAAGGCGGGCCTGCGGGTGCAACAAGCGTTATGGTGCAGCAGATTTACTTAAACGCATTCCGCTACTATAAGATGGGATACGCTTCAGCGATTTCATGGGTCTTGTTTATTATTATCTTCGCTTTCACATTTGCACAAAACCGTATGCAGAAGAAGTGGGGGTATAGCGATGAATAAAAGCAGAATGAAAAAAATAGGGATGTATCTCTTGTTGACGATCGGTGCAATTGCCATGATCTTACCATTTTTATGGATGCTATCGACTTCGCTTAAGAGTTCCAATGTAACCTTTGTATTGCCGCCAAAATGGATTCCTGATAATCCAAATTTAGAGAGCTACCGTCAGGTGTTCGAAACAGTGCCAATGGGACGCTTTTTCTTCAATAGTGTTTTTGTGGCGGCTATATCTACCTTCTTTCAGGTGTTGATCTGCTCCATGGCAGGCTATGCCTTTGCGCGAATTCAGTTTAAGGGAAGAGAGGTTCTCTTCTACGTGTATCTAGCCACCTTGATGGTACCGCAACAGGTAACCCTGACGCCACTGTTTATTATGATGAATATGTTGGGCTGGGCGAATACCTATCAAGCGTTGATTTTACCGGGGATCTTTAGCGCGTTTGGAACCTTCCTAATGAGGCAGTTCTTTCTGGGGATTCCTAACTCTATCGAAGAGGCAGCTTTTATCGATGGGGCCGGATATGTGACGATTTTCTTTCGGATCATCATTCATTTGGCAAAGCCAGTTTTTGCAACGTTGTTCATCTTCGCGTTTATGGCAAGCTGGAACAATTTCTTGTGGCCGTTGATCATTACCACGGATACGACCCATATGACGTTGCCACTGGGATTGGCGAGCTTGAAAGGACGTTGGACAACGGATTGGAATGTGTTAATGGCGGGGACTCTCGTCAGCATTGTACCGATGATGTTTGTGTACATCTTTACGCAGAAGTATATCATTAAAGGCTTGACCCATACGGGTCTAAAATAAGGGAGGAAAAAGAATGAAGAAGTGGACCAGTTTTGCATTGATTTTGATTCTTGTAGTTTCTGTACTTAGTGGCTGTGCGTCAACGGAAGCACCTGTGGCGACAGAAGAACCGGCAGCAACTGAGGAACCAGCAGTAACAGAGGAACCTGCAGTTGAACCAGTAACCGTGAAGTATATGACCTTTTCGGCGGCACCGGATCATATCGCGGATTTAGAGGCGATGATCGCAGCCTTTGAAAAGGAAAACCCAGGGATCAAAGTGGACTACGAAACAGTAGGCTGGGATGATTATTTCACAAAACTACAGACTCAAGTCGCATCAAAAACAGAAGCGGATACCTTTGAGTTGAACTATGAAAACTTTGTTACCTACGCGTCAAAGAATGCATTGTATGATATGGATGCATTAATGGCAAAGGATACAGCTTTTGATCCTTCCGTCTTTAACGAGACCGCATTGAATGCGTTCCAACTGGATGGCAAACAATATGGGTTGGTGGAAAGTTTCTCGAATGTCGTTATGTTTTACAACAAAGATCTTTTTGACGCGGCAGGCGTGGCATATCCGGATCCATCATGGACATGGCAAGATGAGCTAGCGGCGGCACAAAAATTAACCGATGCCGATGCTGGCGTTTGGGGTACATTTGCTCCGATTCAATTCTGGGAATTCTACAAAACCATTGAGCAAAATGGCGGAAAGATTTTCAACGAAGACAAAACAGAAGTCTTGATTGATTCAAAAGAAAATGTAGAGACATTAACATGGATGATCGACAAGATTAACAAATACAATGTGACACCAAATGATGCAAAAATGAGCGGTCAATCCGATGGCGATATGTTTAAAGCCGGTAAGATTGCGATGCTTCGATCCGGGATTTGGATGTTCGGTTCGTTCGCGGATGCGGATTTCAATTGGGACATTGCATTAGAACCAGGAAACACACAAAAAGCACATCACTTCTTCTCAAACGGAGTTGCGATTTCGAAAAACACGAAAAATCCAGATGCAGCATGGGAATGGGTGAAATTCTATACTTCAAGCCAAGAAGCGGCTGAGATTCGCGTTGCATCCAGCTGGGAATTGCCAGCATTGACGGATGAAACTTTACTGGCGGCATACTTGGAGCAAAGCCCACCAGAAAGCAGAGAAGTTGTATTTGAAGCCTTGAACACCTTGGTTGTTCCACCGGTTATTGAAAGCTGGAATGAATTAACCGATATCGTGGGTCAAGAACTGGAACAAGCAAAATTGGGACAAAAAACACCAGAAAAAGCCTTACAAGATGCGAAAGTCGCATTGGAACAATTGATTCAATAGTTTCAGAATGTGGGGTTGCATTTGTGCAACCCCGCGTTCCCCTTTTAAAGGGTGAAACAACAGAAGGATTAGGAGAAAATCATGAAGAAACGATATTATCCAACAGGAAATGAATATATCGCTTTGCCAACCATTGCAGAGAATGGTGCCATTGAAAGTATCAATTACTTATCTATGCTGGACCGCGGTGTGATTGAACTCACAGGCGATCCGTTTTTAATGCCGGTTCTTACCGTAAATGGGGAAGTCGTCCCCATGGATCATCTAACCTGGGAATGGGAATCATACTGGATTCCAACCTTTAGAGTCGAAAGCAACGGCGTACGCATTTGTGGAAAATACGTTGCGCCGCAACATACAAAAGGATTTTTTCTTCGAATTGAAATAGAAGCAGAAGGGAAGACCCCCGAAGTGATGATTGGCCTCAACGGTCACTTTGGCGAAGTGATTCATAGTATTAATGAAAGCAAGCCTGTTGAAGGAACCCGTGAAGTCTATCATAGCTTATGGAATCAAGGGCTGGTTTTTGATTTTCGAACGGGAGTGACGAAGTTTTCCTTTGGATTTTTAACGGAGGGCGGCTTTGACCAGCAGGAGTGGAAAGAGGAAGCAGCAACCTTCTTCCTTGAAAAGAAGGTGCAGTGGCAGTCTGGTAAATCAGGCTCTACAGGCACAGTGGATCTTTTTATGGGCATCGGATTGGAAGAAGTAGGCGCGGTGACCCAGGCCATTCATATGCAGAGGGAAACGGGAGACGTGCTTGTTCAGCAATTGAAGGATTGGCTGAATGAAAGAGCCTTGTACTTGTATGACGATCATTTGAACCAGATTTTAAACGTGAATCAGTTTTTCAATTATTTTTATGCAACAGGGAATACCTTGGATACGGAGGAGCGAATCCTCTGCACATCTAGAAGTCCGCGGTACTATGTCAGCGCGGCTTACTGGGATCGGGATAGCTTGATTTGGAGTTTCCCGGCACTTTTATTGACGGAACCGGAAACAGCCAAAGAAGCCTTGGAATATGTCTTTACACGTCAGATAAAAAACATTGGTGTACATAGCCGGTATATCGACGGAATCGTTTTGGAACCCGGCTTTGAAATGGATGAGCTGTGCGCTCCGCTTTTAGCATTGGAGCAGTATCTGGATGTAACCGGCGATTGGTCATTTGTTGAAGAAACGATGGTGAAAAAGGGATTGCATCTCATTTGGAATCGTATGATGAGTTGGAAGCATGAGAGCGTGGATTTATTTGGAACCTTCTTAATGCCGACCGATGATATGCGTGTCTACCCGTATCTGACTTACAATAATGTTTTGGTATGGAAAGCACTGCGGATATTTGAAAAAATCGATGAAAAGCTACAGAATCGTGAAAGAGATGCCAGTGCGTTAGCCAATCGGGTGGAGCAAGCGATTTGGGCAAATATGATTGTTGAGCTCGATGGGAAGAAGGTGTTCTGCTGGAGCACGGATTTGGAAGGGCAAACCGATTTTTATGATGAGCCGCCTGGAAGTTTGACGATGTTTTCTTATTATGGGTTTGTAGAAGCGGAAAATGAAGTGGTTCAAAACACCATGGCGAGACTCTATTCATCTGCTTTTGACCATTACTTTGGCGACTCGTCTTTCCAAGAATTGGGATGTTCCCATGCGGATCATCCGTGGATTCTGAGTATTTGCAACAGCTTACTGAACGGGCGAAAAGTGGAAGCCTTGGAGATGCTGTCGCGGACAGACATGGATAATTTCATTGCATGCGAAAGCATCGATGAAGATACTGGCGAGTGGGCGACCGGTGCACACTTTGCGACCTGCGCGGGATTTTTGGTTCACGCGTTAGCTGTAGCAGGAAGGGAAGATGGCGAATGAGATATCCAGGATTAGGAATAATAGGCTGTGAAAAATTGGCGGGGATGTATGGTGTCAATGAAGGAATCATTGATGGTAAGGGAACCGGTGTACGGCATCTTTTCTACGATGGGTTTGATCTAGATCTGGTTCATAGTGCGGTCACTTTAATCAAGGACGGTGATCGCATCTATTATGGGAACCGCGTTGAGCGTAAAACCGGACATCCAATTCATGTTAAGCCGGTAGATAGCAAAACAGAAGAGGGATTCTGCTTTACAGATCGCTTTGAAATGGACGGATTGACAAAGACCGATCGTGGATTTGGATTTGGTGAAAGCAGTTTGGGTTTTCAATGTGAGATCGAAGACCAACAAAATAAAAGTCGTGAAATTGAAGTGTATGCCTATGTTTTGCTACGACCTCAAGCGCAGATGAAAGTGGAGAAAAAAGAGAGTCGAGTACTTGCATCCGGCGCACACAGCGCCATCGAAGTGCGTGCAGAAGACTGTGATTTAATTACGATTGTGGAAGAAGGACCAACAGGATTTATTTATCGTCTGACAAGTGCCCTTTTGTACGATGAAGGACATGATGCGACAATAGAACCGCAAGATGATTCTCTGACAGGGATTTTAGTGGGAAAGAGGCTTTGCTTAGAAGCGCAGGGATCTGTTACTTTTGAGTGGAGCATGCAGTTTGAACGAACGAAAGAAGCGCTGGAAACAAAGAAAAGCCAAGCAATCCATTTGAAAAACAAGGCACAGACTTATTGGGATGCATTTATTCAGCAAGGCAATTCCCTGAAGGATTCGCAGCATCGAGTGCAGGAACGGGTTAATCGCATTGCTATAAAAAGTGCAATGAATGGCGGTTTTGTTCCGGCGGATTTGACCGGGCATTATTACTCCGATGGGATGCCAAGTTATTATGCCCGAGATTCGATGATGGTAGCACGAGCCTTTCTTTTAGCGGGACATTTGTTGGAAGCGAAAGAAATTCTGAATTATTTAATAAATCGTAAAAGAAAGTTGAGCGGCGAGTTCTATCAGCGGTATAATGGTATGGGGAATCCATCGGAGGGCGCAAACAACAATGTCTTTCATCAATTGGATTCGATCGGATACTTTGTGCATAACCTTTGGGTGTATAAGACCATGACTGGAATGCAGCTGATGGCTGAGCAGGAGTTGAAAAGCTTAATGACCGCATTGTTGACCAGTGAAAAAAAGAATGGCATGGTGGGTCCTGAAGGGGGCGTCAACGAGGGCGTCTTTGGACCGGCATTTATCACCTCATCCAATATGTTTATCTATGGCGGGGTGAATGCAGCCTTGGAAATGATCGAGGATCCAGATTTCTGCAAACAATTAGAAGACTTGAATGCAGAGATTATTAGGGGTGTGGAATCAACATACCTAGAGGGCGAAGGCTATCAATATGGGTATGTATCCTATCATGATGAACTGGTTAGAAAGTATGATACCCCCCAGTATTTCGGCCTGCTTTATGGGTTTGAGGATACAGAAAATATGAGAAAGACGCATCAGCATTTGATTCATCATGCGGCCTTTTATGAAGACGGGATTGGGTATAGCGAGCAAGAGTACCACCATGGTCCTTGGATTTTCAATACAGGAGCCTGCGCGCAGTACGCGCATCTCGTTGGCGATGAGAATACCTATATTCGAAAGCTTGAGTGGATTAGTGATCATGGTAATGATTACGGTTTGATGCCGGAAGCGATTAGCGGTGATGACGAGAACCAGTGTTATATAAACCCTTTGATTTGGGCATGTGCGGAATTTGTGTCAACCTGTCATATAAAAAATACTTAGGAGCTTGAAATGAGAATGGATGATTTGTATCGAGGAGTTCAATTAGCTGCAAACAAAAATTGGAGCGAGCTTAATCGAATGATTGAAACGCGGATGAGCCGATCTGATCAGGACCTGGCGGACCAAGGGCTTACGGTTTATTTGGCAACCATGGTAGCAAGCGGCACAAGGGATGTGAGCTGGCTAGAAGACGATCGAATGAAGCAGATGGTGGATCAGCTCGTTGCGGATGCCATGGAGCCAACAAGAGCGCTTTGCTTCGATGAAGCCATCAGCCATCACACGTCAACCTTGGGCTTGATTTACGGGAGTTTGAGAGATGCCAATCTGTTTTTAAAGCGCGATGACATTCGAAAAATGATGCGAGAAATGCGCGCCTTTGTTTTTCAACATTTGATTTCCGGCGTGACCCTTGCGTCTGACACGCGAAAAAAAGAAGTGCGGTTTGATACGCTTTTGGCATGCGTGCCTTTTGGATTGTTTGAACCGGAAGATCTTGTGTTGGTGGCAGCGGTGAAAGTTTTGGCTCAGCGTACAGAAGAAACCATGGTTTCCGATGAGGAGCGTTTGCTCCTTGCCTGGTATTATGTGGAGCAGGGCAGTTTTCAGAAGGCACGGGATTTGCTTTTTTCTTCATCAGAAAGCGAGTTGTTGCATCCATTGGTTTCGATGAAATTGGAAGCACTGGGTCAATTGGAAACACGCTTTATTTTGCATCGACCGGCGGGCAACGGCAATCGATATGAACCGTGCTTTGAGGAGCGTACGCCCCTTCAGCCGATGGCGGGTGAGAAAATTGTGATTCAAGCGACTGCTGTTCCACTAGATGAGTTGGACCCTGTTGTTTTGATTTGGAATGGCAAAGCGGTAACGGGTACGCTCGTGGAGGGTGGCTGGCAATTCGAAATTTCACCGCAGGCAGCGAATGAGATTTGTGACTATTCTTTATTCTTTGAAGTGCATCCGGAGGTTCGAACGGAAGAATTTCGTATGCAGATTGGTGAGAAACGATGGCTGAAAACCTTGGATACTATTTGCTTAGACGGATCCAATATATCCTACATTGGAGATGGCATTCGTTTTACGGCGAATCTTCATGTGTATGGTCTGGAATGGTCCATCGAAAAAGAAGAGGAGCCATGGAACGGAATCGTTCGGTATCAAGGGATCCATCGAGATGTTTTTGATCCCTATACCTTTGAAATTATGTCAGAGCCGTTTTCCTTTGCTCTTTATGAGAATGGTGAAGAGCGAATGCGCTCGGCGAAAGAGGGCGGCGTCTGCCTCCATTTGGTAGACGGAGAAGTGGTAGGAGCAGAACTTGCGCTGGAGTTGAATGATGAGAAGATCTATGGTTTGGGCGAGCGATACAATGCACTGAACCAACGCGGCGAGCATGTTGATCAATATGTCTATAATCAATACAAGGGCCAGGGATTGCGCACCTATATCCCGATGCCACTCCTCTATACAACAGCCGGCTACGGCATGCAGATCAACACGGAGTATTATTCTTGGGTTGATTGCGGAAATGAATCGGAGAATACCCTGCGCTTGGGCGTAGAAGCGGAGTCTATGAAAGGGATCCTTGTGACAGGTCCAATTAAAAAGCAGGTAGAAACCATCAATCAAAAGAACGGGCCTGCTGAGATGGTGCCGACATGGGCGCTGGGACCATGGATGTCCAGCAACAATTGGGACAGTGAAGCTGAGGTGCGTGCACAGGTTGAGTTAACGAAAAAACACAGCATCCCATCGACAGTTTTGGTAATTGAAGCATGGAGCGATGAAGCCACTTTTTATATCTTCAACGATGCGGTTTATGCAGAAAAACCGGAGGGCGGCATTCTTCAATATGAGGATTATGAGTTCCCTGAATGGGGGCGTTGGCCGGATCCAAAGGGAATGGTAGAATATCTCCATGAAAATGATTTGAAATGTATCTTATGGCAAATCCCGGTCATTAAGCAAATTACAAGCCTCCAGCATCGTCAAAAAATGATGGATGAAGCGTATTTTATCACACAAGGATTCGCGGTAAAGAATGTAGACGGCAGCCCTTATCGAATGCCGGAGGGGTGGTTTAAAGACAGTCTGTTGATGGACTTTAGCCATAAAGAAGCAAACAAATGGTGGTTTGATCAACGGCAATACTTGATTGATGATTTGGGTGTTGATGGATTTAAAACCGACGGGGGCGAGTTTGTCTTCGGATATGATTTGCAATTCGCCGACGGACGAACCGGACGGGAAATGCGCAATGCCTATCCCAACGACTATGTGGAAAGCTATTACCGGTTTGCGCAGCAAAACCAGGGAATTACCTTCTCTCGTGCCGGCTATACCGGTGCCCAACGATTCCCAGCCCATTGGGCCGGGGATGAGCGATCGACCTTCGGCGCTTTTCGTAGAAGCCTCCTCGCGGGGTTATCAGCAGGGCTTTCAGGGGTTGTTTTCTGGGGATGGGATCTAGGTGGATTTAGTGGAGACGTGCCAACAGCGGAGTTGTTTATTCGTTCCACGCAGATGGCTGCCTTTTGTCCCATTATGCAATACCATGCAGAGAGCAAGGCAGAGTTAAACCAGGATCGCACACCATGGAATATCGCAGAGCGGTCGGGCGACGATCGAGCGATCTCCGTGTACCGATACTTTGCGAACCTGCGCATGAGCTTGTTGCCGTATATCGAGCAAGAGGCAAAAGTCGCCGTTGCGAAGGGCGAACCATTGATGCGACCGCTGGTGCTGGATTATGAGGAGGATGCTATAACCCATGAAATCTGGGATGAATACCTCTTTGGAAGAAGTATGTTGGTGGCGCCAATTGTGGAGGAAGGTGCAAGGAGCCGTTCGGTTTACCTGCCGAAAGGGCGTTGGTTTGAACTCTTTGAAGAGCAATGGTTCGAAGGGGGAACTTGGATTGATGTCGAAGTTCCATTGGAGCGCATTCCGGTCTTTGTAAAAGAAGGCACGGTACTTCCATTGAACATGCCTAAATCCAAACACTTGGGTGACTCAATGCCATCAAACCCGGAGCGATTTGATAACCTTGTGCATGTTCTGATTGGTGAAAAACCTGCAGTGAAATGGAGTTGATCATTGGTCGATCTAACGAAGAAATTAAAGTTTAGCTCATGAATGGATCCGGATAGGAACTTTTTCCAAGCTGAAGAGAATAAAATGAGGGAGTAAAACTTAATCTTAAGTTTTACTCCCTTTTTTTGAGCGTTTAGACTTTCATACAAACAGAATATTGCGAAAATGGCCAAAGGGTGGTGAAAACGTTATCTACGAGACGTAATGTCATGAAATCACTGCAATTCATACTTAAACAAAAGGATAAATATTTTACAAGTGTTTGTTCTTTTGACTTTTTCGTTTATAGTATAGTTTTTGGCATATGCCTATAATGAAAGTAGGCGGAGACGTCAATAAAACATAGAAGGAGACAAGTATGGATTTTACAACATTAATTTTTGCATTTTTTGCCGGTATTTTTGCTTCAGCAATTGGACCACTTATGACCTTTGTATTTTGTGGAATTTTTGGAATCGTCGGTGTTGCTGCTGTAGCGGCTGGTGCGCAAGTTGACATCTTAGGAACTTTTGCTTTTGGGATTTGGTTTGGCCCGCATGTGGCATTTGCTGGTGCTGTTGCAGCCTTGTCCTATGCGCAGAAACGCGGATACATCGAATCAGGTCGTGATATCACATTGCCAATGATGAACATGAAAAAGCCTGATGTTTTGATTGTTGGTGGATTATTTGGAGCGATGGGTTATGTGACGAATGCCTTAGTTGGAATGGCACTACCTGGAAAAATTGATACAATTGCCGCTTCTATCCTGATTACATCTGTTATTGCAAAATTACTCTTTGACAATAGCGGCTTGTTTGGGAAAGTGGACGAAGAAGACCAAAAACTTGGGGGACGTTATAGTATTTTTGCAAAGAATAACTGGGTTCCTTATATGGCGACACCACCAATGTTGTTAACACTTGCTCTCGGGATCGGTGGTTTATCAGCCTATACTGTGAAGTTGTTGTTGGCTACATCGATTGCAGGTTTGGCAGCACCGTTGATGTTTTTGATCTGTGCGGTCCCTCTTGCTTTGTTCTATGTAGGTCTACCCGTTCCAGTTACGCATCATATTGCCATTGGTGCCGGATATGCGGTATATGCCAGTGGTGGCAATCTTTTTTGGGGATTTGCCGGAGCAATTATTGGCGCATTTGCGGGTGAATTTTTCGCACGACTTTGGTTGGTCTATGGAAAAACACATATCGATCCGCCGGCTTGTTCTGTAGCTGTTACCTCACTTTTGATGTTGGGGATCTTGCCGGCATTGAATTTCTATGAAGTTGACCCAATGATCACACCGAGTGTTATTGTTGCAGCGGCTGTTATTTATTCTGTATACAGCTGGGGGCGATTGGAAAAAGTGATGGAAAGTGAAGCAAAAGCAGAAGCAAAAGCAGAAGCAAAAGCTGTTGCCAAGTAAGAACAAAGGAGCAAACAGATGGAAAAAGAATATCGACCTCTTCAGGAACGGGTAACTTTGGTAACTGGAGCGGGCGGGGGAATTGGACAAAAAATTTGTCAGGAATTTGCACAGCTGGGTTCGCATGTGTATATGTGTGATATTGCGAATACGCAGGAAATTGCGGATCAGATCTACGCGGAAGTTGGCGGAATTCGACCGACGCCGATCCAATGCGACTTGTCAAAAAAAGAAGAGATTATGAATATGATGGATCAGATTCATAAAGAAGGTCATGGTGTTGACATTTTAATCAATAATGCAGCAATCAAGGGTCCTGCCGGTAAACAGAGTTTTCCGGAAATGGAGTTTGAGGGATTTAAGTTAACGATTGCAATCGATTTGTCAGCGGCAGTGCACTTAACCCTCTTAGCATTGCCTCATATGCGTGAACAAAAATGGGGACGCATTCTATTTACCGCCGCACCTCTTTCTTCTTCTGGAATTCCAGCACCGTATTTGGCCGGAAAGGCAGGATTTGTGGGATTGTCGAAGCATTTGGCTTCAAAGTACAAGGAGGATCATATTAAAACCTTTGCTTTGGCTTTAAGGCATACAGAAACCCCAATGATTCGAAGGGTGATTGCCAGCAAGGGCATCGACGTGGATGAAGGACTTCGAAAAATGCATGCGAAATCCTTGACGGGTCGAATGACAAACCCTGCTGAAATTGCAAAACTATTTGCCTATTTTGCCGTGACAGAGAATCCTGATATCACAGGAGTTTCGCTGTTGTCAGACGGCGGAATCACATACTTACGATAGGGGGTGAAATGAATGGATGCATATTTTTCTGATCATAAGGACAAGCGATGTTTAATGCTTGGGGGAAATGATTTTATTGGATCCAAAGTAATTGATTTTTGCACCGAAACAGGTATTCATATGGGGATCATTGATTTGGAAACTCATAAGAGCATGCCTTTGGAAGAGATGTTTGGTCCTACCTATCAATGCATTGATTCTGGAAATCAAGCATCAATGGAAAATGTAGTGGATCAAATCATCACTGAAATGGGCGATATCGATTATATCGTGTGCAACTACTATTTGGATGAACTTCGAGAAGAGATGAAAAACCAGGAAGAGTCTTGTTTGAAGTGGGAAGAAGTTCTGCAAGACTGGGGTTTAAACTACTTCTTATTGCTCAAGACGATCGTAGCTCGATTTGACGATGATAAAAAAAGAAAAATTGTCTTTTTCAACAGCGCACGTGGATATACGGGCGAAGGGGAAGGGGAAGGGCAATTGATTCCAGAAGGAAGTATTGTTGAGGCTGCTTGTGCAAGTGGTGTTACGGGCATGATGACTTCCATAGCACGAAGCATTATTCCAAAAGGATACTCTGTTAATGGAATTGCCTTGGGTGAAGAATATAAGGAAAAATGGGGCCACATTGAGTGGGCAATGAACTTATGGCTAACAGGCATTGGCGAGTACTCATGCGGAGAAACATATCGTGTGTATTAGCATTTTAAGGAGAGAGAAAAATGGCAATGACATTGACAAAAGAACAGAGAAAAGAGATTTTGAAGGAATGGAAGATCAATACGCTTTCTAAAGACAAGCAGATTGTTGCACTTTATGAAAAGGTGAGAGATATTCCTTTTGGGTCGATCGGGTCACGCGATCCGTACAAGGTTTATCAGGCGAATAAGGGAACTTGTTCAGGCAAGAACTTCTTGATCAAGGAGCTTTTCAATGAAATTGGTATAGAAACCAAGGATATGATCTGCTTGCAGAGATGGAAAGACTTAACCTGGTATCCGGATGATGAATACAATGTTGTAGAGCTTCCTGACCATTTGATGAAATTATTTGAGAACAATGAGATCGTCGATTTTCACAATTACGTAAAGATTTATGTTGATGACAAATGGGTGCAGTTGGATGTAACGATCGATGCCCCATTAAAAGCCTTGGGATTTCATGTTGTTGAAAATTGGGATGGGAAATCGGATATGCCATTGTGCTTTGTAGGCACTCATAAAGTTTGGGATTGCGGCGATGAGGGGCATCTCAAAAAAATTGAATTCACGGATATGATGCCGGATGGTATTGAAGACGCGCGAAAATATTTCTTGAAAAGCTTAACGAGTTGGATTGATGAATGGAGAGCCAATCAATAAGCTTTTCAATAACTAGCCAGGATTTGAAAGGAGAACGTCATGGGAAAAAGATATATTTTAGTCAATGATATGGGGACCACCGGGAACAAGGCGTTGTTGTTGGATGAAGAGTTGAATAATGTGTCTTCTGTTAGTGAAACCTATGAAACGTATTATCCAAAACCAAACTGGTCAAGTCAAAAGATTTCTGAAGTGAATGAAGTTGTTATTCATTGCATGAAGGAAGTGATTAAGAAAAGTGGTATTGATCCAAAGGATATTGCGGTTATTTCCTTTAGTAATCAAATGATGACCATGATTCCGGTTGATCAAGGCGGGAAGGTGTTGTTGGATGAAGTCGGTATTTGGTGCGATATGCGCCAAGGCGAGCAAGCCAAACGGCTGATGGAAAAGCTTGGCGGCAATGATGAGTATTACAGAATTACAGGTGTGGGCTGGCAACCAGAATTAGCACCAATTTGTAAAATCATGTGGTACAAAGACAATATGCCGGATATCTATGAAAACACCCATAAGTTCCTTCAATACAAAGAGGTTATTTCTCATCGATTAACAGGGGTGATGGCAACCGAGTATGGTGACATGTCTATGAACGGCATGATGAACTGTGCCGAGAAACGACTGTCGAAGCGAATCTTTGATGCAGCGGAAGTCGATATGGACAAAATTCCTGATATTTTAAATTCTGACGATGTGATTGGAACCGTATCAAAAGAAGCGGCAGCAATCTATGGTGTTGCAGAAGGAACGCCGGTTACACTGGGTTCTGGTGATGTAATTTGTGCAAATATCGGTGCCGGCGTTATTAAGCCAGGTATGGGATATACCTGTATTGGTTCTGCCAACTGGTCTGCAGTCTTTGCCGATGAGCCATCCTTAGATCCGCGATACAAAATGAATTGCAACACCATGCAGCCAACGGGTGGTTATAACCTGGTTATGATAACAGCAGCTGGTGGTATTGCCCAAGACTGGTTCAAAGATGGATTCTACGCTGCGGATCAGAGCGAGGGTTCCTCGGAATACGAAGCTAGCGTTTATGAAAAAATGACGGAAGATACCCTGCGAGTGGCGCCGGGGGCTGACGGCTTGTTGTTCTATCCATACCTTCGCGGCGGTGGCGCACCTCATTTTGATATTAATGCGAGAGGCAGTTTTATTGGTTTGGATATTGCTCATACAAGAGGCCATATGCTTCGAGCGATTTATGAGGGCGTTTGCTTCAACATGCACTGGTTGTATGACCTGTATGAAGAATTAGGATTTGGCATTTACAACCTAGATACAATTCGCGCCATTGGCGGTGGTGTACAGAATGATCTTTGGATGCAGACGTATGCAGATGTAAATGGGATGAAGTTCAGTCGTTTAACTTCACCACAGCAATCGACAGCTTTGGGTGCAGCCATTATTGGTGGTGTTGGCGTTGGTATTTGGGACAACTATGAAGACGCAACGAATAAGATTGCCATTGACAAAGAATTTTTGCCGAATAAGGAAACGACTGGCGAGTATCAAGATCTTTATAAAATTTATCGCGAAACGTATGAAGAAATTTATCCATTCTATGCAAAGCGAAGTCAATTTGTTGATCAATATACAAAATAGCCAAAGAAAACAACCCCGCGAATTATTTCGCGGGGTTGTTTTGAATTAAACTTATTTAAAACTGCATTTGCTGTCATTGTATTTGTAAAGTTTTGTAATGGCATCCGGTGTATTTTTCACGTTGAATTTGCTGTAGATCTCATGCTTGTGGTACTTGATGGTCTGAATGGAATAATTCAAATCCTTCGCAATTTCCGATTCGGTTTTCCCGTTGGCCAATAATGATAAGATTCGGAGCTGGAGTTTGCTCAGCATATTTTTATGTTTTCTGCATTGGAATAAATGCAGTTTGTACATCATCGCATTGGAAAGAAGATCCAATAGAAATCGCAGCTCGTCAATAGACTCCTTGTTGGTGGTCATAATTTTAAGATACCCGATAGATTCGCCGGACATTTTTAGCGGAATCGCACTGGAATAAAAATCTCTGAGGAAGACGCAAAAATGCTGATTGGCATCCAAGTAGACGGGAAGGTCTTTTTCGGCGGCTAGGTTGACCGCGTTGACACCAACGCTGTTCGCTTCGAAGGAAGCACCGAGAATCAGTGCCTTGTCTTCCAATATTTTTTTCTCTTCGGTATAGTTTGCGCTGGAAATCAGATTGAGATTTTTGTCAAATAGCATAAACATGTATCGGTTGCAACATTTTAAACTGAATAATTCATAGGTACATTCATTAAATATTGAGATGAGTTCTTCTTCATGTTCCAAGACTGTTTCGAGATCGGCTTGATTCATTTGAAAGAGGGGTTCTCCGATGTACGGGCTTAAGGCTTCATGTATGCTTGTATCCCATGCTGCAAGAATATCCTTCTGAATTGGAATAAATTCAATCATAAACGCTCCTCTACAATCCATTTCCCATTGAATACATAAGTCTAAACATATTCATGGTTATAGTGTATCAAAGTTTGAAACAAAAGCATACAAGGAAGTACATGATTATTTTGCTCAGTTATTTTAAAATATCGCTATGGTTGATTACGAGGGTGCTGTAAAGGAACAATACATCGCTTCCCTCGAAGTCGACAAAGTCGCCAATGAGTTCGCGGCTGACATAGCGTAAATCGACGAGGGTGATTTTTTGATACTCCTCAATGAGCAAGGGTGCAAGGCTGCTGGCGAAGGAGTCACGGAAGATGATCAGTTCCTTGTCTGTTGTGCTGTCGGGGTTTTCTATGGTGAGTAGCGGTGTGCTGCCCGATAGAAAAACATCGTACGAATCCATGCTGCCAAGTTTTTGATCGTCGTAGACGCCGGGAGCTTGATCAGGGTCACCCGTGTACTCAAAGTTCTTCGCCTCACTCACACGGTACTCAATGGTATCGGGAGTAAGGTTCAAGGCTGACTGCCCATAATAGGCGCCGTAAAAGGAAGCATATTTTTTCTGGGTATAGGCAATGGTTGAAAAGTCGGTTTCCAAGTTCATTGCTTCTGCGAATAGTTCGAGTACCCCATCCAAATTTTCTTGCTTCCAGTGTGGATCTGTGTGGTAGTAATCGTCAAGGGTAAGGGCGTCTTTGATGTCGATGATGGTGATATCTTGCAGGGAACTGGCAAGAAGCGCCTCCAATTTCTGATAATCCATGGAGAGAAAGTCAGGGGTTTCCTCAACATAATAGTTTTTATCCGGAATCATGGCGAAATAGACCTGACACTCTTGCAGATACTTTTCGGCGATCGTATGAATATAGGCGGATAAGTTTGTCACACTCGCCTCATTTAAAGGATATTCGAGTTTAAATGCATCATCGCCGATGACAACAATGTCGTTGTTATCGGTTTTATGAAGGATTGTGTTTTCCACTCGCGCTTTCAGCCTTCGAAATTGATCACGCAGAATAAAC
>JABXKS010000123.1 GCA_013619125.1 Clostridiales bacterium
CATTTGTTATTTTCTTAGTTTTACTACTACTTAATTTCGGTTTCGCTCATGAGGAAGGTTCATCCCATGAGACCGAAGGAGGAAACCAAGCAGCTGTCCAACTGCAAAACTTCCCTCTATCCACGTTACCAAAGGATGAATTTCTTTTCGCCGTTGAGCCAATGCGGGGAGAAGATGAACTCCCTCTTCGTGTCAGCGATTTAAAAGACATAACTGTGATCGGAAATGAAATTTACATTCTGTTAATCGACGGACAACAATTGGTCTACACCTTAGACGGCACGCCCGTCGTTGCTCCGCAGTATCCGCTCATTGAGCATAGCTGGCGCTTTGCCTTTGAAGAAGAAAACGGCATAGGCTACAGCTTGGAAATTGCGAATATGGAACCCGATGATAAACTGTCATCGGTTGCCACCGATGCTTTCGCCATCTACACACGGGATACCGAAAGCGGTGAAATGATTGAAAAGGTCCCTGCCCCATTTGGAACAAAGAACTTTCGTCTTTTCGATAATCAAATTGCGTATCGCTTGAAGGGTGGGGAACAAAACCACGGATTAGGAACCCGCTTTCTGTTGCACACTCTGGAAAACTCCAGTTGGGACGAAACAAAAATTTTCAGCCAAACGAATGCGACGGTGAAAAGCTTTGACTTTTCAGCAGATGGAACCGCCTTCTCTTACATAGGTGCACCAGGTACCAAAAATGATCTCACCGACTCATGGATTACCTGGGGAACTATTGAGAACGGCACCGTTGCCACTAGTGGCTCTCTCTCCTTTCCACACAGTGAAGCCATGAATAATAACTATGTCTACATGCCTTGGGATATGGTCACGACGAACCGCGGCTTTATTGTTTTGCTGAAAGTCAGTTACGGCGAGGCAAAGGAAGAAGCCAGCTTTTTCCGCTATTATTCCACCGAAGGCGAATTGCTCCACGAAGTCCAGGTCAACCATTGCGTGAAAAAGTTTGCCCAACTGTCGGATCAATCAACCCTCTATTTGCGTATGAATGAAGAGTTGCAGCGATTGGAAATTATGAAAATCACCTGGGAGCCCGAATCGAAAAAACAAGAAGACAACTCACCACAACCAATCATCGCAGAGCGGACATTCCAGAGTCAGACTCTCGCAACTTTCCGGCCACACCTTTTCGGTCAACTGAAGGAGACCGACATCGATACCGGGAAGATTACCTATCGGGCACTGATTCACTCGGACCAAGACACCGTCACCCTTCGAATTCCTTATGAGGATGTTCGTGCGCTTTGTACCGAGTCAGCGGAAAATCTACGAATCGAGTATCAAGGATTCCAACTCTTGCTTCCGATGAATGAATTGAATTGCGACGCGCTTTTGGCACAAATGCCGTGTGAAACAGAGGCGACTCTTGAAATTCGCTTGCAACGTAGCGAAGAGAATCATCTGGCATACACCATCGAATTCTTTGTTGTGGAGTGTATAGACACGCACACAAAACAAGTGCATCGAATGCCGGTTTCCTCCGGCATCATCCAACCATAAAATAAGAAAGCAGCCACCGGGCGTAAAGGCCGGTGGCTGCTTTCTGTATGATGCTTTTATTTTTTTTTGCGCCATTCCATCAAATTCAATTGCAACGCTTTTACAACAATCTCCGCGCCTCCCTGGTTCGTCACCAAGGGATCCGATTCGAGGCGATCTTCCCGGCGCACAGCAAGTCCACCCGCCTCTTCGCTTCTTGTTTGACCACGCTATTGATTTCCACCTTTCTAAAATGCATTCTTACTTATATACAAAATGTTTCTAACGATTAATACGCACCTGATGAATATGTCAGTTCATAACTATGGCTGTAAACCTCAAAAATATTGCCGAACGGATCTTCCACATAGCACATCCGATAAGGCTTGTCCCCAGGATAATATTCGCGGATTGGCATGCGCTGTTTGCCACCATGTTCCACGATCTTTTCCACCATTCCTTCAATGTCCGGATCTTGAATGCTGAAATGGAAGAGTCCGGTTTGCCAGAATTTGAAATTATCTTCAGGCTCTTCATTGTTCGGAAACTCGAAAATCTCGACTCCGATCTTATCGCCCGTTGACAGATGGGCAATCTTGAAGGTAGTCCAGTCCTCTCCAAAGACATCGTTGCACATGATTCCAATGGGACTGTCGTCCTTCTCAACCTCGCTTGGCTCCATCAGTACATACCATCCAAATACGTCTCGGTAAAATGCTACCGCCTTTTCGATATCAGGGACTGAAAGTCCTATATGTGAAAATGTTCTTGGCATTGTTTGATTCATTTGTTTCTCCTTTTTTTGATTTTCTTGATTACACTTGCTATTATAAAGGGAGTTCTTATAAAAAAAAAGTACGCACTTTTCTCATACGTAGTATCCATTCGGTAACTAAAGGAGGTTTTTATGAATCAGAATAATGATGTTTCACAAGGAAAAGAAAAATTGAAATGCAGCGTCGAATTCACGCAATCAATTCTGGGTGGAAAATGGAAACTCGTCATTCTCTGGCATCTGGGCTTCGATGGCGTTCACCGTTTTAATCAACTGCAACGCCGTTTGACAGGAGTGACCCATAAAGTTCTCAGCGAAAAACTCAAAGAATTGGAAAACGACGGGCTAATCGCAAGAAAGCAATACAACGAGGTTCCGCCTCGGGTCGAATACACGCTGACCGAAAAGGGAAAAACAGTCATTCCAATCTTGGATGAAATGCATAAATGGGGAATAGATAACTGGTAATCGGTCCATCGAATTTCACGCATTAAAAAAGGAATAGCAACTGCTATTCCTTTTCTGTTTCTTTGTTCTATTTTTTCTTTCGCCATTCCATCAAATTCAATTGCAACGCTTTCACAACAATCTCCGCGCCCCCCAGATTCGTCACCAAGGGAATTCGATGCACGTCGCAGAGTCGCATCAAAGCCATAACATCTTGTTCATGCGGTTGTGCCGTCAATGGATCTCGAAGGAAAATCACCAAATCCATCTCATTTTCCGCAATCTTGGCGCCGATCTGCTGATCTCCGCCAAGGGGACCCGACATAAACCGGAACACCTGAAGATTGGTTTCTTCCATAATCCGCTTGCCCGTGGTTCCCGTGCCAAACAAAGTATGCTTCTCAAAAACAGCTTCGTAGGCAATTACCAATTGCATCATTTCATCTTTTTTCTTATCATGAGCCACTAATGCGATATTCATCGAACAGCCTCCCCTTTTTTCCGAAGCGGCACATCCGCAACGATGGAACGTGAGTTGCGACTTGCGCCCGGATGCGCTTCAATCGAGACCGATACATCACCCGGCTCAATATCAATGTGTTTTGAAATCGCGAGAATAATGTCCTTGCGGATTGCTTCGATCACATTGGGCGGAATGCTGGCTCGATCATGAATCAAAACCAATTGCAAGCGTTCCTTGGCCACATGTTTGCTTTTCGGATCTGCTTGCTTCTTCTTAAAAAAGTTAAACATCGGCTCCCCCCCTATTTTGACCACCGACTGAACAGTCGGGTCCAAACACTGACTTGATCGTTTAAATTCATCAACGGCACGTCCTTGCCCTCAATTCGATCGGTAATATTCCGATAGGCTTGTCCGGCAAAGGACTTATTGTTATAGATCACCGGTTCGCCCTTGTTGCTGGCAACCACAATCTCTCCATCGTCCGGAATAATCCCCAGAAGATCGATCGCCAGGATTTCCACAACATCGTCGATCCCCATCATCTCGCCCTTCAAGACCATCTCTTGCTTGATTCGATTGATCACCAATCGAGTCAACGGCACTTCAGCTGCTTCCAGCATCCCGATGATGCGATCCGCATCACGTACGGCCGAAACCTCCGGCGTCGTGACCACATAGGCTTCATCCGCACCCGCGATGGCATTTTTAAATCCCTGTTCGATGCCCGCAGGGCAATCGATCAATACGTAATCAAACTCTTCTTTCAACTTCGCCGTCAGTTCTTTCATCTGTTCCGGCGTTACAGCCGATTTGTCCCGGGTCTGTGCAGCCGGAATCAAAAACAGGCCTCCCAATTTTTTATCCTTAATCATGGCCTGTTTGGGTCTGCAGGTTCCTTCCACAATATCCACAAGATTGTAAACGATTCGATTCTCCAATCCCAAGATCACGTCTAGATTACGCAGGCCGATATCGGCATCAATCACAACCACTTTCTTTCCCGCTAATGCAAGTCCGGTTCCCAAATTGGCTGTTGTCGTGGTCTTGCCAACCCCGCCTTTTCCTGATGTTACAACAATCACTTTGCCCATGGTATCCCCCTTCTGTCAAATTGTCGAAATCCTTATTTCATGTTTTTCGTTCAAACGAGCAATCTCTCGTTTTCCATCTTTCTCTGCTCGATCCGGCGCGCGTGCGATCACATCGGCAATTCGAAGCTGCAAGGGCTCCAGCCGATAGGCTGAAACACTGACATTGTCATCACCGTTGATCCCCGCATGGGCAATTCCCCGAAGCGCGCCAACCACAACGATATTCCCCGTGGCGGTCAAAATGCTGCCAGGATTGGCATCTCCCATCAAGACCAAATCACCCTCCACATCAATCCGTTGCCCCGATCGCAGGGTTCGAGTAATCATATGAAGAGGTACACGTTCCGGTTTTACCGGTTCAATAATCTCCTCAACAGGTTCCTCAACAACTGCTTCCTCTTGACGTTCATTCAACTCAAAATCGGATTCAACAATCTCCAACAAACTTGCCTCTTCCTCAGGCCGAAGATTTCGCCCCTGAAAACCGGCGAATTTCGCCCCCTTGAAAAACCCTTTGGATTCTTGCATCATTTGTATCAGTTCGCCTCGAATCTCTTCAAATTCCGGTTCGAAGATCTGGATCGCAAATCCCTTTGCATTCCCTTTTACTTGCACAAATCTGCCCATCTCGACTCCTATTCCATCAATCTCGGCTTTGCCGTGATTGGACTCTTTTCACTATTTAATCCCAAATACTCCGCGATCACATCGCGCACCGCGGCGCCAATGGCCCCGCCGGATCCCGTTTGAAATCCAATGGCTGCAACGGCAATTTCCGGTTCATCATAAGGTGCAAAAGCGACAAACCAACCAAACTCGTCATAGGGCTCTCCCGTAACCGGATTCAATCCATCCTTCTCAGCTGACCCCGTCTTTGCCCCCACCTGAATCGGGAAGTTTGCGAAGATGGAACGCGCGGTCCCCTCTTCCGTAGTCTGCAGCATGCTCTCCTTGATCACCTGCAAGGCATCGAAAGACTCGAATTCCAATTGTTCGTAGGGCTTGCTGTCATATATGGTTTCATTGCCTTCTTGATCCACCACGTGATCCAACAAGGTCAATTCATATCGCTTGCCACCGTTGGCAAGGGTCGCCACGTAATTCGCCATCTGAAGCGAAGTATAGGCATTATCGCCCTGCCCAATACTCATGATGAGCTCATCCCCCATTTTCCAGGATGCAAAGTTCAGATAGGAGTATTTAATCACATCTTTGAGGGATTGTCCATCCTCCATGGGCAAATCCGGCAAGAGTCCCATGTCCAATAAACGCCTTCTCACTTCGGATCCCGACAAGATCGGTTCAATCTCAACCCAGCTGCTGATTTCCTGGATCCAATCTTCCATCTGGTCCGCATCGGGATTCATCTCTTCAGGCACAAAAGCCGAAAGATTCTTATTCAGCCATCGGCGCAAGGAGGACTTCATAGCACTTTGCTTTTTCGCCTCGCTGGGCACCCCGGCCGACTTTTCGCTGGGAATGGAGATCTCAATTCCCGTTTTGTCATTCAAACCGAGTTTCGTCGCCATGGCTAAAATATCCTCAGCTGAGGTTCTGGCGGATAGCCGTTCTCCCGTTTGCTGGTTCTCTCCCAGAACCAGGCTATAAAAGTAATAGTTGCAGGAATCCGCAAGGGCATCCCGCATATCCTCGTATCCATGGCTGTAATGATATCGATTCCAGATCCAGCACCCGTATGTCTGGGTACCAATCTCCACAAAGCCCTTGGTGTTGACTCGCTGATCCGGATTGACTCCGTTTTCCAAAGCCGCCAAGGCGGTTACCATTTTAAAGGTGGAGCCCGGCTGTATCATAGATTGCGAAGCAATATTTAAAAGGGGTCTCGGCGCAATCAAGTCTTTCTCATTTTCCGGCAAAAGCGCGTCCCAGTCAGACTGCGAAATGCCTACGGCAAAGAGGTTTGGATTGTAATCCGGAACATTGGCTATGGCGATTACCTTTCCCGTCTTCACATCGATGGCTACCAGGGCCGCCGATTCCGCATTGGGTTTCGCCTCGCTGTAGTTGTAGTTCCCCCACGGGCTTTCATAGACGCCTGCCGCCTGCATGGCAGCCAATGACTTCGCCAGGGCTTCCTCCGCCTTCTGTTGCACATGAATGTCGATGCTTAAATAAACATTACCGCCTTGAACCGGCTTCTCTTCCTTCACCACATTCAGGGTCTTCCCTCGAACATCCACTTCCAGATCCTGGCTGCCGGGAATTCCCCTGAGCACAGACTCAAATTGATGTTCAATTCCCGTTTTACCGATAAATTCATTGGGTGAATAGCCCAGCGAATCGATATACTTCTCAATCTCATTCTGCTGAGAAATCTTTCCCAGATATCCCAGGGTATGAGCCGCAGCCGAACCATTCGGATAGGTTCGAACCGATTTGAAGTTCACCTCAACTCCCGGCATGCGAAACTCATTCTCCATAAGCTTGACAATGGTCGTTGCGCTTAACTGATAGGCGACATCAATGGCTTCATATGCCCGGTATCCCTGTTTGTTCATCAAGGCAATCAAATTCAGCGTCAACATTTTTTCCCGATCCGTCCATGCATCGTCCAGATCGTAACGCTCCGCCAAAACGCCCAAAGCTTCTTTCGCCCCGGTCTCTTCCGGCACTTTGTTGGCCTGCTTCCAATTGTTCAAAAGCAAGATCGACGTATATTTCCATTTGGAAACCGAAATCCCCGGATTCAATCCCCTTGCAAGGATCATTTGCTGCGCCTGATATTTGAAGGAATCAGACAAAATCAAGTCCTTCAGCTTCCCTTGCGCATGGGCTTCTTCCACCACAATCTGCGCAAGTGATGCCGTTTCATGCAATCCCAAGTGATTCCGTACATTTTCTTCCCAGCTCCTGTCATTTCCTTGATAGGCAACCGTTCCGCGGTCTGATATGGTGACCGCTACAGGCAGTTGTAAAAGTTCGACCGCCGCACGACCCAAATTCAGTCCGCTTTCCGTCACGGATAGCGCCATTTCATCGACAACCAGCTGATAAGCAACCTGGTAGAAATCTTCCGCAGCTTCTGTTTCTGCCGTAATTCCCTCGAACTGCTCCGCTAAACCCCTTTTTTTGTCAAAGCGATCCTCTTCAAAAGTATATTGATATGCCAACAATTGAAGATCGGGATCTTCTTTCCCATAGATCTCGAATATGTTTTTTCTGACAACGGGATGATCCATCCATTCCCGAAGATCATTTTCCTTCTCTAATAGCGCTTGCGCCAATTCGCCCGCATCTTCCTCGTGCTTTAATCCTTGGCTTTCCTCATCCCAACGCTGCATCCAAGCCTCGTCTTCTCGAGACAATATCCAGAGCGCTCGCTTGGCGCTGAACTGACCTTCATACGGCGGTTCTGCCATGACTTGCGTCAATACCTGCAAAATCAACTCCGGCTGCTCTCTCAGATATACAAACAGATCGACAGGAAGGATCTCCCCGTTCACCTCGCGCACCAATCCATTCATGGTGATAGGCAATTCAGCCACAACACGTTCCGCATTTTGATCCAGGACCATCCCCAAACGCCAAAGGGTTTCATTTCTCTCCGGCTTCTTGATCTCGTCCTTCGAAAGCTGCACTACAAAACTGGGTTGGTTACCAGCCAAAAGCTGCCCGTTGCGGTCAAAAACCATTCCGCGGCTAGCAGGAATTTCCACTTGCTTCAGTCGACGATTATCGGAAACTTCTCGATATGCCTCCCCCTGGTTGATCGTCAAATCCGCCAGGCGCATTGTCAATAATATCAATAGGATCCAGATTGCAAAAATAAAAAAATAAAATCGATTCTGAAATAGTTGTTTGATATTCAAATCCTTCACCCTTATCCCTTATAGTAAGGTACTCCTATAATCCTTGCCCGCTTCTCGTATCAAGCGCGGGAAGAGCCACATGACGCCAATCCATATCACCATGTTGACAACCGATTCCCCTACCGCATACGGTAAGATTTCTATGCCCCACCGATAGTGATAACCGAAAAAAAATAAAAAAAATCCCATCATTCCATAGGTTCCCATGGTGACTAAACCCATAATTCCAGTCAGATAGATCTTCTCCGCTTCCCACTTCGCTTCCTTGATCACCGCAAAGAGTAATCCCACGGCTAGGTAGGTCAGTGTCCAAAGACCGAGCGCAGGAGAGAAAAGAGCATCCATCAAAATTCCCAAAATCATTGCGGCAATCGCCGCGGGGAAAAAGCCGACAAAGAGTCCCATCGCCGCAACAAATAACACGATAAAATTGGGTTTTCCCATTATAAAGGGAAATAAGGGCAGAAATGCCGTTTCCAGCAAAAACACAAGAAGCCCTAAACCAAAAAGACGCAAATAATCCTTATACCGTTCATTCATTGTCTGCCTCCTGAATCACGAAGACTGACTTGAGCTTTTGAAAATCCACCAGGGTTTCGACTCGCAAATGCTTCACCAGTTGATCCCCTTCTTTTTGAATGGAAGTTACGCGACCGATCAAGATGCCCGACAGATAAAAATCACTGATGCCCGTCGTCATCAAATCATCACCCTCCGCCACATTGGCTTCGGAGTTAAAGAGAAATCCCTTATGAATGGCGGATAAATCCCCCTCCAGGATGCCCTGGTCCCCCGTTCGAAGAATTTCAAAAGCGACATTGGTTTCCTTGTTGGCTAGGGATTGTACCACCGCATATCCATTGCCCACTTCAGATACCTGCCCGATCAATGCATAAGCCCCAAATTCACCATCGTGCATAATCCCTGTTACCACGGTGTCATTCGGTTGAATGCCCGCATCGCTTCCCTGATCGATAACAAAGGTTTGAAACCAATTCCCTTTTGACTTGGAAATCACCCGAGATTCAATGACACGCCGATCATTCTCCTTTTTTGCTTCCCAAACAGCGGCCAAATAGGGCTGTTCCTCCATCGTCGCCTCCGCATCCAGCAACTCAGATTCCAATTGAGCAATCTGCGTTTCCAAAGCATCATTGTCAGCCTTGAGGCTCGACAGTTCCGTTAGAGAACTCGTCCATCCGCCGATGGCCGTTCCCAATCGATTGATCACCCGCTGCATGGGAACAACTGCTTCTAGCGCGGGATTATTGACATTCTGTGAAGCGCCGATGGCGCTGACAACCAGCATGACCATCACGATGATGACCAGACTGGCTACGATCCATTTTCTATTTGTCTTCATGATCAACCATTGTTCCTTTCATCAGGTTCACGTCAAAGTATGTTTTTAACAAAGGATAGAGCCGCTCAACCGGAAGACCTACCACATTGGAATAGGAACCACGAATTTCTTTAATAAAGGGTTCCGCATAGCCTTGAATCCCATAAGCGCCTGCCTTATCACCATAATCACCGGCATTCAAATAGGCTTCCACCTCAGCCTCACTCATAGAGGAAAATGTCACTTGGGTGCACTGATGATCCACCACCTTGATCTCCCCCTGAATCAAAGCGATCCCCGTAATCACCGCATGAGTATTTCCAGCCAATGAAAGTATCATTTCCTTGGCATCCGCACGATCCTTTGGCTTTCCAAGAACACGATCCGCAACAACAATGGTATCCGCGGCAATCACCAAATCGTCATGCGCTACCTGTTTACAAACATCCGCCGCTTTTTGATAAGCCAGGCTCATGGCCAAGGCAGCCGGATCCAACCGACTGTCCATCACTTCCTCTACCTGACTCTCCACGATCTCAAATTCTTTGATGTATTTGCTGATGATCTCTTGCCTTCTCGGCGATTTCGACGCCAATACAATTTTCATAATTCTACTCCTATAACCAGCGGTACAAAATGATCCCAATAATCGCACCCACGATGCTCAACAGATTCACCCGAAACAAAAAACCAAGGGTAAACTGAAACATATGTAAATCCAAATGAAAATTAGGATTCAGTCCAACCAAGACGGATCTCGCCAAAATTGGAAAAATGCCCCCCAGCAATTCTCCGCAGATCCCGCCCAAGATGAATCCGACCAATAAAAATATCCATAAAATATTGCCTCTTCTCTGTCTCGCCATTTTCTGTCCTCCTTGAACCTCTTCTTTAAAGTGTACCATTACTAGTGGGTAAAAACAACGGTTTCACAAGGGATAGGGGGTAAAAAAAAGGCCTTCCAAATGGAAGGCCTTTTTCTTATGACTGTTATTAGTTCGCTGTTTGTTCGGCTTCTTTCTTTGCCGCTTCCGCAGCTGCTTTTTTCTCAGCCATCTCTTTCAGCTTCAATTGTGGGAAAATCGCGCCCGTTGGACACTTTTTCGCACAAATCTTACAATTTTTGCATACTGCGTAGTCGATTTTCGCTACCCCATCAACCATATGAATGGCATCAAATGGACAAGCTTTCACGCATAAACCACATGCGATACAACCAACCTGACAAACATCTTTGACCGCCTTGCCCTTGTCCAAGTTCTTGCAGTCGACAAAAACCTTTTGTGTTGCCGGTGCCATGTCGATTACACTCTTTGGACACGCCTTCACGCAAGCCTTACATCCGGTACACTTATCCGCATCCACTTTGGCAATACCATCCACAATATGAATCGCGTCAAAAGCACAAGCCGTTACACAGTCTCCAAATCCCATACAGCCGTATTCACAGCCTTTGGGTCCCTTTTGTACAGCCATGGCAGCCTTGCAGGTTTCCACTCCATAATACTCATATTTGTCTATGGCACTTTCGCTTGTTCCAATGCAGGCAACTCGGGCGACTTGCTTTTCCGAATCTCCCGCAGCAACACCCATCACTTCAGCGATCTTTGCAGCCGTAACTGCTCCACCGACTGGACAACCATTAACAGGAGCTATTCCTGCTATCACAGCCTTCGAAAAACCGTCACATCCAGGAAAGCCACAGGCGCCGCAATTGGCTCCCGGTACGGCTGCCCGCACCAAGGTTTCCTTTGGATCCACTTTGACGGCGAATGCTTTCGATGCTATGGAAAGAAGCACGCCGAAGAATAAGCCCACTGCTCCGAGGGCAATTATTGCATATATGATTAGATTCATTCTACGCCTCCTATCCGATGCTAAATCCGGCAAAGCCTAAGAAAGCCATTGCCATCAATCCTGCCGAGATCAAGGCAATTGGAAAGCCCTGCATCGCTCGCGGCATATTCGATAACTCCAGACGCTCTCGGATTCCGGCGAAAAGAATAATCGCCATGGAGAAACCAAGGGCCGCGCCAACAGAGTTCACAACCAATTCAATTAAATTGAATTCCATTTGAATATTCAAGATCGCAAGACCCAAAACCGCGCAATTGGTTGTGATCAATGGAAGATAAACCCCCAACGCCTCATAAAGAGTCGGGCTTGCCTTCTTCATAAACATCTCTACCAACTGTACCAAGGATGCAATAACAAGAATAAACATAATGGTTTGCAAGTAGCCAAGGCCAAACCTCTCCAAGACCAGAACTTGCAGCATATACGTAATCAACGAAGCCAAAAGCATAACAAAGGTTACCGCCATACTCATGCCAACAGAGGTTTCAACCTTCTTAGAAACGCCCAAAAATGGACAAATTCCCAAGAAACGTGACAAGACAAAGTTATTAACAAAGAGAGCGCTAATAAAAATCGCAAATAAACTCATGGATTAACGTCCCTCCTTTTTAATTTTTGAATGCTGATAAAGTGCGATCAAAAGACCCAGGGTCAAAAATGCACCCGGAGGCAAAATCATCATGATCGCAGGCTTGAAGCTTCCACCAAGGATCGTAAATCCAAAGATAGAACCCACACCCAAAAGTTCGCGAATGCTGCCTAGAATCGTCAATGCGCCAGCAAAACCAAGACCCATGCCCAAACCATCCACAATGGAGGCTGGTGCTGTATTCTTGGATGCGAAGGATTCCGCACGGCCCAAGATCACGCAGTTTACAACGATCAATGGGATAAAGAGACCCAAAGAAGCGTAAAGATCAATGGCATATGCATGCATAAACATTTCAATAATGGTTACAAAGGTCGCAATGATTACGATAAACGCCGGGATTCGAATCTTGTCTGGAATAATGTTTCTCATTGCTGAGATTACCAGATTTGATCCAACCAAAACCGTTGTTGTTGCCAATCCCATGGCCAATCCATTGGTTGCCGAAGTGGTTACCGCCAGGGTTGGACACATGCCCAACAATTGCACAAAGGTTGGGTTCTCATCGACCAAGCCATTCTTAAATACTTGTCCTAAATTCTTTTCCATCGTCATCCCCCCTACTGCAACGCGCTCGTGTAAATATCACGAGCTTCGTTGACGGCTTTCGTTACGGCACGGGAGGTAATCGTCGCGCCGGTTATTGCTTGCACTTCATTGTCTGCTGTCGGTGGTGTCTTCACCACTTCAATCACAGACTCTGTTGACTTGCCTTGATATTGATCAGAGAATGCAGGCTTGATTGCATTGGCGCCCAAACCCGGTGTTTCCGTATGTTTGATAATTTTGATACCGGAAACCATTCCGTCGTTTGAAATGCCGACAGCCAGTTCCATATCTCCACCATAACCGGATGTTACCATGGTCAAGGTATAACCAACAGTTGCTCCGTCAGCCGTTCCCTTATAAACCTCTTTGGCTCCATCAATACCTTCCATCAATTCAAAGGCATCGGCAGATGATAAAATTTCCATCCGCGCTTGGTTATTGATTTCTTCTTCCACCTTGATGATCTCTGGTGCTGTTACACCATTTGAATAGGCAAGGATCAAAGCAGAAATTGCTGTAAACAGGAATAGGGTGAACCCTAGTTTGATTGTTTCTTTCATGCCTTTTTCACCTCCCCGAATACTTTAGGAATCGTGTAACGATCGATCAATGGCGATACCACATTCATCAATAGGATGGAGTACAATACGCCTTCCGGATATCCGCCAAATTTACGAATAACAAATGTTAGGATGCCACAGCCAATTCCGAAAATGATGCGGCCCTTCGGTGTAACTGGAGATGATACATAGTCAGTTGCCATAAAGAAGGCACCCAGCATCAAACCACCAGCAGCCAATTGAACCAAAACTTCGCTCATCGCCGCACCCGTTACAATGTATAAAATGCCAACTGTTCCAATATAGGCAACTGGGATTCTCCATGAAATGACGCCCTTCCAAAGCAGATACAATCCGCCCAAGATCAATAGAAGTGCACTGGTTTCACCCAAACAACCTGCCACGTTTCCGATCAAAAGATCGGTTAGATTAACACCCGCTTCACTCAAGGCACCAAAACCGCCGCCCTCTTTCATCAAACCTAATGGTGTTGCCGTTGATACGGCATCCACACCCGGTGTTACCCAGCTACCCGTCATAATGACTGGCCATGAAGCAACCATAAAGGCACGTGCCGCCAAGGCTGGATTCATAAAGTTGCTGCCGATTCCACCAAAAGCTTGTTTCACAATACCAATGGCAAAAGCTGAGCCGATCACTGGTATCCACCACGGCGCCGTTACCGGCAAAGTCATGGACAAAAGTACCGCTGTTATCACTGCACTCCCATCATTAATCGTTACCGTTGTTTTTAACATATATTTTTGAATGATATATTCTGTTACGACTGCTGAAGCAATGGCCAGAAGATAAATCTTCGCCGCGCCAAATCCAAAGAAATAAATCCCTGCAAGAGCCGCTGGAGCCAAAGCAATCAACACGTCACGCATCACCGTTCTCGTTGTTGTATTCGAACGAATATGCGGTGATGAAGAAGCAATTAGTTTATTCTTCATTGATTCGTCCCCCTAGCCCTTTCTTCTTTTTGCGATAATCTCGCCTCGTGCCACACGAATCGCTTCCACCAATGGACGTTTTGCCGGACATACAAAAGAGCATGACCCACATTGGATACAATCCATGGCGCGATATTTTTCAGCGGCTTCAAAGTCGCCGTTCAAAGAATATCGACTGATAAACAGAGGAAGCAAATGAATCGGACAAGCGTCAATACATTTTCCACAACGAATACATGCCGATGGTTCCGGCAAACGCGCATCTTCTTCAGAAAGAACCAAGATTCCCGATGTTCCCTTGATTACAGGAACCTCGTCTGTGTATTGCGCCAAACCCATCATCGGTCCACCCATCAAAAGTTTCCCTGGGGTTCCCTTGTATCCACCGCATTGTTCAATCACTTCGGAGAATTGCGTTCCGATGCGAACAATCAAGTTCTTCGGTTCTTGAATCGCAGAACCTGTGATCGTCACAATCCGTTCAATAACAGGTTTGCCTTCCACAACTGCAGTCGCGATAGCGGCTGCCGTACCCACGTTGGATACCACGGCGCCCACTTCCATTGGAAGGGCTCCCGATGGAACCACGCGGCCTGTTGTCGCGTTGATTAAACGTTTTTCGTCGCCTTGCGGGTATTTCACCTGCATCACGCGCACTTCAATGCCAGGCTCGTCCGCAACAGCTCTTTGCATCGCTGCTACAGCGTCCATCTTGTTGTTTTCAATCCCGATGTAACCGGTTGTCACCCCAAGAATTCGCATCATGATTTTCAGTCCAGTTACGACCTTCTCCGGCATTTCCAACATCAATCGATGATCGGCTGTCAGGTAAGGCTCGCACTCTGCACCGTTTAAGATCACCACATCAATCGGCTTATCTTTCGGTGGAGATAATTTGACATGAGTTGGGAATGATGCCCCACCCATACCGGTAATTCCAGCTTCTTTAACAATACGTAATAAGTCCTTTGCTTCTGTTTGTAGCCAATTTTCTGTTGGTTGAATGCTTTCATCCCAAGCATCTTCCCCGTCCGCTTCAATAACAACGCAGGTAGTTGAACCACCCGGTGCTAGAAACTTGCCAATTTTTTTAACCGTACCCGATACGCTCGAGTGGATCGGTGCACTGACGAAAGCTTGCGCTTCACCAATAACCTGCCCTACTTTTACGAGATCGCCTACTGCCACAACTGGCTGACAAGGTGCCCCAATGTGTTGCTGAAGAGGAATCGTTACCATTTTCGGCAACTCTGCATTTTGCAAAGCGAACTTTTCAGTCTGCTTTTTAAAATGCGGCGGATGGATTCCCCCACTAAATGTAAATAACTTTTCACCCATCTCTTTCACCCCAATCTTGCTTTTTCTTCATTTTGTATACATTATGCAATCTAAGCCCAAAAAAAGCTCAGGATTTCCCCTGATGCTCTTTAAGACTGATTCTGTTCAAAATCAAATTCATTATAACATTGAAAAAACAACCAATACAAGCGTTAAATAATTATCACGCTCATTTAGGAATTCGATTCTTTTGCGCCTCCATATTCTCCAAAAGATAAGTCTTAACCCATGCCAGTACTTCGGTAGGGTAATAATCGAGATCCGAATAAATCTCCTTAATTTCCTCGGTATGAAATTCAAACACCTTCGCCTCATATCGATAGGTGAAATGGACGTCAATTCCATGATGAAAAGACATCAGACTTACGATCGTATCCTCCACCCGTCCCAGGGGCGGCCGATCGATATGGTTATATTCCAGTTCCGTTACAATGGTCGTTCCTATACCCAATGTGGAATCGATTGTCAGATTCCCCCCCGACCGCTCAGCGGTAGCTTTCATCAAGGGAATGCCAAGACCCACATTTCGAGTCGTTCTAGTTGTAGCAAAAGGGCTTTTCACAGATGCCAGCAATTCCTGACTCATACCCTTCCCATTGTCGATGATGGACAGCCGCACCCGGTTGTCCGCTGGTGATTCTTCCACCAAAACCTCGACTACGGTAGCCTCCGCTCGGATGGCGTTTTCCGCCAAATCCAAGAGGTGCAAGGAAAGATCACGCATGTCACTTTCCTCCTTTCAAATAGGCCAACATCGCCTCTCGGCTTAAAGTCGGCAATTCGTAGTTCTCTTCCGCCTCCAAAAGATCCCGCAAAAAATGGGCATCGGAGGATCGAATCAATTGATAAGAACCCAGTCGCATCGGGTCCGATTCCCGATCGTATCGCCCGCTGACTTCTAATGTACCCACCGGCAGATCCGGCGGTACAAAACCCAGGGTAGCCAAGAGGCTGTTGGCCGCCTTGTCCACATGGGCAGGAACCGCAACGCCACCAAAGGCTTTTACCCTTCGGATCGTTTCTTTCAAGTTCCACTCAATACTTTGCAGCAGCAAAGCCTGCTCTTCTCCTTCGGGCTCATCCTCTTCATTGTATAGCCATTGATGGCCGAAAAGTTTCACCACATTCTTTCTTTTGGGAAGCACTTGGGCCAAAGCTTCAGCAAAGGCTTCCGCGGCTTCCACCGTTGGAAAGTAGCCCAAAACATGAATCTCTTCCCGGGACTGAATCTCAATCCCAGGCAAAAGAATAATTCCATAGTCCTTTGCAGCGGCTTCCACACGCCGCAAGTTACGCACTGTGTTATGGTCGGTGACAGCAATCATCTGTAATCCCTTGACCAATGCCATGCCAACAATATTATGCGGCGTCATATCATCATGGCCACATGGCGACAGCCCTGAATGAATATGCAGATCCGCGGCTATCTTCACTGAATGCCCAGCTCAATCATGGTCTTTGACAATTCAAAAGCGGATGCCTTGGATTCAAAGATTGGAATATCCAATTCATTGGCCTTTGCGATGGTATCGACTTCCACATGAATCCCTTCCGCAACAACAATCGCACTGACATCAACCAGACTCGCTACCGCTACGATATTCTCATGGGCTTGAATGGTAATCCAAAGGTTTCCCTCCAACGCGCGAGACATAACCAGACTTAAAAGATCACCAATATAAACGCCTTGTATTTCATTGCCATTTCCCGATTCGCCGGCCACCTGTTTCAGCTCGGCTCTTACTAGCATTTCACTCACTTTCATCTTCCAACCTCCATAGATGTTGTTGTTCTTTATAGAAGACGCAATCTTCCATGCGTGCTTTTCCCTGAACAATATCTTCCGCCAGCGCTCGACAACTCGGCGCCCCGCAAGACCCGCAATCCAGTCCTCGCAGCCTAGATGTAATCTCTTCAATCTGTTTCATCTTCTCAATCGCCTTGGTGAAATCTTCATCGAGGATATTGGTTTGCCGAGGCGAAATTTCTTCTGTCAAATAAATATGCTTGAATTGCGCCAGTACGGAATCGATCATCTGGAAATATCCTTGCGTCGAATTTTCCGCCAGCTTTCGAATATTTCGCTGAGCGACAAATGGATTTTCGATATTCAACGGACCGCCTACGCATCCGCCGATACAGGAGGATGCTTCAATAAAGTCCACATCATCCAGTTCACCCATCTCGATACGATCAAAGACCTTGGCGACTTCATGGATTCCAGATACGGCGATATAATTATCCACGCCACTCATTAGTGCCTGTCCCCCGGATTCCGCCCAAGGCAGATTTTCGGGTTTCATACAATTACCGAGTTCCACAAAAGAATCCTCCATGCCACTGAGGGTGCGAAGTACTTCCGCGTAAACATCCTTAATGGGGATCGTGACATTGATAGCCGATTCCTGCATACCAATCGGATTGGTGACATTGGTGACCCGTGCCGGACAGGGAGAAAGATAGAAGACACCAATCTCCGAATCGGTAAGCCCAAGATTCTCCTTGCAGAGATTTCTCGCCATATTCGCTGCAATATCCACTGGTGACCCCGTCGGCATAATATGACCAATTAAAGAAGAATACTTCGTCTGAATCAATCGAATCACTGCCGGACAATGGGACGAAATGATCGGCTTTTTAATCTGCTCATTCACAATGATTTCTCGAATTCGATCTTTCAAGTAATCAACCGCCAATCCTTCACTGAAAACGAGATCGAAGCCCAATTTGCGCAGCGCAAAACAGAGCTTGTCAATCTTCACGTCACCCGGAAACTGAGAGGCAAAGGTAATAGCTGGAATCACGATCGTATATTTATATTTTTTAATCTCGTCCAGACTTCCACTGATAACGCTATGGGCGTCGTAGGGGCAACTTTCTATACATTGACTACAGTCGATGCAACGGGCCGCATTGATCACAGCCAGCCCCGCTTTCACACGGATTGCTTCCGTGGGACAGCTCTGCATGCATCGCGTGCAACCCGTGCATCGATCCGCTCGCACCTTGACTGCATGTACATCCTTACGCATCTTGATTTCCTCCATGGCAACTGGTTGTCGCGTTTCTTTCCTCTATCCTACATGAATCTCCGATCGAATCCAAGTCCCCGTCCCAAAAGTGGAGCGAATGGAAAATTCATCGGAACATCGCCGGATATTGGGAAGCCCCATCCCTGCGCCAAACCCCATTTCTCGTGCCGTATCGTTGGCCGTGGAGTAGCCTTCTGTCATGGCTTGATCCACATCCTCAATCCCCGGTCCCATATCTTCCGTTGAGATCACAACGCAATTCGGATGCACCTCTAGGTGCATAGCGCCACCAACGGTATGGATCACCAGATTGATTTCCAATTCATAGGCGATAATAGAGGCACGGCGAACCAAAGGATTCGGCAGTCCCAGTTGTTTTAATATTTTCTTGATATGACTCGATGCTGAGCCTGCTATTTTAAAATCATCCTTTTCTATCTGATAATCAAAGGATGCTACTATTTCTTCTGTCATACGATCGGCACCCCTCTTAATCCCTTCTCATAAAGCTTTCCACAAGCCATGAAAAGAATCTCCTTGGTTGTTAAAAGTGCGATTCCATTGGCCTTCGCCAATCGAATGGTACTGTCCGACGGTCGTTTTCCTCGAACAAAAACGATCTGATTGATATCCATCATCTCTGCCGTGCGAATGACTTGCGGGTTCACAAGCCCTGTTAGCAGCAAGGTGTTTTCATCAACAAACGCCAGTACGTCACTCATCAAATCGGATCCAAAGGCAAAATCCACCTCATGGTCCAGGCAATCGTCATCGGTTAAACATTCAGCGTTGAGTATCTCCTTGATTTCACGTAATTTCATAGGGGCCTCCTTATCATATCAACGGCAATCGTTTGCCGAAACTAAAAATTGATTGTGTTTATTATATAACAAAGTCCCTTATCCGTCGATATGTAAAAAAAGGACGTTCAAATAAATGAACGTCCGAATTGGTGCAAGAGATGGGATTTGAACCCACACAGCATTTCTGCCACAAGTCCCTCAAACTTGCGTGTCTGCCATTCCACCACTCTTGCATAAAGCGGGCAATTACTGCCCGGAAATCACTTCTTTTTCTTCGTACTCAACAAACCATTGATCCATGCCGCGATACATCTCATAGACGTTTCCGTTCAAATCGCCGTTCACCCTTCCGTTAACCAGCAGGGCTGCTTTTCGATTGACAAGTCCCAGTATCGGCATTTCCACATTGATTGCCGCTTTCCAATCCTCTAATTCCGCTTCCCATTGTACGGGATCCGTCATCATAAACAAGGAACGAAGAATGGCGTCCATGGCTTCATTTGTATAGCCTGTCAGATTCATCGTTGTTTCCGATTCATCCGTGACAAGTGCAAAGCCGGGATCCGGAACGAATCCAAGTTCCCATCCGAGAAGAACCAAATCATCTTGTTTCTCCACCAAGGACGTACGGTACCATTGGATTAAATCCGCCTTATCAGTATACTGCGATCGAATTAAAATTTCAACCCCTATTTTCCCCAGGTCAGCCCGGATTCCCTCTGCGATTTTCATTCGCATCGGGTTCTCCGCATCCACCAAAAGGGTCAGCTGAAACTTGCGGCCATCCAGTTCTCGCGCCCCATCATCATTGCTGTCCACAATCCCGACGGCATCTAATTCCGCTTTGGCGCCAGCCAAGTCCACAGGTCGAATCACACCGTCGTTGATTCCCGGCGGCAACAGATAGCTTGCCGCTTCGGCGTGTCCGCCATAGACGGTATCAATGATCGCGCGCTGGTCAATCGCCTTGGCAATGGCACGACGAATCGCAGCGCCCTCTTCGCGGGCGTACAATTCAGAATGGAAGTTAAAGAACAAAGCCTCCGCGCGGTCGGTTTCAAAACTCGAGACACGCACCTCGTTTTGCCCATATTTTTGTGGATCGTTCTCTGTCGTCGTCATCACATCCAGCAGTCCATTTGTAAAGGCTTCAATACCCGCTGCCTGACTTTCCATTACCACACCGGTTACGCCATCCAGCCAAGAGCTTCCTTGCCACCAGTTCTCATTTCTAACCAGTTGAATGGATTTTATTTTTTCACTGGTTTGGTATTTGAATGGACCTGTACCAACCGGTACATACTTATACTCTGCGCTATAGAAATTGCTGATTCTCTCCTTCTCTGAAAGCTCTTCTCCAAAGGAAGCTGCTTTCAAAACTGGAAAAATCAAAGACCTTGCCGCGTTGGCATAGGCTTGATCGTATCGCACCACAACCTGAGAGTCAGAAGGTGCGCTGACACGATAAATCTGTGACAGGTCTTCTTCGTCAGCCATGGCGTTTGTCAATTCAAAAAATTGATTGTATTCGAAGCCTTCCGCCCCTGCCTGCAGGGCACGAAGGGTAAAAGCAACATCTTCTGCGGTTAATGGACTCCCGTCATGAAAGGCAATCCCCGGCTTTAAATTGATCGTTGCAATGCGTCCGCCCTCGCTCCAAACGATGGATTCGGCCAAAACAGCTTCCAATTCTCCCGCTTCGTTGACTCGAAACAATCCTTCAAAGATCAGTTGATTAAAATAATACAGGCTTCTGTCCATATTCAAAAATGGATTCAAACCGTTGAAATAGCCGATGGGCACCGTGACGGTTCCCCCTGCCATTGGAATTTTCTCGATGGTTACTTCTGGTTCTGCCGGTGATTGCTCAATCACGGCCGTATCACCGCATCCTGCCAATAGCACCATGGCTAGAATCAGAATCGTCCCCCATATGATGGTTTTCTTCACTGTCTATTCCTCCTCTAATCGGTCATCTAACCGGTACATCCAACGATAGAATTCTTGAATGCGTTTCGTTTTGATATGATACTGCGCAGTTTCTCCATAGGGAACCCCCGAAAGATCCTCTCTCGTGATCGTTCCTTCCGAGAGCCATCGATCCACGGTTCCTGGACCCGCGTTATAAGCAATTAAAGCCAAATTTTCTTGGTCGTATTTGTTCAACAGGTAGTGCATGTACCAAGTGCCGTATTGGATATTCACTTCAGGAATCAATAAATCGTCCGGCATAACATCATCCCGTTCCATCCGCTCGCGAATCCAAATTCCAGTCGATTCAGTCACCTGCATCAATCCATATGCATTTTTCCCCGAAACCACCGTAGGACGATATCCACTTTCGGTTTTTATCATGGCCGCTATCAAACTCGCCGGAACGCCATATTCTCCAGCTGCCGCCAAAATATCCTCCTTGTGTTCCAAGGGAACCACCGCTCGCAGACCAAAAAAGGCAATGATGATCGCCAGCAAAAAAACAAGTAGCAGGCGAATCCGCAACTGCTTTTTCTTATTCGTCGTCACAAGCAGCCTCCTCAATACGTTTGATCTCGGCGTCCACTTGACGATACAGCAGCTCTCGGCTGCTTCGATTATCCAAAATCACATTGGCCAACTCTCGTTTTTTCTCCATGGACCACTGCGCGTTCATGCGATTTTCCGCTTCCATTTCACTCAAACCATTTCGAGCAATCAAGCGCGTCAATTGCGTTTCCTCATCCAAATCGATCAGCCAAACCTCGTCATATCGAATCCCATGATTCTTCGCTTTTCCCAGCCCCTCAAACAACAGTGGCGAGTCCACAAATATAATGGCTTCAACGCTAGAGTCAATTCGCTCCTTGATGGCTTCATACACCAAGGGATGAACGATGTCATTCAAGGCATGGCGCATCGCCTCGTCTTGAAAAACAATCTCGCCCAACATCTGTCGATTCAATTGGCCATCAACCACGATGTCAGCGCCAAAAAACGCCTGAATCGCATCCAATCCCTCGCTGCCCGGCGACACAACTTCCCGCGCCAAAAGATCTGAATCGATCACCAAATATCCCTTTTCTCGGATATAAGCAACCGCCGTGGATTTCCCCGTAGCGATCCCTCCAGTAATGCCAATGATTTTATTTTGTCTCATACCAATTGCCTCCGACTTTTAAATCCACATCCATCGGGATCGAAAGGCTCACAGCCTCTTCCATTGCCTCTTTTAATAAATCGGTAACGCGATCAATCTCGTTCGCAGGCGCGTCCAAGATCAATTCATCATGAACCTGCAGGATCAATTGGGTTTTCAATCCCTCTTTTTCCAGCGCTTCATCCACACGAATCATGGCAATTTTGATTACATCAGCCGCCGTTCCCTGGATCGGGGTATTCATGGCTGTTCTTTCCGCAAAGGAACGTAGCATAAAGTTCGAGGCATTCAAATCAGGCAACCAACGCTTGCGGTTGAACAGGGTCTCTACATAGCCCTTTTCCTTGCCCTCTACCACAACATCTTTCATATACTTCGCAACACCCGGATAATGCTCCAAATACCCTTCGATATACGCTTTGGCTTCCTTATTGGATATCTTCAAATCTCGAGCCAATCCGTAATCGCTGATTCCATAGACAATGCCGAAGTTTACTGCCTTCGCCCGTGAACGCATCAACGGTGTCACTTCATCTTGTTCCAGATGAAAGACCTCCGCAGCGGTCTGGGTATGAATGTCTAGTTTCTCGTTATAGGCGCGAATCAGATTTTCATCCCCTGAGATATGAGCCAAGACCCGAAGTTCGATCTGGCTGTAATCGGCATCCACCAATTGCATGCCCTCAGACGCGACAAAGACACGGCGCAATTCCCGTCCCTCTTCTGTTTTTACAGGGATGTTTTGAATATTTGGTTCAATGCTCGACAACCGCCCTGTTGAGGCAATCGTCTGAGTAAAATGCGAATGAATTCGTCCCTTATGGATGGCTGTTGTCAGCCCCTCCACATAGGTGGAATTGAGTTTCGTTAGTTTTCGATATTCTAAAATCAAAGGAATAATCGGATGGGCATCAGCCAATTTGTCTAATACTTCCGCATTGGTTGAATAACCCGTTTTCGTCTTCTTAATAACCGGAAGTCCCAAGGTCTCAAAAAGAACAACCCCTAATTGCTTTGGTGAATTCAGATTAAAGTCACCCTCGGATAGCTTATAAATTCTTTCTTCCAACTCTGCAATCTTGATTTTGAATTGGTCTCCCAAGGTTTTCAAGTACGCTTCGTCTACCGCAACCCCGCGCATCTCCATCTTTGCCAAGATCCGCACCAAAGGAAGTTCAATGGTTTCGTAAAGTTCCATCAAAGATTCCTCATTCAGACGTGTTTCTAACGCAGCAACAGCCGCATCAATAATCACCAAACACTGCGCCAGATAATCTCCGCGCTTTGGCTTTTCCATGTCAGCCCAAGCAACCTTTTTTCGTCCCTTGCCGTAAAACTCATCATCGGCAGGCAAGACGCGGTCCGCCACCTCAATGCCCAATCCGCGAATGGGGTATTTCCCCACTTCAGGGTGCACCAGGTATTGCGCCACAGCTGTATCAAAGCCCAGCTTCGACACTCTGCCGCCGTATCGGAAAATCATCAACGTCTCATTGATCAGTCGATGACCAATCATCCGTTTTTCTCCCAAGACTTGCAATAAGCTCATCATCTCCAATTGAGAGAAGGCTCTCACATCAACGATATAGTTAACACCCTTGATTCGAATGCCAAAATCAATCAACTCATCAAAAACATGGCGACTGCCGTTAACACGGCTGTGCACGATCACATCTTTCGTTTTATTGAGGATTCACTGCCATCTTTCGGTTCTCAAATTTTCGCATCAAGCTCTTGAAATTCAGCTTCTTGTACAATTGGTACAAAGCCTCATCATCAGGCACTTCTTGTTTTAAATCTTCCCAATTAAAATCCATCTGCACGTCATTGATAATGCGGCTTAAGCGCAGACTCATCAGCGCTTGCACATGATTGGCTTCAATCTTTTCTTTCATCTTGCCCTTCAACTTATCGGTGTTTTCATAAACGCCGTCAATGGTGCCGTAGGCTTTCAATAGTTTGATTCCCGTTTTCTCGCCAACTCCAGGCACGCCTGGGATATTGTCGGAAGGGTCGCCCATTAAGCCCTTCAGCTCCAAAAATTGGGCTGCCGTCAGGCCGTACTTTTCATCTAATGTTTCCGGCGTGAAGCTTTCCAACTCCGTAATTCCTCTGCGAGTTAGATACACCGTTGTGATCTCTGTAACCAATTGCAAGTAGTCCTTGTCTCCCGTCACAACTTCCACGTTGAATCCCGCTTCTTCGGCGCGCTTCGCCATGGTTCCCACCAAGTCATCGGCCTCAAATCCTTGTTCTTCAAATCGGCTGAGTCCAAAGCGGTCACAGAATTCCTTTACAACGGCAAATTGATTCAAGAGCTCGTCCGGCGCTTTTTTACGAGTCGCCTTGTACTCCTTATATTCCTTATGTCGGAATGTCGGTCCCTTTAAATCAAAGGCCACTGCTATATAATCTGGTTTAAATCGTTCTATTAATTTTTGAATCATATTTGCAAATCCATAGACCGCATTCACATGGGTTCCATCCAAGGCCGTCAACGGCGGCAAAGCATAAAACGCGCGAAAGACCAATCCACTTCCGTCTATTAATAAGATCGTCTCTTTTTTCATTCTTCGACTCCTCTTCAAATTACTGTTCTTAGTATACCATAAATGCAAGAAATCTCAGGCAAAAAACCACGAAAAAAAAGACGGCAAACCGTTTCTAGGCTGCCATCTTTTCCATCGTTCATTTTTTGTTCACTTAAAAGTTAAAATCCATGCTGACACTCGCTCGAATTGTCAATTCGCCACCGCTGATCGTGGTTGGCATATCCGCTTTGGCCCCAAAGGCCGCTGCTTCCATATACATGTCGTTTCTCGATGCAACTGACGTGTAGCCCTCCATAATTCTTGATGGCTCACCCAAGGTGACATTGGCCGCCTTCGCGATTACACCAGCCTTGCCTTGCGCGTTTTTCACTGCCAATTCCAATGCCTGCAAATATGCTGCTTCCGGATCACTAAGAGCGAATTGGATGCTGTTGATGGAGTTGGCGCCGCTATCCACGGTACCATCTATCACCATACCTACGTTCTCTAGATCTCGTATGGTCACCCGAACAATGTTCTCCACGCGGAAGCCCTTCGGCTCGCTGCGCTGCAGTTCAGGATTCCACTCATTAATGGGATAAATCGAATAGCGAACGGTCTGAATGTCTTTTTCAGCAATGCCGTCCGACTTCAGGCTCCCCATCACTTTATCCATCAGTCCCGTATTCATTCGCTGTGCGATTCCGCTGTCTGCATGTTCCGTCTGCACACCCAATTCGATGGTTGCGATATCGGGCTCCGCAATAATTTCTCCTTGCCCATTCACACTAATCACTCGAGGCGTAGCTTCAGGCGTCTCAAGATAGGAAGTCTGTTGTCCCGCCAGGACAGCTCCTGTCATTACGAGACCCAAGGCCAAAAGAATGATAAATCCTTTTTTCATTGTCTACTCCTTTCCATTCCGATCTAATCTCAAATATACTGTGACCTGATCGATTTGCTTGTAAAGATCGTCGAGTTCTTTTTCATAGGCTTTAACCAGTCTGTCATCGTCTTCTTGCTTCGCGTCAGCAATTCTTTCATATATGGCGGTCTCTTGCTGAGCAAAGTCGTCGATGTTGTTGAGTTGTTCGTTAACAATCGCGTCTGGATACATCGATTCCCAATCACGCAGGAACAAGTCGTATGCAGATCGCGGCAATACAAATAGAAAATCAATGGACAGGTCATCCGGCTCCAAAAAGGTGCCGTCATATTCCTCAAGTGTTTTTAAAAGATCCGTTTGGATCCCCGCCAAGCTTCGTCCATCAGCCAAAGGCATCTCCATCTCCAAGATCAGAGTGGAGTAATCCAAAGCCATCATAGCAAGCGAAGGCGCTTCCGCCGTCATAACGGATGGTGCTTCTTCCAAAGCATCTCCCGCATATTCTTCGCCATTCTTCGCCATAGCCGCTTGTTCTTCCGGCGACGCTTCATCCATTGCAAATTCTCGTGTTCCGGAACGATCCAGCATCTCCGCATTCGCGGTGGTTGCGGCCGGTTCCATTGCTGCTTCCTGCATTTCCCTAGGACTTAACTCCATTCCTCCGCTGGCCAAAAAGATAAGGAAAATCGCCGCAGCGGACCCGTAGGCCAACCATTGCGGTTTCACCTTCGTTCGTTTCTTACCCGTTGTTAATGGAATAACCTCTTGCTCATCGTTTAATTCATTAATTTTCCCCATCAGGTCTGAATGAAAACCTGTTGGGAGTTCAGTTTCAATCTCGCGAAGCTCCTCGATCACAATCACAGTATTTTGAAAGGTGATCCGGCATGCTTCACACGTTTCCATATGCGCTTCAAAAGCTTCTCTTTCCACTGTTGTCAATTTATCTTCCATGTACGGCTCAATAAGCTCCATGAATTCGATACAAGTCATGCATTTCACCCCTTTCTGTTTTCATAGACGATTCCTGCGGCCTGAAGTTTCATTTCTTCAAGAATTTCTCGAAGTCTTTCCCTGCCCCGCTTGATCCTCGTCTTGGTTGCTCCGAGGGAACTCTCTGTAATTTCGGCTATCTCTTCATAGCTTAGCCCTTCCAGTTCCCGAAGGATGATTGCTTCCCGATACTTCTCACTCAATTGCCCGATCGCGTCACCAATCTGCTCTTGAACCTCTTTTCTATCTAGTTCCGCTTGCGGCTCCGGCGCCGTCTCATCTGCCATCTCCGGGGTAAATTCATCTTCCCCGATGGTCTGATTCAACGAAAATGCCACATCTACTCGCTTCTTCTTTAAGTAGTCTAAGCAGGCATTGGTTGCAATCCGATAGACCCAGGTTGAAAACTTGGATTGAAATTGAAAATTGGATAGCCCCTTATAGGCTTTAATAAACACTTCCTGGGAAAGGTCATATGCCTCTTCCCGGTCTTTCAACATTCGAAAGCAAACTCCATACACAGACTTCTCGTAACCCAAGACTAATGATTCAAACGCTTGGATATTCCCTCGTTGGAATTCTTTGATCAATTCGAATTCTTGTTGCTTATCCACAGACTCACCTCCATCTACGTTCTTTCCTCTATCATACAGAATAGCGCAGGAAAAATAAACCAATATAAATTCAATAAACCCTATTGACACAAATCGCATTTGCCCTTATACTAATCATTGTTACAGAAAGAACAACACATCAACGAAATATGCTGGAGTGGCGGAATTGGCAGACGCACCAGACTCAAAATCTGGCGATGGTGACATTGTAAGGGTTCAAGTCCCTTCTTCAGCACCAAAGAAAACACAAGACATTATGTCTTGTGTTTTTTTATATCACAACATCTATTTTCTTATCTGCTCGATCGTTTTCTTTCTCCAAATACTCAAATGCAGAAATACACTCTTCAATATTCGTCACTCTTCTATCATAAACAAATCCAACCATTTCCTTAACTAGGTCTTTAACCATATAAAACATACCCCAAAGAATCACCAGTATAATAACATGTTGTATCAAAGTCGATAACGCAACACTTTTTTCACTAATACCCCTGTACTTCCACGAACTATAATTATTGTATTCACTCACAAACATTGCACCAATCATTGCTGGTAACACCGGGAATTTATCTTTATACAGACTTCGCCGTTCCATAAGTTTCTCTTTTATTTCCTCTTTATATAGATACAATTTTTTTTCATTTAAAAAAGCTCTCAACTCACGAGAATCCAATTCTATCCGTTTTTCTCTAACTTCCCACGTGTTCCATAATC
>JABXKS010000124.1 GCA_013619125.1 Clostridiales bacterium
TGTTAGCACTCAGCTTGATTGAGTGCTAACTCTTTAATATATTTATACTCTTTTCCAATCTCCTTGTCAAGTCTCAACAACCAAAAAGAGTTCTCAATTCGAGAACTCTTTTGATTTACTATAAATATTTACTTCAACAACAAATACCGTTTGATCCCATCTACATGAACAGTTTCAACAACGCCGTGGCCAGAATAATGATAAACGCTCCACCCAATCGAGAAGAGATCTGCGCAAACGGCATTAACTCCATTCGCTTTGCTGCGGATAAAACCGCCACATCTCCAGTTCCTCCCATGTTCGCCATACAAAGCCCAGCAGTGATCGCTGATTCAATCGGATAGAAACCCATAAAGTAACCAACAAAGCCAGATCCTACTACCGCTCCGAAAATCACGACTGCTACCAAAATGATATATTGAAGTGTAAATGCACTAATCACAGCCGCTAAGTCGGTGTATGCCGCACCAATCCCGACCAACAACGCCGGTGTCCATGCCACCATTACAAATCGGAAGAAGTAAAAAGCGCCCTCTTCATATTTTCTTGGTAGAATCCCCAATGCCTTAACCGCTGCAACTGAAATGATCATCAGTGCATAAGAATGGATTGGAAGAAAGGCTCCAAGAATTTTGCCCAACACGTAGAAGCTTGTCGCCATTAACATGCCAAGTGCCATTCCTTCTAACGTAACCCCAGACTTTTTCTCATCTGTAGCTTTGAAATCCTCATCTTTTATGCGCATCAGTTCCCCGTTGCCGGTAAGTTTTTGGTTTTTCTTCCCGATACGGTTTAAGATGCCTGCTGCAACGATTGCCATGGCATTTCCCATTGCAAGCGCTGGAATCATAATGGAAAGCATTTTTGATACATCCACCTTCATGACTTCGCCAAACATTTCCGATAAAGGAACCGCTCCAGCACCCATGCCACCACCCATAATTGGCACGCCAATATATAGGATGGCTTCTTTAACGCCATATCCAATTAGTCCGCCTACAATACCTACGAGACCCAAAGCGACTACAATGCCCCCAAGAATCGCTGGCAAATATCGAAGAGATGCCTTCATCAAAAGTTTTCGATCCATCCCCAAAATACTTCCTGTAATCAATGCTGCAATATAAAAGTTTAAAAATCCGCCTGCCTTAGTAAAGGTAACAACTATGTCTGTCACTGCAGTTGGTATGATTTGATAGGTGAATAATGCCGCACTTCCAAAGATGATTACAATAGGACCGCCGCCAAAAAAGTCTTTGATGATCGGCGTCCTGTTCCCTACCTCATTTAAAATTGCTCCCAGCACCATCATAAATGGAACGGCACCCACTAAACCTTTTGGTAAAACACCCATCACCGTCGCAACGGCAACAATCATAGAAAATGTCAAAAAAACAGGTATAGACATGCCCATAATTTTGTATTCTTGTTCCTCCTGAATCAAATTACTCGAACTTGTCATTTCATTTATTGACGCCATACTATTCCTCCTCCTTACTTATTTTTGCTACACCACTCAACCGGGCAGCCTCAGCAACAGCCTTTGAAACTCGCTCTGCTACTCGCGGATCAAACGGATCAGGAATGATATAGGTATCTGACAATTCATCCTCCTCGATGATTGATGCGATCGCAGTCGCAGCAGCAATTTTCATTTCTTCATTGATATCACTGGCTCGCACGTCCAACGCTCCTCGAAACACGCCCGGAAAAGCCAATACATTATTGATTTGATTTGCAAAATCCGACCGACCCGTTCCTACGATTCGCGCACCTGCCTGCAAGGCCAAATCTGGTAAAATCTCAGGTGTTGGATTGGCCATGGCGAAGACAATAGCCTCTCGATTCATGGATGCAACCATCTCCATTGTTACAACGCCTGGAGCGGAAACTCCGATCAAGACATCGGCGCCTTTTAAGGCATCCGCGAGCAAGCCCCTTTGGTTTTCAGAATTCGTACAGTTCGACAATTCCTCTTTCAGAAAATCCAACCCTTCCATCCCCCGATAGAGAATGCCCTTACGATCACAAACCAAAACATGTTGCGCGCCCATGGAAAGCAATATTTTTGTAATCGCGCTTCCCGCCGCTCCCGCTCCATTCACAACGATCTTACTCTCTTGAATTTTTCTTTTTGTCAATTTGCATGCATTCATCAATGCCGAAGCGACAACAATAGCGGTTCCATGTTGATCATCGTGAAACACAGGAATATCTAATTCTTCTTTCAGACGTTTTTCAATCAGGATACACCTGGGTGCAGAAATATCTTCCAAGTTTATTCCCCCAAACGTCGGAGCCATGGCTTTAACAATTGCGACAATTTCATCCACATCTTTCGTGTCCAAACAAATTGGGAATGCATCAACACCTGCAAATTCCTGAAACAGTACGGCCTTTCCTTCCATAACTGGCATTGCCGCTTCCGGTCCGATATCGCCTAAACCCAGTACTGCAGTTCCATCGGTTACGACCGCAACCAAATTACCCTTAGCCGTATACCGATACACCTCTTCTTTTCTTTTTGCAATTTCTCGACAAGGCTCTGCGACGCCAGGTGTATACACAACACTTAGCTGATCTTTTGTTGTAACAGGCACCTTGGACCGAATCATCAACTTGCCTTTATACTTCTCATGCAGTTCCAAACTTCTTTTATTGTAATCCACTACACCACTCCTCTCTTTAATTCCTCGCACTCATGATAACGTTTGCATTCAGAAAATTCTATTTTTGGTCATTCTCAATTAATTGTTTTCTTACTTCTCAAGATTTTGGTCGAAATGATAAAAAGATCACAGACTCACATGAGCATTCATGCGGTTCTGTGATCTTTTTATCAAGTTTTGGTCTCATTGAGAAAACGTTATCAAGCCCAACTATCAACTTCTACTCTTTTTGACAACTCGGACAATAGTATACGCTCCCTCCCATATACGCTTCTTTTTGTATGAGGTTTCCACATTTTGTGCAGGGCTGCCCGACAGTCTTTCGACTCATCCTGGTGCCATATCCGCCAGGGTTTCCGAAAAGATCTTTCTCTGTATTCCGTCCATTTTGTTCCGCCATCATCTCAATCACCGCGATCAGTTCGTGATACAAAGCCCTTTTCTCGTTCTCTGAAAATGTGTGTAGCTTTCGTTTTGGGTGAATGCCCACCGCAAAAAGGATATCTTGCAAGATTCCATTCCCTAATCCTGGAATTCGCTGTTCTGTCGCCAAGAAGGCTTTCGCGCTCAGTTTCATCATCTTTTCACTCGCCATCAGCTGTTTGAAATATTCCTCTGAAAATGATTCTGTCAGCGGTGATGGTTTCGCTTTTGCAATTTCATAGTACTCGTTCTCCCATTCACCCGGTTGAAAACACCAAATCCCACCATACATATGCACTTTAGCCGTAAAAACTGATTGATCCGTAAATCGAATCAACAATTGATGCTTTTTCGGAATTTGCTCTCCTTGCTGCGCATAGAGCAATTGAACGCCATCGCTAAATGCAAGGCGAACATCCTCAATCTTTAATTCAACAAACCCCGCAATAGCCGAAGCCTTTTCAATCGTCTTCCCTGTCAATTTCTTCGCATACTCTTCCGGCGCCCCGGCAAACCAGGCCAACTTATGCGGACTTTGATTGACTAGAATTTCTTCGATTATTTTACCCGCTATGGCTCGATTGCATTGCTTCGCTAAAACCATCGCTTCCGGTAACTCGATCATTTCCATACCTCCTCCTACTCAAAGTGAGTATACCCGAATTTTTTCCCATAAAAAAAAGCGAGCCCAAAAACTGATATGATGCCTCCAAAGTGGACACGGTAATTAATTAAATTGCCTAGTCGCTTTGGAGGTGTTTTTTGTGGGAAGAAA
>JABXKS010000125.1 GCA_013619125.1 Clostridiales bacterium
AATTAAGGGCAGTATCAGTTCTAAGTAACTACTTAGAACTGATACTGCCCTTTTTCTTGTGAAATTAAAAATACAGACCCCGAAGAGCTTGCATTTGATAAAATCATTGTATACCTAACACAGTAATCTACTTAAAATATATGGAAGAAGCGACTAATGATTAGCAAGTTTTACCAATTAATATCGGAATTAAGAGTCCAGCTGATTACAATGTGAATAAACTACATACCACGATACAAAAAAACAAAGAAACCACTGAAAGCCAAAGGAATTCCTTTAGTTTTAGTGGTTTCTACTCGTTTTTGAATATTTAAGGCTGGCTGCATTATGTTACGTCCCAACCCATCTCTTCTTTACTTGCTTCTCCAGATCTGATATCGTGCATTGGACGAAAGATACTCCGCCTCCGCCGTTTTTAATACGACTTGAGCTTCCGATCGCTTGCCCTGCTGGTTCAGCAAATCACCTTCAGAAACCAAACCCTCGTCAAACTTCAATTGCGTATTTTTCAAGGTTAATTTCGCCACTTGATCGTAGCGAAGCGCGGTTTCCAATCCCTTGAATGCAAGTGCCGCTTGTTGCCAATCCTTCTGAATAGTAATCTCCGCATTTTGCTTGGCTTCTTCGTAATTTAGTTGTGCCTTCAGTGCTTCTTGCTGCTTTTCCTTCCACAGTCGATCGTCCATGCTAAAACCTTCCGACGCTTTGATTAACAACGCCTCCGCCCGCTCAGATTCTGCATTGGTTCGAATCACTTCGGGGTCTCGGGCAATCCAAGCCTCCAGTTCCGGTTGTGCCGGGAATCGCGCTTCAATCTCTTCAATCGGTGCGATGGAAGGATTATCCACCTTGATCTGCTGCACCAATATAATCCGTGCAATCTCGACTTCTTGTTCCGATGTAATCTGGTCCGCCTCTGCTTGTACCAATACAGCAATGGCATCCTGAAGATTCGCTTCAATGCTCATACCGGCATCCAATCGAACCCGCTCCATTTCAAGCAATTGCTTTGCAATGGTTACCATTTGTCGCTTCCACTGAAGTCTCGCATCGGCCACGCTTAAATCCAGCGCCTTCTCAAGTCCTTCAACTTCCGCATTCATTTCTGCAATCTTGGTTTCCTTTTGCGCCGCCTTTACTTGCGCCTCGGCAACGATCGGCTTCCATTCCTTCGTATCATATCCATTGAGTTCTGCTTCCCGGTTTCCGGCGCTTGAGGCAAGAGCGGCATCCTCAATTGCTTCGTCCGCCTTTAATCTCTGAACCGTTTCCTCTAGTTTCGCGATGGCAACCCTTTGATCATGTTCAACACTCATCTCTTGAACGGACGCCAAATCCCACCCGTTTACAACGGCAAAACCGGCTCCCAGCAAAACCATCAAGGCAATCAGTATCATCAGTCCCTGTTTCTTCATGGTGTCACCCCGCTTCCCATTCCTGATCCGACCTGAGAGGTAAATTCCAAGGCCATTCGAGCCGTATTGTATTGAAGAATCAACAAATCGACCCCTTCTTCCAGCTCTTTCAAACCATTCTCCGTCCCGTCAAAAATCGCATCCGAGACAAAACCTTCCTGTCTCTGCTTCTTCAAATTCGACAATAAAATCCGCTTTGCGTCACGATTTGCCGTCAACGCGATTCGCTGTTGATTGGCAATCACCACTTGGCGATAGGCAGTCTTCACTTCAACGGTAATCTCATCCTTGGCTTCAGCTAGTTGAAGCGTTATTTGCTCCCGCTCCACTTCCAGCCGTTGATAGGTCTTTCGCAAACTCGCGTCATCCCTCAGTCCATAGGTTTCATACAAAACGATCTCTTGATCCTTTAAGGCAAGCGCCTCTTGTAATTGTATAATCTCAAACCGCTGAAGTTGAGCAGCTCTCAAATAGGTCGTCTCCTCCAAAAGCGAGGCTTCCATTGGTGCTTCCCGAAGGAAGTGAAATTCTGCTTCAACGGGTTTTCCCATCAGTTGATTCAGCCTTCTCGTATAATCCTTTCGATCCATTTCAAATCGTTCCAGGGTAAGCTTCGCATCCGCCAAATCCGCTTGCGCCGTTAATCGCTCAGTCTCCGTAGCCAACCCTTTTTCAACGGATAACAAAATTCGTTTCAAGTTTTCCTGTTGATTTTCGACATTTTCAGATGCCCGGCGACTCGCCTGCTGGCTTTGCATGATGCCTATCACCAATTGCCTCGCACCCAAAACTACAGAATTTCTTGCAAGTTTTTCTCCCAATTTAGAGAGCTTAATCCCCATGTCCAATTGCGCGGGCAGATACTCTGTTAATGAAATCAACTGCAACGCCGATTCACCCCCAAGGAGCGAAGAGATGGACCCAAACAAAGGTCGAAGGGGTTCCATCGTCTCTTTTTGTTCATCCAAACTTTCCTGTTGCAGCCGCAGCAATTCCGTATCGGCAATTTGCCGCAAAATCTGGCTATTGTTCTCTTCAATGGCTTTCTCGATTTCAGAGAATTGATAGACACCTCCGTCAGCAAAGCCGACAGATCCAACAATCAATCCAACACCAAGAAACCATGCGATCCATTTGATTCTTGCCATCATTGCCCCCTATTCCACAACCAAAAGCGTATGGGTTGCCAATTTTCCTTCTTCTGTGATAAATCCAATCGTTAAAGTGCCCGCCTTTTTCCCGCGTACTCGTCCCGTATCCCGATTGATTGTTGCCAGTTCCCTCTTATCGACAAACCATTGTCCCGCAACCTCTTCAGTGATCTCCACCCCATACTGGTCGTTAATCGAGAGGGTTTCTGCAAGATCCAGGGAGGTGCCGACTCGAACCACATAGTCAAATTCTTCCTCAAACACAAATTCCTCAGGCGATGGGGCCTCCGAACTAACCGTTACATCCAAATAGACCGCCCGCGTCAGTTGATGCCACAAGCCAATGGTTGCGGTCCCCGCGCTTTGTCCAAAGATTTTCTCATAATTATCGGAAAATCCAACCATTCCTGAATCACTTGCGGTCGCATAGGTGATAAAGCGATCCAAGGCGACTTCTTTGCCGTCGGAAAGATATCCGCGAAGCACCAGCTCTTTGGCATAGTCGCTATTCTCGTCTTGGGCTTCTGTTTCTGGCGCTTGGATTCCCAAGAAAGACTGTAATAGGCTTTGGGTATCAAATCCGGCGCCCAGCCCACCGGTTGCACCTCCGGCTAAACCGCCCAATCCACTACTTCCACTACCGCCATACAAGCGCCCTACCGTATCCAATCGATAAGCCGCAATTTCTTCCGTCTCAACACCCGTCAGATACAGGGCTGTGGTTGCATCCTCCAAAACTCCATCCGGATCGTGAATCACCAGAGAATAACTCTTGGTTTTTTCCGCCTTTGGCGAAGGGATGAAAACATCTGTATTTTCATCAACCTGACCAATCGAATTTCCATCGGAATCTTTCACTTCCACATAATAGGGATTTTCTAACTCGTAGCCGCGGCCATACTGATCCAAAATCGTCATATTTTCATGGGTTAAAAGAAGCCCGGCATCTTCTGCCGTTTTCCAATGCAAAGAACCCCGTCCCGTCAGAAGCCCCCACCACAATTTCCTTCAGGGTCTGATAATCATTAATTGCCTGACCACTCTCATCAAAAACCAACAATTCCAGAGTAACCGGCTCATTAATCTCAACCACATCATCACTCATCATAAATTCCATTTGCTGCACACCCGCAAATCCAGCCGTTTGAACTAGGCAGACAAGGAGCATAAAAATCATTGTTTTCTTCATCATCATACTCCTCCTATCTCAATTCTATCAGCAGATCTGCACTTTGATCATTATCCGAGGTGGCACGGATTCGAAAACGATCACCCCGATGAATTCGAGACTCATCGATGGACAATACGCCTGTTGCCGATCCGATGGTCACCCCTGACCGATCCTCAACATCATCATAGAGAATGGTATACCTCGTCGGATCAAACTGACTCAAAACACCATATTGATCGCTGACCTGAAAGTATACTGCATCAATCCGATCATCCCCGTTCCGGTAAACATCCTGTCCATCCCATTCGGCAAAGTGATTCAAATTAATCACCAGCTCGCCGGCACTCACATCAAAGCGTTCACCCCGCTTCAACGCGACTTCCTCGTTTTTTTGAACCGAAATGGTTGAAGGTTCGCTATTGGCGTCGGACACCATCAAATCCTCTTCCGCCTCTTCCGTGTACGCTCCGTAATTGAAGGTTGCGTATACCGTTGCCGAGTCCGGCGTATCCTCTTCCCCAAGCTGTGTCGCCCGGATAAAGGCTGCCTCTCCTGATAGTACCAATTCGATCGGACCCAGTGTCGAAAACTCTCGAACATCGCTGTCACTGTCCTGTGCATCAGCCCACAATTCCACCTCATTGCCTCCATACTGCCCAAAGACTGCTATTTCTTCCCAATAATCCTGAGAAATGCGCGGATATGCATCCGTAAATGGCACCTTTCTCGAATAATCGTATACAATACCAATGGCTTCGATACCAAATCCGTCCAAATCAGCTGCCTCTACGCTATGCATGATAAAAGAAAACGTCTTGTATCCCTCACCGACAATTCTTGCCTCATACCCCTTGGCGCCGAAGGCGGCATCCTTTGTAAAGGTGATGGTACCCGTTCCAGAAATGGAATCCGTTGAAGCAACAATGACGTCCTCATCATCAGTTTCCGTGACCTGAATCGTAAACCCATCACTCAAATCCACCAATTGATTGAATTGATCATAAATCAGAAAATCATTGCGATTCAAGGTGATTTCCGCATTCTCCGTCATCCAGGTGCGGACGCCGTTAGCTAGCCCCCCAATTCGCACGGGTCGGCTCTCCTCATACACCCGGATCTCCAGACTCTGTGTCTTGCCATTGGCCGTCGCTCGCAGAACCTGCACGCCCACCTCTGTCGGACGATAAATCAATCGAACCGCTTGGGTTGTTTCATCCTCTTCAAATCGCAGTGTTGGCATTCCCGGGTCCAACACGACTTCCGAAATCAGGGTCGTATAATCCATCATCCGCATGCCGTATTGATCATAGGCCTCAAACGGCAATTCGATACTGTCGCCCTCTGTTACCATTTCATCCGGCGCAAAGAAAACGAAGGTTTCCAGGGTGCTGATCTTGCCAATCAAGGTTTCCTGATACCCATAACCACCTGTAAATCGATCCACAACGGTTACCCGAAGGGTTTCCTCTTCCGGATATCCATTGGGAACGACATGGATCACCGCCAAATCCTCATCATCTGGATGCAAAGCCCATTTTGCTTCCGCGTCTCCAGTCGTTGAAGCTGAGAGCAACAATCCGTCATCTTCCGTATTTAATATTCCATCTTCGCCCGCTACATAGGCGGCAAGAACAGGTCGCACCTGCTCGCCAACCCGCACAGGCATTGCATAATAATGCTCGTCATCCTCCGTCGTATCTTGTAAAAAGGCCATTTCTTCGCCAAGCAGGTTTTCAACCTTGCCTATCAGAATCGTATCGATTCCTTGCACACTTTCAATGGTGCCTTGTTTGGTTGCAACCAAGGTGTTCTCGTCCAATTGCAGGATCCCCTGCAGGATGAGGAATGACTCTCCCGCCACCCATTCTCGATCGCTCGTATTGGTGATCACCAATCGACCGTCTTCGTTGTCTTCAACCGAAGCCAGTGGAGATGCTTGCCAGGAAATCTGAGACAAGACCGATTCTTCTGTAATCTCTTTTCCATACTGGTCCAACAGTCGATAGTCTACCCAAACCTGATCCGTTTGATACGCGACTTGCGTCCATGAATCCGTCAGAATTTCCAAGCGTTCCGGTTTGGCCTGTTCGCCAGGTGTGAAGGAGGCGGTTGCCTCTTCAATCTGTATCAGATATTTTGTTTCAAAGAGAGGCAGTGTCGTTGTTACAACCATCTCCTTGCCTTCAATTTCCACATTTTCAATGGCAACATTCATATTCCGTCTGGTCATGGTCAGGGTCTCTTCCAAACCGGAACGATTCAGTTCAATAGTCAACTCCCGTTCCCCGGTTTGCATCACAGAAAGGATCGAAAGTGCCTCATCCTCACGTACCGCCAAATCCAATCCAAGTAATGCACCAAGGGTCACGCTCTCGCCTGCTGGTATCGCGCCTAAGGCATTCCTCATCATTATCGCAGTTACGCCTCGACTAACTACTTCTGTTGAATCTACATCCTTTAACAGCCCTCGATCCATTGCCAGTTGCGACGCTTCCTCTATGCTCGCGTCTTCCCCCAACACCCGAAGCAAAAAGAGTTCCATCTGAAACATTTCAACGGATTCGCCAAAGCCGAACAGCTCTTGCGAGGTTCCCTTTGTAATCCCCGTATCAGTTGCCCAGGCAATGACGGGTTCCCACCATGGATCGACAATATCGTCAAACACAGGTCGCTTGTTATATGTAAGTGCCTGCAATTCCTTTCCCTGCAGTCGGGCAATCAATAACATCAACTCTTCCCGCTTTAGGCTTTCATCTAAATTCAGGCTGATTCCATCTCCACGGAAGATACTTAAGCTCACCATCTGTTCCGCCGCCTGCCGCTCGATTTCGTTTCCTCCACTCAGCTCCAACGCGAAGCCGGTTGATGTACAAATCAATATAAAAATAACAAGTAAACTGATGATCCGTTTCATTCATCCATCCTCCAAATCTCTTATGTACCTATTATAGCAAATCGATATCAATAAACAAGCGTTCACTAATCAATCACCTGTCATTTCGCCTAATATTTCCTTACCCATCCTGCCGTTTGATTCGTCTCATTCGCCGAACTAATCAGTCCCATATGTATATACGTTTCATAATCGCAAAAAAAGGCTAGCCAAAAAAGCAGCTAGCCTTGCATGACTTTCTATTAATTTGTAATCGCAATCACCATCGTACCTTCCACATCATTCAATCCCATGGCCTTGATCGTCAACAGATCGCCATCGGCTGGTGTGCCTGAGTAACTCAAAATACCTTCAGAATGATCAATGGTGTAGGTTGCTGTTGAACCCTCCGCCTTTTGCACCAACATGGTATAATACACGGGCTCGATGCCATTGGTGGTATTGTACTGGTCGATCACTTCAAAATGAATCGGTGTTTCGAGCAAGTTATCATCACTATCCAAGAAGGTATCGAAGTCAGCCGTGCCAATCTCAAGGATGACAAGATTTCGACTTGGCTCAAAGGAACTCTCATCGGACTCAAAATCTTTAACTGGATTCTCATCCGTATCGATTCGAATAGCCTTTGGCTCCTCATTGGAAACTTTCATCGGAATCTCAAAGTTGTACAATTGATCGCCATTGTCCACCGTCACCAAAACAATCTCATTTTCATAGGTTACGGTATCCTCATCCGAAACATTTCCTTGGATCGTCGATCCAATCTTGCTAATATGCGGACTTGGGGTCTGTACGGTAATTGCGGAAGCTGGAATCTCGAGGGTATACTCGTCGATCATGCCTTCCACCTCAGGGGTTCGCTTGTAGTCATCCCTGTCGATATGGGATGCTGAACCACCGTAAATCAATCCATCCAGGCTAACGGAGAAGTCTTCGATGCTGTTCAGATCAAAGGACGCGACCGTAAATTCGTAATCACTGCCGACCAGTTCATCACTTGCGCTGATCTCATAGAGATACGCGCGGAAGTTTTCTTCCCCTTCTTCCTCGCCGGTAAAGAAGTACTCATCTGATCCGACTGACAGGCTGACGTTGCCCTGATCAGCACCATCGATCTCAACGCGAGTTGGATAACCGTTCAAATATTTAGACGTGGATGAAATTTCGCGGCCGTACTCGTCGAGGTAAATGAAGTCGCCGTCTTCGATCGAAATCGTATAGCCTGTAATCATGGCCAACAATACGTCGCTGTCGATTCCGCCTACGCCTTCCGGTTCAGGCTCAGGATCTACCACCATGCGCGCGCTGACAATCTGGTCGTTAAATCTAGCCATCTCGTATTGGGTACGAACCGGTGTATAGAACAATTGCGCACGGCCTGTTACCGGCTCCCGGCGCCATCTGAAAGCATCTTCGTTGACAAAGACGATCTCCGCATTGATCAAATCATCGTACTGGTCGATTCTATTGCCTCGGGTATCATAAGCTGTAAATGGAATTTCAATCTCTTCATTTTCAACCAAGATTTCGCCTGGTGCGGAAAATTCGAATCGGTCCAAATGCGCTTTGCCTGTTATGCTGAAGAGATAGCTCTTTGTGAAAGAACCCGCTGTCAATTGCAAGCGAATATCCGATGTTTCCGCATCCGTATCGGTCGGCTTGATTCGCACGTACGGAATCGGATCGCCTTCCAAAAGGTCGTATTGAATCAAGTCTTCTCCCGTTGTAACAGAAAACTTCACCTTGTACTTATAAAAATCTTTCTTTGGAATCACATGTCCGAATTCATCATAGACATAGACTGGAACGCGCCACTCATAATTGTCCCCTACATCACCAAAGTTGATCTTGTAATCCATGGCTGATTCAGCCGCATTGGTTAAATCGCCAAATTTCATATAGTTGACAGAAGTGCCCGCGTCTCGGACACGAACCAGCTTCTGAATTTCTACGCCCGAATCGGCATCCGCCCCATACAGGATAAATGCTTCATCCGTGAACGGTTCAGTCGTGTTCAAAACAACCTTGTTTCCCGTTGTTCCCGCTATGGCGTCAATGGACACACCCCAGTAGATATACGGGTAATTCACTGTTTCACCGAATTGATTCAAGGCAGAAAAATAGGTTTCCGCCATATAGTCATTCACCTTGGAAAAGGTGGTTGAATTCAGATAGATCTCGGTAATCTGTGCTTCTTCCCCCATAAAATCAAGAGACAATGCACCAGCCTGAACCATATACGTTAGATCTTCAAAGGCAGTCGTCACCTCAATGGTGGCAACACTATGGCTTTCATCCCAGCTGATTTGCTTGATCTTCTTGCCGTAGCTTTCCGACCCCTTCACCGTAAAGGTTGTGTACGTTGGCTTTGTAAACGCCACACGAATCTTTTTCTCGCCAATCTGGCGCGTGGAATTCGCTGTCGCATAGGTGAAACTTTGACTCGACAAGGAAGCATTGCAGGTGGATCCAATGCTGACATCATGATTTTTCTTCGGTGTCGACAGACCATTGCAACTGATCTCGCTGAAAAGATCCACCGTCACTTGTGTGGATGCAGAAGCAACAACCCCGTCCAGGATTCCAACGTCTCTTGCCTTCATCATCACATTGTCCCATGCCGGCCAATAATCCAGCACGCGCAGCCAAACCGCGCAAAGTTCCTGGACCGTGGTAATCTGGTTGTATCCATACATGAAATCCGTCTCGCCGGAGATATACTCCTGCATGACCATCCATGCGATATACGGCCGATACGATGGATCCTCCACATCATAAAAGGCAGGTAGAATTTGAACGCGCTTGGCTTCCAGCTCTTTCCCCAACAGTCTTGTTACATAAACCGCCATATCCTGCTTCAGAATCAATTGTGATCCCGGCGTGCTCCCCGAGAAAACTCCGGCGGAAACCAATGAATCCGTATCTCCCCCCGCAAAAGCTGGACTCAAATTAAAAAGAAGCAATGCAATTAATATGGTACCTATGATTCGCTTCATATCGACCCTCCTAGACATTCCTATATGTTTATTATACCTAACTCGGCATACTTAAACAAGAAATTGACAATTTGCAAGTTTCTTGTAAGAAATTATAGGAATTTTCCAGTTGCACAAATAAAAGACTACCCAGCAGGCCGCCTTAAACAGAAATATATGGAACTGACAAGCCAGTTTCCCTGTTTGCTCGTTCCGCGCAAAAAAAAGGCAATCCAAATAGGATTGCCTTTTTAATATTTCTATTATTGAACTGTTACATACAAGTTGGTTGTTCCATCTGCTGTTACACAAACGATGGTAAATTCATCACCGGATTCCGGTGTTCCATCCACTTCCAGACTGAAGTCGCTGTTGTCAACGCCATAATCCGTGTTGTCCTTGACATACATATAATCCACAACTTCCTTGGAAACCACGCCGTATTGATCCGTGATCTCGAAGAATGCGTCAAAGTATCCGCTGTAGTTGTCATCTGCGTCGTACTCTTCTGTCAGAATAAGCTTAAGGCCATCATTTACATCGTCCGCATCCACATACAAGGTTGCGCCAGAAAGATTCGCGTCTTCCTTGCCGTATACGTCTACGTCAATCGCATATGGCTTATCAGGGCTAATCGTTACCGTTTGTTGCTCCACGTTCACCTGACCGTTGATACTGTATTTCACGATCAACTGGGCGGTGATGTCGTCGTCCAAATCGCCATTATTGCTGGTCGCGTAAACGGTTTTGCTTGGAACATCAGTTTTCAGGTACTCTGATTGCGTAATCGCATCAATATCTTGAATTACATCATTTGGCAATTTGACTGGATCGTTGCCCTCGTAACCCAAGACTTCGACTTTCTTGCCGTAAGCATCTTTGTCCTCAAAGTCCGGCGCATAGATCTTGCCGATCGTTGTAACTTGGAACTCGTCGATCTCGTCGGCATCTAGAACACGGATCGTAAAGGATGCGATATCCAAGAGAGCATCATCGCTGTCATACAATTCCGCTTCGAAATCGTAGGTCGTATCGCTGTTCAGGTCCAAAGAAAGTGTTTCTCCATCTGTAGAAATGTCTCCATCTCCAGTGAAATGCACTTCATAGCCTGAAGGCATAGAGCCTTCATAGTCGTTGCCGTATTGATCTTCAAATAACATGTCTGATTCCGTAATGATAATCGTCTTGTTATCTTCCGCGTAGTACTCGTATATTTCATCATCCAATCCGGCGATTGCGTAAGGATTCGCTCGTGGATAAACCATAAAGTTCACTTGGAAAGGACTGGAGCTGTTCGCCATAAAGGTCGCATACTCCATAAAAGATGTTGTTGCAGACGTATTGCCGTTTTTGTACATCAGCTTTGCGTCTCCACCAGCTTTTTCTACCCAGTAGAATCCGTCTTTTTCGCCTTTTGTTATTTTAATGCCATTGACATAGATGGAATCCTTCAATGTGTCATATTTACTCACTTCATCGCCAACATAGTTGAATGCCTCAAATGGGAATTCAATCGGCGTGCCCGCAACCACCATATCCGGTTCGTCAACAATAAACTTATTCACGCCATTTGGCAACAATTCGATGACATCAGATGCATTCGCCCCTGAATTTTTGTCAACCAAGTTGACATAAACTGTAGTCGGCATCGTGCTTTCTGAGAACGAGCTTGCATAAATACGGATATATACTTTCTCTTCCTTGCCGTCCGCTACTTGGGACGATGACGGATAGTACCATACCATTGTTCCATCAGATGGCGAAAGAATCACATTGTTGCTGGTTACAGAGTTTTTAGAACCAAAGTAGTCGATATCTGTAATCTCATCGCCTTCCTGGTCAATCGCTGTTACCGGAATGCCCCAAACATCGGTGCTTCCTTGAACGATATACTCATCATCCGGATCTTCGTCCAGATTTTCCACTTCACCCAAGCTAATGCTTACCGCTTTGCGAGGTTCGCTGACTTTCAATGTGCGGTTTACAACCGCTGGCGCTTTGCCAGTTACTTGAGCAATACCTGTGATCATAACGGCTTGTCCAAGTTGCCATGGTGATGAACTATAGATTTCCAGATAGCTTCCCTTATCGGTTACGCTGCCTGAACCCGACCAGTTGACTGACGCGCTGATTTCATTGTCAAATTGGTCCACCGTTTCGTAGTTGATAATGACCTTGTTGGCATCAGTTCCAGTGAAACCTTTTAGTTTCGCCGTAGAAGATGTGATCAAAATATCAGCCAGATACGGTCGTGAGCCTTCAATCGTTGCACTCAAGGTTTGTCCTTTGGTATCTGTAATCAAGGCTGTATAGTCTGTATCCATGATATTGCTTGTCATTTCAATGCGGGCAACCTCTTTCCCGTAAGTTGGGAAGGTTATTTTAGCAATGCTGTTTGTGATATTGCCGCGTTTGATTAAAATGTTGTTTTCTAAATCTTCGATATTCTCATCGCATTCCAATTCGAAAGTTTTCGATCCAATTTGACGGAATTCGTGAATCGTCAATTGCCCATTATCGGCCTTTGTCTTCACTTCATGACCCAATCGTGCAGCTAGGGTTTCGTTCGTACCCTTGTAGTTTGCACGGATCGTGGCCGCCGTCATGGTTGCCATGGTTCCGCGAGATGCGATGGCGGTTCCCGGTGCGCTGGAGCCAAAGCCCATAGTGCTTGCAGTTGTTTCAACTACATCCCAGCCAGGGAATTCTCCCAGATAATATCCCAATGCACGAAGCAATACAATCTGCAATTGTTGTACGGTCATGAATTCACCGAATCCAAACTCCGTACCGCTCTTACCCATAAAATATTGGTTCGCATACGCCCAACCCAAATAGCCATTATAGAATGAATCTGTTACATCATTAAATGGATGGTTGATCGGATACGCTTTCGCTTGATCCTCTTGGCCCATCAGACGGCTAAGAAGAACTACGGTGTCCTGACGCTTCAAATAATCGTCTCCCCGTTTCTCCTTTAATACGCCTAACATAATCAATTCGTCCAATGCTGCATCTTGTCCAACCGGTGGGTCGTCCACGATAATTGTCGCTGCAAAAGACGGAGCAACTGCTGTCAAAACCATCAATACTGTCAGTAAGATGGCTAATTTCTTCTTCATCTTAAATCCTCCTCTTGTTCTTGCCTTTACGCTAGTATTATTGTACCCGCTAAGGAAAACATAATCAATGCGATTCCCTTTTTTTTCATAAAAAAGACATACTTTTAAGCCGGGTTTAAGAATTAGACGTGGAACCCCCAAGAAAAGTTTCACTCAACCGTATAAAAAAATGCAAAAAAAAGAAGACCCCTTACGGGGTCTTCTTCAATTTGTTGAAACTAGTCGGCTACAACAACCTCAACTTCGATTGTTTGAGTCAAACCAGACTCGGTAACTGCAGTGATTGTGAATACGTCACCGTCTTGCATAGTATTGTTAATTTCCAAAGTTCCAGCTTGATTCACATCGTAAGTGCCAAAGTCTGAATCGTTGTCTCCATCTTCCACTACGTAGAAGTAAGAGAATACTTCGTCAGTTACAACGTCGTATTGATCAGTTGCTTCGAAGTAGAATGTGAAAGGCTCGTCTTGGTCATCATCAGCTGCGATGTCCATGCCGTTAGACAAGTTTCTAGAATCGATTTTAACAACATTGCCTGAGATTTCTAGATCGAAATCAGCATCATCTTCGTTCAATACAACTTCAAGAGTCTCAGCTGTAGGAACTACGCCTGACAATTCAACTGTACGCTCGAATACGCCTGTTTCTTCGTCACCGTTGATGCTGTATTTAATCAATACAACAGCTGTTACATCTTCGTCTTCGTCATCTTCAAGACCGAAAGCGCCTAACATGTTTTCAGCAGTATCTACTAAGTTGGTAGAAGGATAAGTTTCAAGCTCCAATACAGTGTCGGTAGGAAGAACAACTTCTTTACCGTTGTATTCGCCTGTCAATTCAACTTCAACCATGTACTTAGTTGCAACAGAACCATCAGTCGCGTTTTCATCAGCATACATAACTGTGATTTCGTCTGTAGTGAACTCATCGATATCTGAAACGTCGATTACTTCAACAGTGAATTCGAATTCAGCTACTGCGTCATCTTCGTCTTCTTCCATCAAGTATGCAGTGTAATCATAATCGTCCGCTTCAACAGTTACAACTGCGAAAGTTGTACCAAGATCATCTTCGTCAGCATCTTCAATGGATACAGTGTATCCGTCTGGAAGATCACCATATTCCATGTCATCGCCGTATTGATCGATAAAGATCAAGTCAGCAACATCAACTTCACCAGCTGCGCCGGATGCGTAAAGAAGATCAGTATCATCGAATCCTTGGATATCGATTGGTTTTCTGTTTTCAGAAACAGAGAAGTTCAATTGAGATACGGATGCAGTGTTCTCTACAGTGAATGTAAAGAATACTGGAGTCGCGTATGCAGAATCATTATCGTCTGCTTTGTATTCCAAAGTTACTGCGTCAGTGAATGAATCAGTTGCAAACGCCCAACGATCGCCGGCATCTACATCTGTCTCAGTTCCAACGAAATCAGAACCAACTTTCACATCAGCTAGGTCGTCTTCGTCAGTGATTTCGTTTCCATAGTAGTCGTATGCTTCGAATTCGATTTCAACAGTCTCGCCGCCGATTACTTCGTCAGCAGGTCCGATTGCTTTGAATTCTGAAACGCCAGCTTTTGGAATGATGAAAGTAATAGAATCATTCAAGCCTGAGTTTAAGTCGATTACTGTAACGAAAGCAGTTGTGTTTTCGTCTTCTGTTTCGTCTTCATCTGCTGCAAGTACTGCATACAATGCATCTTCATACTCAACAACATCAACAACTTCTACACCATTTTGAGTGAAATAGTCTAATAAATCATCATCATTTTCATCAACATCAAAGTATCCTGCAGGTACTTGATCACCGTATTGGTTCAACGCTGTCAAAGGAAGAACCCAGTAGAAATCTTCTTCATCATCAGTGCCGAAATCTTGGCCTTTCATGATGTCGGCAGTTTCTTCGCCCAAGTTCATAGGAGCGCCCAATGCCAATTCAGCCAATTTGATAGGACCAGCAATTTCAAACGTTTTAACTGCAGTTACAACAACGCCTTCGCCATCATTGTATACGCCGTTAACAACTACTGGAGTACCCATCAACCATGTGTTAGTTGTTGTAAGTTCAATGCTACCCTCATGTGTTGGAACTGAAGGCGTGCCGATTGAGTAGAAAGTTACGTCGTTGTCGTCAGTCACATCGTTGCCGAATTGATCTTCAACATCGTAGTAAACAACAAGAACATTTGAGTCTGCATATGAGACCATGTTTGCATAATCGTAAGGGAATGAGATTGTAGTAACTACTGAATTTTGTCCAGCAACTACTGCTTCCAAGTCGCCGAATGCGATTGTGTAATCGAATCCGTCTCGGATTTCTCTTTCCATTGTCAATGTCGCAGTCGCGCCATCAAACTCAACTTCTTCAACAGCTGTAGCCACTTTACCGCGCATTACTGAGAAAGTTCCTTCAGTTACAGCTTGGTTGAATGTTACAGTCATTTCGTCAGTGTCAGTTTGCTCAGCAGATACGATTGCCAACTCAGCTACCATACCCAATTTTGCTGCCAACGTTTGTGATCCGTCTGCCATTGGAAGATCCAATGCATAAACGATCATTGTCGCTGCTGCACCGCGAGTGAATTCGCCAGTAACAGGAATCGCAACGCCTTCGCCGTCTGCATAACCCAAAGCACGGTTAAGAACTAGTTCCATTTGCTCTGAAGTTACAAAAGCATCTGGTGCGAAAGTTCCGTCTTCGTTACCTTGTACATACGCCATAGACTCAGCCCATGCGATGTAGTTTGCTCCCCAATGTCCAGTCGCGTCTGCGAATGAAGGTGCCACAGGGAAATCTTTTGCTGCTGCTTCTTCGCCCAAAAGACGGGAAAGAAGAACAACCATTTCTGCACGAGTCAAGCTGTCATCCGCTCGATCATCGTTCATGATACCAAGTTCTAGTAGTTTTGCTTCGGCAGTCATTTCCGCTTCTGTTGCAGCAAAAGCTGGAACAAATGCGCCGCATACCATAGCAACCACTAGAAGAAGTGCTAATAATTTCTTCATTTGATAATCTCCTCCTAAAAGTTTTGTCAATCAAGTGAATCCCACTTAATTATCCAAGTTTAATTATACTGTTTCCATATTTTGTACACAAGGGATATGGCCTATTTGTAATCTGATTGTAAAATAACCCTTTCCCTTATCCAAATTAATTATACCTATGGCATATTACAGCGGGGTTACAGCAGGGTGTACTCTCTGTTACATTCGTCATTGAATTGTCTGAAAACTAGAAAACAGCGGCTTTTCAGCCGCTGTTAAAGATTTCCTGCTTCAATTATTTGCTTGCTTTAATGAATTCCCGGAACAGTGGATGTGATCTCGTTGGTCGCGACTTGAATTCCGGATGGAATTGTGAAGCCACGAAATACGGATGATCTTCAAGCTCAATGATCTCAACAAGCTCTTCATCCGGTGAAATCCCGGAAAGGATTAAGCCGGCGTCTACAAACATCTCGCGGTATTGGTTTGAGAACTCCCAACGATGACGATGACGCTCATAGATCAAGTCTTCTCCATATGCCGCGTGTGCTCTTGTACCCGCTGACAATTTGCAGGGATAGATGCCCAATCGCATGGTTCCGCCCATGTTCTCGATATCTACTTGTTCTTCCATTAAGTCGATGACCGGATACGGTGTCTGTGGATCCAACTCAGAAGAATGCGCCTTTTCCAGTTTCAAGACGTTTCTTGCAAATTCTACAACAGCCATCTGCATGCCCAAACAAATTCCTAGGAATGGAACTTTGTTTTCACGCGCATACTGAATCGCCAAGATCTTCCCTTCCACGCCTCGATCGCCAAATCCGCCAGGAACCAAAATTCCATCGGCGTCTTTCAGCATCTCTTTAACATTATTGAAGGTAACCTCTTCGGAATGGATCCAATCGATGTCGATTTCCACATCATTGTCGATCCCTGCATGGCGAAGCGCCTCTGCAACAGAAAGGTATGCATCCCTTAGTTCTACATATTTACCTACCAAGGCAATTTTCACAGTGCCTTGCGGATTTTTAAATTTCTCACACATGGATCTCCAAGCGGAAAGCTCAGGCTCTACCTTTTCAAATTGAAAATATTCTACGACTTCCCTGGCAAGACCTTCGTCTTCCAACATCAACGGCACTTCATAGAGTGTATCCGCATCCATGTTTTGCATGACGCGTTTCTTAGGCACATTCGTGAACAAGGCAATCTTATCCTTCATGTCTTCTGACAACGGGAATTGCGTACGACATACGATCATGTCCGGCTGAATTCCGATATTACGAAGTTCCTTAACACTATGTTGAGTCGGCTTCGTTTTCATTTCACCGGCTTTTGCCAAATATGGTACCAGCGTCACATGAATGTACATCACGTTCTCGCGGCCGACATCGTAGCTCCATTGTCGAATCGCCTCCAAGAACGGTTGGCTTTCGATATCTCCTACCGTACCACCAATTTCTGTGATAACAACATCAGCATTGGATTCCGCACCGACTTTGTCGATCCGTGATTTGATTTCATTGGTAATATGCGGAATGACCTGAACCGTTCCACCCAAGTAATCGCCTCGGCGTTCCTTTTTAATGACGGTGTTATACACCTTGCCGGTTGTAATGTTGCTGTATTTACTTAAATTGATGTCAATGAATCTTTCATAGTGTCCCAAATCCAAATCTGTTTCCGCGCCGTCTTCCGTTACATAGACTTCACCATGTTGATACGGACTCATTGTTCCCGGATCAATATTAATGTAGGGATCAAATTTCTGGATCGTCACTTTCATGCCTCGGGCCTTCAACAAACATCCCAAAGACGCTGCTGTTATGCCTTTGCCGAGAGACGAAACTACGCCGCCGGTTACAAAAATATACTTTCTCTTTTTCAAGATTCATATCCTCCTATTCCTACTAAACCACAACTTACATATCTTATCGGAAGATGCACAAACCGTCAATAGCCAATTTCTATTTTCTCAACTCTTCAATCGCTCGTGCAAAGGCATCGTCTTCATATAGGTTCTTTGCCAAATATCGATAATAGGATTGATTGCCTGTTGTTAAGGCATTCAATGTCGCCTGTGTCTCTGGATCCAAATGGTAGGTGAGATTAATTCGGAAGTCTCGTTGGAATTGTGGGATCACATAAGCCAGTTCCTGATTATACAAATCACTGCTTGGATCCACTTCGTATCCCAAATACGCAAGCTGCGCCTTTATCGTTCGGACCACCTTGTTTTTTTGCAAGTATTTAATTGTAGACTGTTCATTTGCCATTGGGAAATCCGACAATAGCTTTTCCATAGGCAATGTCTGCGGAACAATAATGTCTGGTGTAATGCCAACGCCATCCACCTTATGCCAATCCGGCGTAAAGTATTCAGCAATGGTCATTTTAAACCCTTCTTGATTGGTTAATGGGAAGATTCCCTGTACACTGCCCTTGCCGTAGGTTTGATCCCCTATAATAATACCCGAATTGGTATCTTGAATCGCACCGGCAAAAATTTCGGAAGCCGAGGCACTGTTTCCATTGACTAAAACAGCGATTTCAAATGGCGCTGTATTCAAATCAGAACGAAAGTTTTTAGCGCTATCTTTATATTGAACGTGGAGCAAGTCGTCATTGGTGACAAGTAGCTTCAATACTTCCAAGACTTGATCCAAATATCCGCCTGGGTTATCACGAAGGTCGAAGATCACTTTATGGATCTTTGCCTCCTTCAACTCAGCAAAAGTAACTTGCATATTCGACAATAGGTTCGCATTGAATTGTGTAATGCGGACATAAGCCATATCTTCATCTAATTGCTCGTTCTCATCCGGTAGTACAACCGTAATTGGATTGCTTTTGATCAATTCACGAACCATGTCGTAATATTGCACTCGGTCTGTATTGCCGCGGGTAATCCCGATGCGCGCATTGGATCCCACCTCGCCACGAATGTTGTTCAATGCTTCGCTAGATGGCAATCCCTCTAAGGGCTTCCCGTTGACCACAACTACTTTATCCCCAACTCGAAGACCCGATTCGCCTGCTGGGCTTACCTCGGTGAATCCCGTAATATAATAGAATCCCTCCTTGAACTCGACATACGCACCAACGCCACCGAAGTTTCCAGAAGTAGAGGCGTTTAGCCCTTTGAATCCTTCCGTGTCATAGTAATGGCTGTGCTGATCGATCGTCTCAAAGATGCCATTCTTCGCAGCAGTAATCAATTCCTCTTTTGTAAGGTCATCATTCACCGTATTGTTCAAAATGTATTGAATCAAGTAATCCAACTCATTCCCCAGTCGATATGCATTTACGTCAACCTTCGAATCTGCTGCAAATGCAGGACTCATCAAATTTACCAATAAAATGAGGATCACTGCCAGTGATGTCCATTTTCCTAATTGTCTTTTCATAATCATTACCTCCTCAATATTTTTATTATATCCTACTTTGTCACATCTCTTCGTATGAAATTTTTATTAACTCTCAAGATTTCACCCCTCCTTGGAATCCCTTCCTTTATAATAAGAAAAGGAGGGCAATTAAATGCACATAATAAAGAAGACGATTATTTACTTGATTTTGTTTCTTTTCACCATACAAGTTTCATTTGCCACCACCTCACAAGAGGATTCAGCAAACGCCTTGGTCACCCTAGGTCTGTTGACTGGCTATCCCAATGGCGGTCTCGGCCTGGATCGAACCATCACACGGGCAGAATTCGCCACCCTCATGGTGCGCATGCTTCCAGAGCAGGAAAGCTCCAACACGCCCTTGACGGACATCTCGAAACATTGGGCAAAAGAGAACATCGAAAAGGCATATACCGCCGGATTAATTTCCGGCTATCCAGATAAAAGCTTCCAGCCAGACGCTCCCATTACCTATGGAGAGATTATGACCGTGCTGGTTCGCTCCCTCGACTATGGAGACTCGATTGATCCAGCGCTCCCATGGCCGGAAAACTACGTACAAAAAGCCATCGACTTGAATATCCATGGCGGTGTTCAAATCCCTATGCGCTCCAACGCGACCCGGGGCGATATGGCCGTGTTTTTGTCACAATCCTTGGTAACACAATTTCAATAATCAAAAAACAAAACCCAACAACAAACAAAAAAGAATTCCAAATCAATCTTGGAATTCTTTTTTGTTTCATCGATAAGCACCAGACTTATCAGGAATCTAGGAAGAGACGACTCTCCTCCTACTATTAATCGTACCCACTATCTCTTAATATGATCTTAAAAATGCATTACGGTTTCTTACAAGCTTAAAAATCCAAAGAGATTTCTTTCCAGAAACCATTGTGACGATTTACATAACAACTATTTCATTTTGTGAAGGTCTTGGATATAACCATACTAATTGACTGATCACTGGAAAAGACTTGCGCATAAACCGTTCCCTTGCCAGCGGGTAATACGGGAGGCGTCTCACTCCAATCACCCTTTCCCGTATGATACTTTACAACATAAGGAGAAGTTGACCCCTTGTATGATACCGTAAATTTCTTGGCAACCAACACCCCTTCGATATTTTCAGCCACAAAATAAGCATTTCCAACCCAAGGGGTTCCAACCCAATCGCCAAGACCGTTTCCATCATATTCTCTCGCCCACAACCAACCCGTTTGTGAGCCCAATCCAGAAGGAGAAATTTGACTCATTCCAGATTTTATGCCGCTCTCGCTATCCCCAGGTTGCGTGCCATTGGAAATTCCATCTACCCAAAGATATTCAATCACATTCTTTGAAACGATGATGGTAATAGGCGCATTGTCATTGTTGTAGTTGTACGCGAAAATCGGTGTTCCAAAATCAGTGTCACTGTTTTCTTTTTCAAACTCCAGCGGACCTGCAACTACACTACCCAATCGTAAAACTCGGATTCTGATCCGTTCTTCATCTGCATCGTCAGTAAAATCACCCGAGTTTTCCCAATCATTTAACCAGCTGTCATTCTTATAAAACTGATATTGAAACTTCTCTCCGTCCTCCGCATCCAGGCTTGGTGTGGAATGCGCCAATACGTAGTCCGGATAGAAATCCGGCGCCGTTATCGTTATACTTGTTTCATTTCCTGTCGAATCGTCCTCATCATAAGATCCATCCTCATTTGCACAAATAAATGTTGGATACGACAGCAATTGAATCTGCACATCTTCATATTCATAAGTGGCAGGATCCTCTGGATCTATCGATTCTGTTTGATCCTTGTACCCGATAATCACACCATCATCCTTCAGCTGATTTCCAGCAGGCTCTCCGATATAAAATGCGTATCGACTTGACTTCTTATCCTCTGCAATCGGATAGGTGCTTGTAAATACATCCTCGTAGCCTCCGCTATCAATCCCAACTTGAGCCAATTCAAATTTCACCGTACTAACGCCCGACACACTGTTCCACACCGTCATCCTTGAATGGAACTTTGTATCATTGGTGTAATCCTTGTTGCCCGGCAGATTATAGTCCTGTCCTATATTTATATTTTTTTCCAGTTCCGCCCAACTTCCATCAGAAACTTGGTAAATGGTCATTTTTTTTGTACCATTTTTCAATTCCAAATCAATCAAGCAAAAGTTTTCATCATCCAAATAATTAAAAATCAATCCCATATGGCTCTTATGGTCGCCCGCTTGGTGTACATGATTGTCATAATTAAATCCGGCTTCCAATTGATAATCCTTGCACGTATCTGCTACAAATCGTGATTCTAGGTTTTCATAATCGCCAATATACAAAAGGGAATCTCCCCAGCGAATCCCCTCGCCCGTTGAATACTCGTAAGCAACCTGATTGGTACCCGGAATTCGAATATCCGCATTGGACCGATTCCCGTCAAGTTTACATGAAATCCAAAGCATGTCATTGTTGGACTCCGCTTGAAAAGTTGGTGTTCCGTCATTCATTTTCGCCTGTTCTTTTGTAACACACTGCACCCCTTCAATATAAACGTCACTAGAAGGAACCAGTACATCCGCCAAGTAAAGATTCAGTGCCTGCTCCGCATCCTGTGTTCCATCCTCATTGGCATAAGCAGGATTCAACATATCATAAGCATTCGTATGAGAGTCATAAAAAGGCGCCTGCCTTGTCTGAAAGCCATTCAAAAGAAAATCCATTTGCGCAGCATCCGCCTTATCCTCACTCTTGTCTAGTGCTTCCATGAAATTGGGCGCAGCCAAAGCAGAGATTGAGCCCAACAAAGCAATCACCATAACCACTTCTATCAGGGTAAAGCCTAGCTTCCTCTTCAATTTTAATCGCCCCTGTTTATTAATCATTATGAGCCTCCTAGCCATAATTAAATCAATTGTCAAAATGGAAATTTCTGTATTTTCAAACAATTCCATTTCTTACATTCTATCTGGTACCACCCTCGCTTGACAAGACGAATCACAAAATAAACAAGTTACACTTTCTTACAAGAAAAGAAGATCCCGAAATAAGATCACTTATTCAATAAATGAAACTCTTTGTATCATCAGAACCGGCTCCTACGAAATCAGAAATTCTCCCAGAGGAAACGAGGTCAATTCAATCAGATATGTATTCCCTTCCATATCCTGAACTTCGATTCTCAGATTCGTAAACCCTTTCCCCAAATTTAATTCACTAGAGTTTCCATCAATTGTTGTTTGAGGTTGTGTGAAATCATATTGGATTGTACCCTTTTTATAATGGTACGCCGTTACAGAAAGCTTATATTGATCCTCTGATAAGATTTGAAGATTGTATCGATTACCATTCACAGGGCTCAGTTTCCCTCGCACCTCAAATGGATCTTGATTAACGTCAGCTCCAAAGTCATGATAGCCAAAGCCTTCTCCCTTCGAGACACTGACTTTCGTTTGATTTTTCCATTTCACGTACGCCTGTACATCGATCTCTTTCATTTTCAGCGCATTTTTAATTCGTATCGATTTCGCTTCTTTTTCATCTCCCGATCCTCTTATATACCAGTTGAAATTATTTGGCAATTCTTCAGGCTGATATGATATTTTTTGTTTCTCTGGTTTGCCAGTTACCTCAGTGGATACCATTTCAATTGTATAATCCTCAATATTTACCCATGGTGTTTTATACCACGGTCCACTTCCTTTGTCTTCGATCATATCACGCGCGAATAACCACCCGCTCCTTCCACATGAAACAGATCCCTCACCATCACTTTCACCAGCATCTTTTATGTCATTCGACAAATTTGGATCATCGCCTTCATAATTCAAGTTATAAACCCATTTATATTCCATTGGATGATCATTTTTCGAATCAAGTTCGATTTTTCCACGGTCACAATCATACTGAAACCGCACCAAACCAGGCTTGGGCTCTTCGGGATCCTCAGGTTCATCCGGTTCATCATTATTATTTTCTGTCTGATACGGATGAATTTCAGGCATGCCCAATAAAACAAATTGCGGGCCCGTATTTCCATCGTCCTCATAAGATACGATTGGGAGATGGTCCTGCTCTTCTGCTACTGCTTCTTGGCCAGCCAATGTGAGCTGTTGATTCATATAATATCCCAATGCCGGATGAAGATCCTGAGATGTTATGAATACCTTAGCCGATTCATCCAGAAGGTTATGGGATAGATTCACCGTCGCCTTTCCTTTATTTACTATCAATTCCATCGTGTATGTTTTTCCAAATTCAAACCCATTCAATATTGCTTCCGATTTAAATCCCGATACTGATCCGCCTTGAACACAATATGATCGTAGCGCCATCTCGCCATCATCATTTTCTTCAAAAGAAAGAAAGTCATAATTATTATACTTGCCATTGTTCACATTATTAATATTAAACACTGCACCCGTATGGAAGATAAAGGCCGGCGTAGAACCACTTCCTGGCAATCCGTTTGTCCCAGACTCCAAGTCTGACATGGCGGGATCATATAAATGATGAAAATACTTAAATGCTGTTGCTCCGGTATCGTAATACCCCTCCTCAACACCGTTATTATTGCTATTGAGGAATTCCAACATCTCTGATGTTACATTATTTTTATGAATGAAGTGAATCTTATGCGTAATCTTTCCGATATATTCTCCATTCTTCTTGAATGTAAAAACATACCGCACCTCGTGTTTGTCATTGCCCGGTGTTCCGGAATGTCCTGGCGGAGACTTGAACATCTCGGATCCTTTTGGTAATTTCCCAATTTCAGTCGTTTTCTTTATTCTCCCATTTTGATATTCCAACACGGTCAAATAGGATTCAACATCTTTTTCAGTAACATTGTTGAAGATAAAGAAATTATGATTGCCGGCATATTGTGAATCAAATGTGATCCATGCTTTGTCAATTGAAATAGGATCCTCTTTCTCCAAGTTCGCATCAATTTTAAACATCGTTCGATACCGATACTCATGATCTCGATTTACTTTGTTCTTAAATGCTTGATACGCCTCATCATTGACCTCTTTGCCGTCTTCTTCACGCACATGAAACAACAGGTTTTTCACATAGTCAGCTCGCAAACGATCATCGTCACCAATAATCATCCACGTGCCTTTTAGCATTTCTCCATCTGTATATTTACGATCAATGGTTTCCGTGCCCGGAATTCGCAATTTTATATTGGACTTATTCTTATGATCCTTGGATTCAATCCATACATGCGTAGCGGAAGTCGCCGGGATAAAAACCGGATTATTCTCAGCAGAGGTTTCGCCAGTTTTGACGCGTTTAACCCCTTCGATATACACCGTACTCCCAGGATCAGTTAATGCATCCTGTAAAAAATGCTTCAAAGCGCCCTCCGGCGTATTGTTGGAATTCAACATGTCATAACGTCCATTATGATCTTCATAAAAAGGTGCCTGCTGGATTTGAAAAGCATTCAAAAGAAAATCCATCTGCGCTACATCCGCTTTGTCTTTGCTTCCATCAAATACATCCATCAGTTCAGGCGCAGCCATCGCAGTTACCGAACCGAGCAATGCAATCACCAAAATCACTTCTATTAAGGTAAAGCCGAATTCTTTCTTACTCTTCACTCGCTTCTTTTTCATATCCGATCTCCCATTTATATATGTTCTTTACCAGATTTTATATTTTCATAAGAAAAACTATGTAAATTCTCGACTCTTTACAGTTTATCTTATTCAGGAATGCATAAATGGTAATGTATCTTAAAATATCCTTAAAAAGGATGTCTGTAAGCGCTCCTAGTTTTTGCTTGCCAAATGGTTATAGGAGCTTCTTCTCAACGACGAAAAAGGCACTAATCCCCAATCAGATTAACGCCTTGCTTCATCACATTTTTCACTTCTTTTTTAAAACAAAATCAATATGCTGGTCTCCAGGTTATCGTCTCGCTTTCCAAGTCATCCTTTATTGTATAGGCTTCCACCGAAACAACTCCGCTTTTATCAACGACAACGTCTCCATAAGACCGGGTCCAATCCGTTGTCTTTTGTTTGTTCTTATTCTGCATATAGGTATATCGGTACCAAATTTCATCGTAATTTGTTCCCGAAATTTCAATCTCATTACGGTTATAATATGGTTTTTCAATAATGGGCGGCTCCGGTGCCTCGTTCTGATCCGCCTCACGCGTATAACTCGCATTGATGCTTTCTTGCGAACCAAACGCGCTTTTTGCATAAACCACCAACGTTTCGCCTTCAGCCAGATCGAACTTTTCTCTATTGTTTCCTCCGTTCAACCACTGGTTATTATTTCGAGAGCTCCCATTCCAATAGTAGCCGTCCCAATAATCCCCATTCCAATAGTAAATGGTGGTTCCCGCTTCCGAGCGAACCCAAACATCCCCGTTTTCATCTGGCTCAAAGGTTGGTGCTTGAACAACTGAATTGGCAAATGAATTTTCCACAACGACAGATTCGCTTTCAGTGCCTGATTGGGTGCGTGTTACTGCCTCAACATATGCAAAACGCGCTTCAAACAGATCGTTGTAGCTTATCCAATTACTCGTTGGTTTTTGATCTTCATCCAACAAGCGATAATAGATCGCATCACTTGTCCCCGTCGTCATGGTCACCTGTGCAACCCCATATTGAGCCGCCTGGCTTACGGTCACTACGGGCGGCACGGGTTGCGCAACCTCTACCCGTGGGCTTAATACTTCTCCATACTCACTCTCCACAAAAATAACAAAGTCATCCATATCGAGTTCCTTGTTTTTAATGGTAAACTCTTCTTTTTTAATTTCAGTCTTCTTTCCTTTTGTTTCCATTATCAATTTCAACTTTTCTCGTTTCTGATACGGCTCCATCACTTGGATGACTTCATCAAAATTATTCAGTTGGAAACTTGTTTCTTTTGACCCTGTTGTATAGGTTCCTTCGATTTCAGTAAACGGGTCAATAATATTATCAATAACGATTTGAACCGTATCGCTTTTAACCCCATTCACTTCCACAAAGGCTTCCATGGTTCCCGATTGACTCACAGAAAACTCTTTTGTTCGACTCGTTATTGTTTGTGTGGTTCCATTCGGCAAACGCAGTGTCATCACGTAATCCTTTTCTATATCTGTTGAAATCTGAAAGACTACCGGATTGATGGTAAGAGTTTCTATGCCAACTCTTCGAAGTGATGGTGGATCCGGTTTTTCCTGTTCTTCCGGATTCATTGGCGATGATTGATACGGATAGAATTCCGGCATCTCCATCAATTGGAAAGTCGGACCCTTTATTGAATCGGACTCATAGTGAACCAACGGAAGAACACTGTTTGCGTTGGCTATGGCGCTATCGTTTCCTAAATTCGTTTCTTCATTTACATAAAATCCGATTGCTGGATGAAGATCATTCGAAGAGGTAACGAAAACTGTATTTTCTTCCAGCAAGCCCTCCGAAAGGTTCACGATTGCCTTTCGTTTTTCCACCCGAATATCCAGGGTGTAGGCTTTATTAAATTCAAAGCCTGCAAGCACTTGCTCCGTCAAATAATTGGATGCGGATCCACCTTGTATCCGATAAGATCTCATGACGATTTGATCCTCGCCATTTTTTTCAATGGACAACAAATCATAATTGTTCTCATTCACGTAATTAAAAATCGCGCCAGCGTGATATGGAAAATCTACGGTCCCACCGAACCCGGATGAAGTTCCACCACCTCCGGAAGAAGGATCACCTGCCAGCAATTCATAATAAAACCAATGATTCTTACCTGTTTGTATCCATCCGCTGTTTTCATCGTTCAATTCAGGTGTTGGTGTTGTCGGTAGCTTGTTCTTTTGATACACCTGCATACCGTACATGCTATACCTTGAATCATTTTCAAACCCGTCTGTACTGAACTCAATAACCGCTTCTTCTTTGGTATGTCCCTGCGCAATATTTAGGATTTCCGTCTCGTCACCTAACTCTTTATACTTGTAAGGCTTGCCCTTCCACTTCTTTCCTTGCACATAACGATACCGGTATTTCACACCGCCGCCCTCGAGCCACGCATCCAGATCAAGACCAATCTTTTGCGTGCCGCTAAGAGCTTGATGGGTGAATAATTTCCAAAATTCACTAGATTCCACTTGTGGCTGCTCTTCATCCTGCTGATGATTGAGGATGAAGGTTGTGCGATACCGGTAAAACTTATTCCCTTTGTCCGTTTGGATAAATCGTTGTTTCGCCTCACCCGGACTAATATGCATCATCGCGTCGACATATTCCGCACGCAAACGATCGTCGTCTCCAATGACCATCCACGTGCCTTCCGCCGGTTTTCCATCCGTGTACTCGTAGGCAATCGTATCGGTTTTGGGAATTGAAAGAACAATGCTCGACTCATTCTGATCCGCTTCGCATACAATTTTCAATGCATTTCCACTTGTCAACGCCGCACGAAATATCATTCCACTTTCTCCTGAAATACGATCCGTGTTCAAACACTTCAAGTCCTTCATATATACTTCGTGATTCGGATCAATCGTCGCATCTAAAAAATCCTGTAAGGTTTGAACGGCTTGATTCAGATCCACCTTGGTTGTCAGGTTCCCGTTTCCATCATCGACTGTCGTAATATTATCGGGCTTTAGTAAATCGAACTCATCATCATGGGTTTCAAAAAATGGCACTTGTTGCAGTTGAAACGCCACCATCAGTTGATCCATCTGCGCAATGTCCGCTTCATTCTTCCCATTATCTAAGACCGCCATAAATTGCGGCGCTGCCATGGCACCCATTGTTGCCAGCAAACCTAATACCAAAATCAATTCTATTAAAGTAAATCCTTTTCTCGTCCCATTCGTTTTCTTCATATTCGCAGTATATAAGGAAACAAATGTTGAATCTACAAAAGTAGCCATTAAAATTTTCTTAAAATAGTTTGCAATAAATACAATCCACTTTAAATATTCTTCAGAAACGCCTTGCATCAAGTTCCTTGAACGCAACCCAAACCTCTCGAATATGTACGTTTCACACCTTCCTCGAATCATACCGCTTTCCTGTCGAAAAAAAATTGTAGCGCCACCTGCTTCCTAGCAATTCTAATTTCAACATCTATAAGTAATTAAACATAGTTGTTAATCATTTTTTGCTCTCAAAGCCACTTAAATAAGAAAAAACCGAACGCATTGCGTTCGGTTTTTTCGAATCACCTAATTTAAATGATCTGTATATCCTTCATAATCATTATCATACCATCCTGAATAATCCTCTTGAGAATCCGTAAACCAGTCCGTAATATAAACCTGAACAGGCGTTGGATATGCATCCGGATAATACAAGCCGTTAATCAGTTTCTTGTCCTTGATAATCGCTCGTTTCCCGACGAAGAACGCAAACTGCACATCCCCCATATCCTCGCTGGCAACGGGCACTTCTACCGCTCCGCCAAAGATATTTCGAAATATCCCGTCCTTATCAAGCATATGAATGTACATGTGTTTATGAGTGTCCGAATACGGTACAACATCCACAATCATCCAGTCTGAGATATCATCAAACAAATCGCGTTCATGATCCGCATGCGTAGTGTCGTCGGGACTGAAGATGGATTGTTTTACCAAATCCAGATCCATGTCTAGTTGGGCGTTAGAGTTCACATTCTTGATCTCCAAGGCATTCGAAGTAAATGCCAGTTCTTCGCCTTCTTCTTGGTAATCAATGATTACCGAGAATGTCAATTCCTCATTGGTCGGGTTATACGTCGTTAAATTATACCCGGCCGGCCGATCCGGATCTGTGGGATGATCAACCACCGTTACCTCATAGTAGCTGTCCGATCCTGCAGGAACATCTTCCTTGATTGGAATCTTCCAGAACCAATCGGAATCATCATATTGATACTCATACAACGGATCTTGATCCGGAGATGGCCGACCGTCCACTGGATCCTTTCCATCCTCGTTCACACCGTCATCATATAAAACAAACCGGAATCCAATCTCCGCATGATAGTACTCGTCTTCCAACGGCAATACAAAGAAACTTTCATGATCACCGATAATCCAGTTGTTATCCGTGCTCGTCCATCCATCGCCCGTGTCATAAACCGTAGGATCTGTCTTCAATGGATGCGGTCCCAAGGACGCATGGGATAACACATCATGCACCGGGCAGTAGACATATATTCGGTCCTCTTGAATCTGCGCTTCGTACTGCGTGTCTTCCGATGGGCATACGACATGATCCGGAAATCCCACCTGATCAGAAGTCGCCGGATTGATGGCCAAATCAATATATGCATCCAACTTGTCATCCCCATCTCCCGCTAATTCTGCATAGGCGTATAAACTGTCTGGATAGAGTTGTTCAGTCTGAAAACCGCTTAGAATAAAATCCATTTGATCCTGGCAGGCTTCCTCTTCGGCATTATCTTTCGCGCCAAAAAAATTCGGAGCCGCGATTGCCGTAACTGAACCCAGCAATCCAATGATCAATATCACTTCTATTAAGGTAAAGCCTAAGTTTCTTCGGAGTTTCATTATTTTCTCCCCTCTCCGTAGTTCTTATCTTATCTTTACCCGTGAAATGCCACGAAATCCCTGGTATGATTTTCTAAATCTTCTAATAAAAGGTAGGTAAGCCGAGCGATTTCTCGCCCGGCTTACCTACCTTTTATTAATTACTGATCATATACGAATGACTCGCTGTATATCCCATATACTTCACATTCTCGTACCAATACGCATAGGTATTGTCCGTCGCTTCATCGATTCCATCATAATCAACAATCCATCTTTTCACAGCAACTTGCACCGGACTCGGAAAAGCTTCTGCATAATATTTGCTTGCCTTAATATTGTCTGTCTCAGCCTCATCATCACTGATAATAATCGCGTCTTCTACCCTTTTCCCCATAAAAAAGGCGAATTGTATCTCACCTTCGTCAGGATCTGCCTCGTCTATGGTTGCTTGAAAAAGAAACTGTATGATATTGTTTTCATCCAACATATGAACAATCATGCTTTTTTTCCCCGGATATGTCGTGCTAGGAACAATGTCAATGATTAACCAATCCGTCACTTCATCAAAATATTGACGTTCATGAGAATTCTCAATCGTTGAATCCGGATCAAATTCCGAGTTTTTCGCAATGTCCAACGCTATATCTTGTGCAGCATTGGAATTGATATTTTTCAGCTCCAATGCATTCGAAGTAAAATTATAACCGCCATCTATAATTTGAAAATCTACGGCCAAAGCGAACGCTAAATCCTTTTTAGGTGGATTGTAGTTATCCAAATCATATCCATAAGGACGATCTTGATCATCTGCCGATGTGATTGCATTTGTAATTCCATCATAATACTTGATCGGAATTGGCCAATACCAATCCGGATCATCATGTTGATATTCATAGATCGGATCGTTCACACCATCAACCGGGTCTTGATTTTCCACATTAACCCCATCATCATAAGTAAACAATTGGAATCCGATCTCCATATGATAATACTGATCCTGAATGGGAAGCACAAAGAAGCTTTCATGATCCCCAACAATCCAATTGTTATCCGTGCTAATCCAACTGTCCAGGTTCGTATATTTTGTTGGGTCCGATTTTAGTGGCCGCGGAGAAAGCGATCCATGGGAATAGGCGTCATGAGTCGGACAATAGACATAAAGTTTATCATCCTGGATGGACGCCTCGTACGCGGTTGGCGTATCCGATGGGCAAGCTACTTGATCTTCAAATCCAATGGTTCTATATTCGCTAGAATCTATCGCCTTTACAATATAGGCATTCAGCTTGATCTCTCCATCCGTCAAGGTGTCAAACGCGTAGGGACTCTTGGAATCAAATTGATGGGTTTGAAACCCATTGAGTATAAAATCCATCTGGTCCCGACAGGCTTCCGTTTTCGCATTTTTCTCCGCACCGAAAATATTTGGCGCTGCAATCGCCATAATAGAACCCAACAAGCCAATGATAATCAGTAATTCTACGAGTGTAAATCCCAAATTTCTTCTCAACCTCATAACTGCCCCCAACTTGCACACTTCTCCTTTATTGAAGAAAGAATTGTCCGACAACTTCGCTTTCAGTATACTTGATATTTTTAATAAAATCATCTTAATTTTTCTAAATAAGGCAAAACATAACAAAAGTGTACTTTCAAATCGCAAGGGTATATCGTCATAAACATGAATATAAACACAAAAAAGCCGAGCAATTATCTGCCCGGCTCCTTATTCTTATGGTAAATAGGTGTCAAATCCCGTATAATTTATCGGATTATCATACCAGTAAGAATACGGCTTCCCGCTTCCTTCGTGGTCCGCATCATAATCGATATTCCAATGTTTCATATTCACCTGCACCGGTGTTGGATATGCATCGGCATAATAAATTCCATTTTTCAACTTCGGATCGACTGACTCTGAACGTTTCCCCATAAAGAAAGCAAATTTTATGTCTCCCATTGAAGCATCCGCCACTGGAACGTCCGTTTCAAATAATTGTTGAAAATTGTTGTCTGCATCTAACATATGCACCACCATCGTTTTCATCGTCTCCGTCTTGGGAACAATATCGATAATCAGCCAATCCGTTTCCCCGTCGAATAAATCACGCTGATGCACTTTGTTTATCGTCAATTCAGGATCGAACTCCGATTCCTTCATGATATCAAGATTCACTTGATCCAACGCATTGGAATTTACATTCTTCAGCTCAAGGGCATTAGAACTAAAGTTGATGCCGCCCTCCGTTTCCTGAAAATCAATGGCCAATGCAAATGCCAGATCCTGATTCGTCGCATTATAGGTTGCCAAATCATATCCTTCCGGTCGTGATGTGGTACCACTCGGGAGCTCCTTAACTGGATAATAATTGGTCGGGATTTCCAAATACCAATCCGAATCATCGTATTGATATTCATAGATTGGATCATTGCCGTCATCATTCCCGTCGTCATATAGGACCAATTGGAATCCGATCTCCATATGGTAATACTGGCTCTCGATGGGTAAAACAAAGAAGCTTTCATGATCTCCAACAATCCAATTGTTATCCGCACCTGTCCAACCATCCAACGCCGTATAGTCATTCAAATCCTCTCTTGTCGGTCGTGGCGTTAAATTTCCATGGGAATAAACATCATGGGTCGGGCAATAAATAGTTAGCTTCCCGTCCTTGATCTCGGCTCGATAGGCGGTTGGCGCTTCCGATGGGCAAACCACTTGATCCGAAAATCCAATATTCGTATACTCGTTGGCGTGTATCGCCTTTGCGATATAGGCATTAAACTTGGTCTCCCCATCCGCCAAGGTGTTGAAGGCGTACGGACTCTTGAAATCGAATTGCTGGGTTTGAAAACCATTGATGATAAAATCCATCTGATTCTGACAGGCTTCCGTATTCGCCTTTCCCTCCGCGCTGAAAATACTCGGTGCCGCGATCGCCGTAATCGAACCCAATAGGCCAAGAATGATCAATAATTCTATTAGTGTAAAACCCAATTTTTTTCTCATTTGAATGGCTACTCCCCCCCTTGCTTGCACGCTTTTATTCTAAATAGTCGCTTATCTGACAGCTCCCTCTTTCATTATACCTGGGTTTTTTGATAAAATCACTTAAAATTTTCCGCGTATAGGTCAAAATAACAAAAAAACGATCCTAATGGATCGCCATGTTTAATCGATTGACACTTTGCAACGTACCGTCAATGGATAATTTATATGAAATTTCCACTTTGCCATATCCATTGGGATCAAGTGAATAGGAAAGAGAAAGCGTATCGATTTGCAGGCTCAATTCCCCAAAAGCCGTTTGATAACTCGAGCGATACGTCTTTCCAGTTTCAAAATCCATCTGCGTCAACAATTCTCCCTCTCGAATCATCTGGATTTTGCCTTCTTTCACCTTCAAAGTTGTGGTTGTTCCCGCCATTCCCATGATTTCTGTTTCTTCATAGCGATAGCAGGTCCATTCCCCGTCATGAAACATTTCCGCTTCCGTGATCAGTTCCATCTCATCCACTTCGCCATCAGTTTCCTGCTGTGCATTTATTTTAATTCGTACTTCTTTCATTGGATCCCCCTAGTAATTCTCAATACTAATTTTTTTCACATGAGTCATTGGAAGCGAAATAATCCGACTTCCTGTTTCACGAAATTTTTCCGGATCATCGCTCACAAAAAAACGATATTCCGGCGAGTCTGTGCGATCCGATAACAGTCCTTGTTCCATAAGCTGTGCCTGGACCGCCAAGGCCGTTTCCTTTGCCGGATTCACCAATTTCACTTCATTCCCCATCACGTTGCGAAGGGTCTCCTCCAAAATCGGATAATGCGTGCACCCCATGACCATGGCATCCACTTTCGCTTCCTTCATATCCGCCAGATATTTCTCAGCTGTCAGTCGCGCAATCTCCGTGTCCTGCCACCCCTCTTCCACAATTTGCACAAAAAGTGGGCAGGGTGTGGATTCAATTTTCGCTCCTGGAAGCATGCGTTGTATCGCTGCTTGATAGGCGCCAGAACGCACGGTGCCCGTAGTCCCAATCACACCGATCTTTCCATTCGCACTTTCACGAACGGCTCCCCTTGCTCCCGGTTCTACAACCCCAACCAATGGGATATCAAACAAGTCCGCAACTTCTGGAACCGCCAATGCGCTGGCCGTGTTGCAAGCGACAACAATCGCCTTGACATGATGGCGCATTAAAAATCGGATATTTTGCTTGGAATATTTAATAATGGTTTCTTTCGACTTGGTTCCATAGGGAATCCTTGCCGTATCGCCAAAGTAAATCAAATTTTCCTTGGGCAACACCTTTCTCAATTCTTTCAAAACGGTCAATCCGCCAAATCCGGAATCGAAAATGCCGATCGCTTGGTTATTCATTCTTCATTCCTCATTTTCTCATATTGTCTGGCCCTTTCTAAAATCAGTGATTTCACTGAGTCCATATGGGCTTCCATCGCAAACCGCGTCTCTTTCGGATCTCCTTTTATCAGAGCGTGAAGAACCTTCGTATGCTCTTCCGGCAAAGATGGCGCCTCGGCAGCCTCTTTTAAATAAACCATACGAAAACGATTCACTTGTTCTGACAGATCTTCCAAGATTTGAATCAATTGTTGATTTCGGGACGCTTGCCGAATAATGCGATGAAATTGCACATCTTCTTTCAGCGCTTCCTTCATTTGATTGTTTTCCATATGAAAGATGAAAGCCTGCAAGCAAGATTCAAGCGCTTGTCGCTGCTCGACCGAGATTCGCACCGCTGCCAACTCCGCCGCTTTCCCTTCCAAACATCCGCGAATTTCCAAAATGTTTTCCGTGTCTTCCAGGGAAATTTCCGCTACATACACCCCTCTTCGAGGACTAATGGTTACAAGCCCTGCCTTCTCCAGTTTTCGAATCGCTTCTCGAACCGGTGTCCGGCTAACGCCCAACGACTCAGCCAGTTGCACTTCCATCAATCGCTCGCCAGGACGCAATTCTCCGGATTGTATAGCCGAACGAATATTCTCAAATACAACTTCCCTAAGAGGCTGATACTGCTCAATCTTCAACATGAAAATCTTCCCTTCTCGCCGTTTTCGATCGGATCACAACTGGATATTGCTCCTTCAATTGATCATAGGCGCGATCTCGCGCTTCTTCCGTCCGATAAATACCAAATACCGTTGGTCCGCTTCCACTCATCATGGCAAAAACCGCCCCGGCTTGAATCAATTTTTCTTCTATCTCTCGAATCTCTGGATGCCATGTAACCGTAACCTCTCGAAGTCGATTCCCGGCAGACTTCTTCAAGGCTTCAAAATCTTGATCTTCCCAGGCTCGAATTGCCAGATCCGTTTTTGGATGAGAAATTGCCCCATCTGCATCCAAGGCTTCAAATACCTCTCTGGTGGAAACATGGATACCTGGATTGATCAATAAAATTGGCTGGCTCGGCTGATCCGGGATTCTTCTCAGTCTTTCCCCAATCCCTTTCGCTCGTGCTGTTCCGCCAAAAATACAAAAAGGAACATCTGCACCAATTGCGACACCAATTCTTAGCAGTTGCTGCTGGCTAAGATTCAGCTCCCACAATTCATTCAAACCCTTTAGGACAGCCGCCGCATCTGCGCTGCCGCCGCCAAGACCCGCGCCATGGGGGATCTTTTTTTCCAAATAAATGGCAACGCCCTTCTCTTTTTTTCCATAGGGCAATAATGCTTTTGCCGCGCGTACGACTATATTTTTATCATCAACCGGAAGTTCCGGAATATTGCATGTCAGATGTATCCCTTGTTTTCGATATTCCAATCGAATTTGATCCGCAAGTTCAATCTCTTGCATCAGCATATCCATTTCATGATAACCAGTGGAAAGCCGCTTTACAACGTCAAGCGACAGATTGATTTTTGCGGGTGCTGCGAGTACAATCGTTCGCATTTCATCCCTCCTATTTCTCCACGTACTATTGTACTGGTAAATCGCCTATCCGGCAACAAAGATTTCTTACCCTTCTTGACGAAATAAACAAAGCGTGATACTGTATACCAGAAATCCATATTAGCAACACCTCATCTCTGCGGAGTTGAGGTAGAGGTCGCGATTCTCATCAGTATTCCTTTGGAGGCCGGAAGCCAAAGAAGAAGGAAAAAAGGGTGATTCGCCGAAGCGAGAAACTACCACGGTTTTTTGCTGGGGCTGCATTCAAAAAATGCAGAACTGTCATCAATACATGCTCGTGTATTGATGGAGGGCTATCTCAAGGAGCGGATCTGAGGACTTATTTGCGTATTTTTACGTCCAACGTTTCGTTGGGCGTTTTTTTGTCCCTCCTTGATATGGGTACAATAATTTACAGGAGGTAACAAAAATGGAATTTGGTTGGTTATCCATCCTGCCACCCGTGGTGGCAATCGTTCTTGCGTTTTTAACGCACGAAGTCATTCTTTCACTCTTTATTGCAATCTTCACAGGCACGCTGATCTTGACGGGTTTTCACCCAATCGAGGCATTCACCTCTGTATTTGACACCCATATTCTGGGTGCGCTATACAGCGAGTGGAATCTGGCTATCCTCGTTTTCTGCCTCTCTATTGGTGGACTCATCGGCATTTTATCCAAGAATGGCGGCACCAGCGGAATCGCAGACGCTGTTTCCAGTCGAGCGAAGAATGCAAAATCTTCTTTGTTCTCAACCATGTTTATGGGCGTTTTGATTTTCTTTGATGACTATGCAAACTCTCTAATCGTAGGGAACACCATGCGCCCCATTACCGATCGCATGAAAGTTTCCCGAGAAAAGTTGGCTTATATCGTCGATGCAACTGCCGCTCCCGTATCATCCATCGCCTTGGTTTCCACCTGGGTGGGCATGGAACTCGGTTTGATCCGAGACGGCATCGCGGGTATTGGGTTGGAAATGGGCGCCTACGAGTTATTCTTGCAGACCATTCCATACCGTTTCTATTCGATCTTGAGCTTGGCATTCGTCTTCTTCATGATCTATTTGGCCAAAGATTTTGGCCCGATGTGGAAAGCGGAACGACGTGTGTATTTAACCGGAAAAGTACATGCCGACAACGCACGACCGTTGATGAGTGACATCAACGAATTTGAAGGTCCCAAAGAAAAGCGCCGTTGGATCAATGCCGTGCTTCCCATTGTCGTTGTCATCGGCATTACCCTATTCGGTCTTTACGTCAATGGCGGCGGGCTCGAAGGAAAAACGATCCAAGAAGCCTTTGGCGATGCCGATGCTAGTGTGGTTCTCCTTTGGGCTTCCTTTAGCGGAATCGCGATCGCTGGTATTATGAGCCTTGTTCAACGCTTGCTGACCTTGAAGGAGGTCACAGACGCTTTTGTTGATGGTTTAAAATCCATGACCGTTGCCTGTATCATATTGGTGCTCGCCTGGACACTTGGCGGCATCAACAGTGAATTGGGCACACAAGTCTTCTTGGTGGAAAAAGCAACCGGCGTGATTGCGCCGCAATTGATTCCAACGATCTTGTTTATTCTTTCCGCTCTTGTCGCTTTCTCAACTGGCACAAGCTGGGGCACAAACTCCATCGTGATGCCAATTGCCATCCCATTAAGCTTTGCCATGGGTGGCCCGGCCCTCTTGGTTCCAGCCGTAGGCTCCGTTCTTACAGGCGCCGTATTGGGCGATCATTGTTCCCCAGTATCCGACACGACGATTATGTCATCCATGGCTAGCGCCTGCGATCATATGGCGCATGTGCAGACGCAATTGCCTTATGCCTTGACCGTTGGCAGTGTCGCCATTCTGGTTGGATTCATTCCCTCAGGATTTGGCATGTCCCCTTGGATCTCTCTGGTCCTTGGCACGATTGCACTATTCTTCATCTTGAAGATCTTTGGCAAATCGGTGGATCTGGAAGAAAATGAATTGAAATAAATTTAAAAATATTTTGAAAACGTGGCGAATTTCGCCACGTTTTTTTTCGTTCATTTTTACGTATTTACGTAAAAAAACCAGACAAGCATCTGGGCAGACAAACGTCTGGACAGACAACCGTCTGGACATAGGAAAAGCGCAGAATCTGCGCTTATTGTGAAATCTGTTTGTAGCGATTAAACGAATTCAATCACTACATCTTCTGTCAGTACATCAGAATACATATAAGTTACTTGATGTTCATAACTTCCTCGGTCCTCTTTCACACGGACCATGAACACACACGGGTAAGTCGATTCGAGAACGCCTTCTTGGAGCACGATTCGTTTTCGACCTTTATTTGCGCTTATTTGCACCCGATTGCCTACATGTCCTTCCAAATGCTGTCGGATTTCCGTGATGTTACACTTTCCCATTTGCATCACCTACTCTCACTCGGAATATAAACAATAGGAGTAAGGAATTGTAAGGCTGTTTTTCGAGCATATCGTGTAAATTTTTTGTTAATTAAAGAGTTTTCCCGTTAGGAAGCTTAAAACATCTTCCGTTTTGATAACATAATATAAACAAATATAGCCAAAAACAAGGACATGACTAAGATCATCCACGGCGCATTGGCGTCCAGCATCCAAGGAAGAGGCACATTCATTCCGAAAAATGAGTAAATCATCGTCGGAACTGACAATACGATGGTGATTGACGTCAGGGTCTTCATCACCATGTTTAGATTGTTGGAAATAACCGATGCAAAGGCATCCATCATCCCCGAAAGGATATTGCTGTAAATTGTCGCCATCTCAATGGCCTGTTTGTTCTCAATGATGACGTCCTCGAGAAGATCTTCGTCTTCTGGATAAAAACGAATCGCATTCATCTTCAAGAGCTTCTCCAAAACGACTTCATTGCCTTTTAACGATGTCGAAAAATACACCAAGGATTTTTCAAGATCCAAAAGTTGAATCAATTCCGAGTTTTTCATGGAACGATGAAGCTTATTTTCTGTTTCACTGGATTTCTTGTCAATCTTCTTCAGATAATACAAATATCTCGCCGATACGCGGTACAGCATCTGCAAAATAAATCGATTGCGCTTGAATGTGAAAAAATTCTTCACCCGGCCTTCAATAAACATCTGAATGGCCGATGTTTCTCGCAAACTCACCGTGATTACATCTTTTCCTTTTAGAATGATGCCCAGGGGAATCGTATCATAGATCATTCCTGTTTCGTCCTCATCTTCATAGGGAACATCGACGAGAATAAATACCACTTCGTCTTCCACTTCAATACGAGAACTTTCTTCATCATCCAACGGCGCTCTAAGAAAATCAAAATCAGCGCCTGTAAATTGGTGAACCAATTGGAGTTCTTTCATTGTGGGATTCGTAATGTTGATCCACACTTTCTCCTCATAGGTTTCCAATTCAAGCAATTGACCTTCTACTGTTTTGTAAAAGTTTACCATTGTTTTCACCTCGCTATTCAATTCCAACCCTAAGCTGAAATTCACGAAGCATGTCGTTCATCCACAGCAATCATTGGGCGGTTGTTAAGTTATTCTTCCGGGCTAAACTCGGTCCCTCGTCCATGGACTTATGACACTCCTTTCAATAGTTACTTAGCTCCCTTCTATGTTATGGGATTTGAAGGATTTTTGCAAGGTTTTTGATATACTAGAGTCGGGGAGGACAAACTGATGGAAGAAATTAAAGCATGCATGCAGACCGCGCTTCGATCTTTAACTCGAAAGATGAGCAGCGAGAAGGAAATGCTCGAAAAACTGCAAAAATGGAAGTACTCGACAGAGTCGATCGACGCCGTCATGAGCGATCTAAAACGGCTTCGTTACCTCGATGATAACAGGCTGATTGACGCCCTTTGCGAAGAATACTTCACCTTTAAAAAATATGGCCCCATCCGAGTCAAGCAAACACTCTTCAAAAAGAAGTTCGCCGCTTCGCTGATTGAAGAAACTTTGCTTCTTTATGAAGATCCCAAAAGGGATCTGCACCACGCCCTTTATTGGGGTGAAAAAAAGATGCAGCGTCTTGCTCAAAAGGAGCGTCCAGCCCAGGTAAGAAGCCTGCAACAGCATCTGTACACGAAAGGGTTTCGGCTCGATACGATTCGCCAAGTGGCTCAGAAATTAATTTTCAACAAACAGCAAGATTTTGAATAAAAAAGCGCGGGTTTCCCCGCGCTCTATCTTGCTCTTTTGAAGAGTTGCAAAACCTCTTCAATTTTTTCTTCCGCCTGGTCGTTATTCAAAATCGCATCCTTGACGCAATGATGAATATGCTGATCCAAAATCTCGAGATCCGCCTTCTTCAACAAGGCATGCACCGCTAAAATTTGATTCGAAATATCCACGCAATATCGTCCGTCCTCGAGCATCCGAATGATCCCGTCCAATTGGCCGCGCGCCGTCTTCAACATCTGCATCGCCCGCTTTCTTTCCTCATTCATTTCTATGGTGGCATCCATTACTCGACTTCCACTTCTACCACGTCATAACCTGCTTCATAAATCGCCTCTTTGATCGTTTCTTCTGCTAATTCTGTTCCCGTTACATCAACCGCTTTGGAATCCAATCGGATCTGCACATTCTCGACCCCATCCACTCCAAACAACGCGTTCGATACCGCCATCACACAATGCTGGCAACTCATGCCTTCTACTTTCAACTTCATCTTCATTTTTTTCTCTCCTCTTATTTGATTTTCATCGCCTTCAAACGAAGGGAATTACTTACAACCGAAACACTCGACAAGGCCATCGCCGCCCCTGCCAGCATGGGATTCAAGAACCCCAACGCCGCCAGCGGAATGCCCGCCGTATTATAAAAGAATGCCCAGAACAAATTCTGGCGAATTACTTTCATCGTTGTATTGCTCAATTTGATCGCCAATGGGATATTTCGCAAATCGCCGCGCATCAACGTAATATCTGACGCCTCCATGGCGATATCCGTGCCCGTGCCCATAGCAAAGCCCAAATCTGCTTGCGCCAAAGCCGGCGCATCATTGATGCCGTCACCGACCATGCCAACGATCTTGCCTTGCGCCTGATATCGTTCGACCGCTTCTGCTTTATGATCCGGCAATACCTCGGCAATCACTTCTGTAATTCCCAATTGAGCGGCAATGGCCTTCGCTGTGCGTTCATTGTCCCCCGTCAGCATCACCACTTCAATGCCCATTTGCTGCAATTCGCGCACCGCTTCCGAAGAGGTTTCCTTCAAGGTGTCCGCAACGGCAATCCAGCCTGCAAGCTTTCGTTCCACCGCGACGATCATCACTGTCTTGCCTTGGCTTTCCAGCGCCTCAATACTCCCCGCTTCCTCTGTTAAATCAACATCTAATTCCGCCATCCACTTCGGCTTGCCGATTTCAACAATCGATCCCGCCAGGTTTGCCGAACCCGGTAGGGTTGCTGAAACGCCCTTGCCGGGCACCGCCATAAATTTTTCAACCGGCATCATCTCTACACCAGCTTCTTTGGCTCGGTCGACCAAGGCACGCGCCAAGGGATGCTCCGATGGATCTTCTACACTACCAACCATTTGAAAGAAGGCTTCTTCCGTGCCCGCTTTCACACCAAACTCCGTAACGACCGGCTTGCCATGGGTCAAGGTACCCGTTTTATCGACAATGATCGTCTGAATTTTTTGTGCGCGTTCCAGATGTTCCCCGCCGCGAATCAAAATGCCATTCTCCGCACCACGTCCCGTTCCCACCATAATGGCGGTCGGCGTCGCAAGCCCTAAAGAACAAGGACATGCAATGACCAATACGGCAACAGCCCGCAAGATCGCAGTCTCCATTCCGTACCCCAAGGCAAGGTGTGCCGCAAAAGCGACCAACGCAATGCCAATGACAATCGGTACGAAAACGCCCGATACTTGATCCGCTAATCGTTGAACCGGCGCCTTCGTTCCTTGCGCCTCCTCCACCATACGGATAATTTGTGCCAAGGCAGTTTCTTTTCCAATTCGTGTCGCCTTTATTTCAATCGATCCGTTCGCATTCACCGTTGCACCAAAGACCAAATCATCCACCGTTTTGTCCACCGGCAAACTCTCTCCAGTCAGCATGGATTCGTCAATGGCTGTCTGCCCCGATATCACCATACCGTCGACAGGGATTTTTTCTCCTGGACGCACTAAAATTTCATCATGAATTTCCACTTCATCCAAAGGCAATTCCACCCATACGCCCTCACGACGTACTCTTGCAGTCTTAGCCTGAAGCTTCATCAGTTTTTTGATCGCTTCCCCGGTTCTACCTTTCGCTCGCTCTTCTAACATTTTCCCCATTAGAATCAGGGTCAGAAGCACGGCGGACGTTTCAAAATATAAATGACTATGCCCTGAAAGGACCAAGTAAATGCTGTAAAAATAAGCTGCGCTGGTACCCATGGCTACCAAAACATCCATGTTCGCTCCACCGCCGCGCAGACTATGATAGGCGCCCTTGTAGAAAATCAAGCCGACTGTAAACTGAACCACAGAGGCCAGTGTCCATTGCAGATAGCCATTGGAAAGAATCGTCTTCATTCCCGCCATTTCGAAAAACATGGCTGCAAGTAGTGGCAAGGACAAAACCGCTGCAAATATAAAGGAGCGGCGCAAGGATTCTTCCCGAGATCGTTTATTTGTTTCTTCTTCCGGTTTCGCTTCCGATAGATCAACCGGTGTGTACCCCGTTTTTTCCACAAGCTTCATCATCTCTGCCGCCGTTGTCGATTCCGCGTCAAATAGTATGGTTGCCTTATTCGCCAGCAGATTCACATTGGCGATATAAATACCGTCTTGTTTGTTCAATACGCGTTCCACGCGAGCCGAACAAGCCGCACACGTCATGCCGTCAACACCAATGGTCACTTGATTCACACTGGGGGTGTACCCGGATTTTTCAATCGCCGACAAAAGGTTCGATACACTCGCCTGATCTGGATCGAATTGAACGGTTGCAATCTCCGATAATCCGTTAACCATAGCACTTGTAACACCCTCAAGTTTCGTTAATGCTTTTTCGACCCTTTGCGCACATGCCGCACAGGTCATATCTTTCACCCGAATCCGTATGGTTCGTTCCATTTTCTCGCCTCCTCACCCCTCCCTAGGGGGGGTGGGTCAAGAATACCATCCTCTTGCCTTTTTGTCAAACGTCAAAAAAGGATTCTCCGAAGAGAACCCTTTGCTAATACTTAACTTTTGTGATTGAATCCACTATTGAATGGTTTTTCTGTGAACCACCTTCGTCATGGCATTCACTTGCTCCACCACAAAGAGATCGATCGTAACGGTTACATTTCCTTCTTCGTCGACTTGCAGGTGAATCTCAATGGTTGCATCGTCTTGACACGGCATTTCATCAATCGCCGCGCTCAGTAGCAATCCAAACGGAATCGCAATCTCTTGTCCTTGATAGCTGAGCATCAAATTTCTTACTCCCGATCCTGCCTTCGCCAGCAAATCATTATATGGAATTTGCAGTCGAACATCATTGGTTTTCGCTTTCAACGGCGCGCGATAGTCAACAATCCCCGTTTCTTCTTCCACTTGCTTCAATAATCCAAATCCCTTGTCTGTAAACCGCGCGAGAGTTCGACCACCAAAAGTTCTTTCGGCAATGACAGAGTGCATACCGTCAGATCCCGCAGTTTTTTTCTCCCAGTTCATTTGAATAATCTCTAGTTGCCAAGGATTCTCCATAATAAACTTAAATTGCGCTTCAGTACCTTCTTTTTGCTCAATAAATCGCTTCTGCACATAAAGTGTCGATCCTTTGGGACCCGGTGCAATGCCCTCGGTAAAATAATTAGTTTCGAGTTGATCAATTAGCTCACCTTCATATGTGTATCGCTGAATGAATGTTTTCCCTGGTTCTACGACCTCTCTTTTTAGTGATTCAGGACTAAATTTATGAAATAGCACGACAATATTGTCTTCTGTTGTATACATGTCTCGAACCCTCAAGTTTTGCGGTTCATCACCAAATCCATCCGCCTTCACTTCGAATTTAAATCCTTCGGAAATGCTTTGTTCCGGTAAAAGGCCGACTCCATGATCGCTTGGTGGAACCATGAAATTCGGTTCTGTCGGAATGGTTAATTGCTCAATATATAACCGACCCTGCATATCTGGTTCAAAAGACACTTTTTGAAATCTATTGGACATATCTTCGCCAAACACAATCATGCTTTTTCCGTCCGCAGAAAAATCAAAAGCAATCGGTTCAATGTCGCCAAAGGGAAGAACGCGATCAAAGTTAAGCATCCGCAAGCCAGAATCGGGCGTTCGCAGGTCAAATGCGGGCATCTGCAGGTCAAATACTTCTGGAATTATAGCAAAATGAAATCCAATATTCACAAAATAGGGAACTCCAATATAAGCAATTTGATTTCCAAAAAATTCAAAATTATACTGAGGCGCTTCAGGTCCGCTAATCGCGACGACACTCCCCGCCGCGTCTCTTAGACATGGACCTACCACTTCAATCAGTTGATAACCTTTCCCCTGATCGACCTCAAAATCATAAACAAGCCCCCCTTGATCAAATTCGAGATTCATGCTTGTATCAATCCCTTGTCTCTTCACAACAATTGTATTATTTTCTAGCTGGGGCAATTTGCTCACTGTTCTTAAAAAAATGTCACCTCTATAATCCATCATCATTCTTATATAAACAGCATCTTCTTCTGGGTAATACGCCATCCCGTCAATATCTCTGATTTGCATGTTTTCTTCGGGCGTCATTTGATAGAAAACTTCTTGGTTTTCAGATAGTTCTACATTGGGCGGATTTTGCCAATCAGCAAATCCCGTTTGCCCCAAGAGCATTAAGACAAGAACAATAATAATTCCCTTTTTTTTCATTATTTACCTCCTCTTCTTTCGTTATGTTTATTTTATCTGAAAACGTCGCAAATCAGCCTTACGGTTTCTTACAATTTTAGGGCATACAAAAACCCGGCCTAAGCCGGGTTCCCTTAACAGCTGCCGCCACCCGCTTGGTTCGCAGGCTCAACAACAAATCCTTTTCGAAGCCAACTATCGGAAAAATCTACGCGGAACTCGCCAAATTGATCCAACAACTCATTCGAAATAATAAATTTCACACTACCAGTCTCATCGACTTGGTCTTCATCCGTTTGCTCATCCAGAGCAATGCCAAAACGCGGGCCAGATCAGCCAAAGCCAGATACATAAAGGCGCAAGGTTTGATCCACTGCTTCCTTTTGCTCAACGAGTCGCTTTAACTCTTCCAAAGCCGATTCGGTTGCATGTACTTTCATTTTCTCACCTCCGTATACCCCTAATAGGTATGCTAATCTTATCAATTCAATTCGTCTTTGTCAACTGTTCTTCTCATTTTTTACCCATTCAAGCACAACCTTCAACAAAAAGAAAAGTCTCCCAACTGGGAGACTTCATTTCTTATACTGCGCAGCTGCCTCCACAAGAAGAGCATCCACTTTCCGGTTGAGTAGAAGGAGTCAGGATAAATCCTTTTCTCGCATCTTCATCCACATACTCCACGGTGAAATCACCATATTGCTCATGCAATTCGGTTTGCATAATAAAATCAATTTCACTAGCGTTTGCTGCAAGATCGTCTTCTTTTTTATCGTCAAATGCTAGGCCAAAGCTGGGGCCACTACAACCAAATCCCGCGACATACAAGCGAACTGGTTTATCTGATTCCTTTGCTTCCAAGATCTTTTTCAGCGCGTCTGCTGCTGATTGTGTTAAATTAACATTCATTTTAAATCCTCCATTCCTAGTAATTTACTCGGGATTAATCGTATCATGATATTTTGTCTCTGTCAAACTTTTTTCACTTGTCTTTCAATAGATTTCCACTTCAATTTCCTCGAGAATTTCAAAGACTCGATCGAGGGTGGTTACATTTTGCTCATAATCCATCGCCCCTGGAATCGCTCCGATAAATTCGCGATTCGGTCCCACATAAACTTTCGTCGGCGTCCCCGTTACGTTGAAAACCCACGCGGAATTATTCTCATCGAGCACCAAGTCGTGTTCATAGACAATCCCTTTGTCCGCATTGTCATCAATATACTTTTGCAAACTCTTTGCAGTATCGCCAATGCTAACCGAGATAATCACAGCATCCTCATACGCTGCATCAAGCTTTGCCAAGTCTGGCATCTCTTTGATGCAATAGCCGCAACTCGTTGCCCAATAATCCAAAATGACAACTTTCCCGGCATAATCGCTCATCCGAATTTCATTTCCCTCCGCATCTTCAAACACAAAGTCATCCAAATACTCAAGTACCGGTTCCTCTGGATTCGCCGCATCTTGAGTCGATTCCATTTCCGGTTGTGTTGCCGGTCCTTCCTCTACCGCCTCAGCGGGTTCGGTGATCTCCGGTGCAATCGGCTCCGCATTTCCATTCGCCGTTGGGCTGCAACCAGCAACCACGAGGACGAGAATCAATATTCCTCCAAAAAGGAGTTTCTTTTTCTTCATGGTTTCCCTCCTAATTCATCCATTCCACCAGCCACTGGCTGATGACAACCAATTTCCCTGTCATAATCAAGATCCCGAAGAGCACGAGAACCGCTCCCCCGATCTTTCGAAGTACAAGCACGATGCGCTCGGAACGTGCAATCCAACGATCTGCGATGCCTATAAACCATGCCGTCAAGAAGAATGGAACCGCCATGCCCAAGGAATACACAAATAATAAATATGCACCCTGAGAAGCTGTCGCCTCGCCCCCGGCCGTGACTAAAATGGCACCCAATATAGGGCCAAAACAAGGCGTCCAGCCCGCTGCGAATGCCATGCCCATCAAAACGGCTGAAAACCAACTTCTGATCTTCCGAGGCGCTCTCGCCTTTTTCTCCCGATTTAAAATATTGGGGCTGATCCAGCCCAGCATATACAATCCAAACACGACAATCAGTCCGCCGCTTATCAAATTAAACGCCAGCTGATATCGATTCATCAATCGCCCAATCAGCGATGCAGACAACCCCAAGGCCATAAAGACCACGGTAAATCCAATGACGAAACCCAGTGTACGAATCATAATCTTCTTCCGAGACCGTGTTTCCAAATCCGTTGTTTCTGAAATATACATCAAGTACGCGGGAACCAATGGCAATAGACAGGGTGTTAAAAAGGAAGCTGCACCTGCCGCAAAGGCCACCCACAATGTGATATCCAATGTTGGTCCTAAAATTTTCATCGCCTCCTTTCAATTCCTTTATCATATTATACCCCCAAGGGGTAATTCAAGCATTTTTCCAATTTTTTTACAAATCCTTCATATCTCCCGACGATGTTCCGGCTCCACATGAACCGTAATCCCCAAAACATCTTCATAGGTTTCCTTGACAAGATCTTCCACCTGATCCGCAATTCTATGGCCTTCATCAACACTGATTTCCCCATCCACTTGAATGGTCAGATCCAGATAGCAACCTGCCGAAATGCGACGTGACCGGATTTGCGTCAACTCCGCCTCGACCCGAGAGGTATGTATCAACACTCGCAAGGTTTCCAGTTCTTCCTCAGGAAGAGAAGCGTCCATCAACTCGTCTATCCCGTGAAACAGAATATCGATCCCAGTCTTCACGACAACAATAGCAACCACAACACCGGCTGCAGAGTCCATCCACAACAAACCAAACCGACTCCCCAATACCCCAATTAGAGCACCGAGAGACGAAAGCGCATCACTTCGATGATGCCATGCATCCGCCTGCAACGCAGAAGACCTGAGGCGCTTTCCTGCCTTTATCGTAAAACGGTATTGCCATTCCTTCACAACGATCGATAAAACCGTGACCCAAACTGCCAGAACACCCGGCGTTTCCATCTGCCCGATCCATAGACTTTTGATCGCGCCAACCCCGATATTGACACCCACAACAACAACCAAAAGCGCCAATACAAAAGCAGCGATCGATTCTGCACGTTCATGGCCATAGCGATGCTTCTCATCAGCTGGTTTTTTTGCGATAAAAAAGCCCACCAACAAACCAACGCTGGAGGCAATATCTGAAAAGGTATGAATGCCATCGGCTAGAACCGCCCGCGAGTGCGCAAACAACCCTACAAGCACCTTCATAACACCCAATATGAAATTAATCAAGATCGCTATCCATAAAACCCGTTTTCCTTCGTTATACCGTATTGTACTCATTTTCCCTTCCCCCTTATGGTCGAATATACCCTGTTTCCCCCTACTCAACAAGGCTTTTCGCAAGATCACAACGAATATAAGGTGTAACCAACTCTCAATTGCAGGTTATTCTCATTATGGTACAATAACAAAAGGAGGAAGAAAATGAAAAAAGCAAAAAAAATTCGCATAAGTTTCATCACCCTACTCGCTGTTCTTGTTTTCTTCGGCCTTGCGGAGCGTAAACCAATGGACGGTGTTCCCGTTTTGCTCTATCACCAATTGGTGACCAACCGAAAATATGAAACCATAGAAAAAAACGATGCGATCATGTCTCTCGAAGAATTTAAAAAACAAATGCAGATGATTGCTGAAGCGGGCTATCAAACCATTACCCTCGAGCAACTTCAACAGCATATCAGCGGAGAAGTTCCCGCTCCTAAAAACTCCATCGTGATCACCTTCGATGACGGATACAGAAGCGACTATCTCCTTGCCTATCCTGTATTGAAAGAAGTTGGATTTCAAGCCGAATCTTTTCTGGTTACCAGCTTTTTGCAGGAAGATTCCGGAGATGAAGAACGATTGTCTACGGCAGAACTAGAAAAGATGAAAAATGTTTTCACTTTTCATTCCCATAGCCACGCCCTTCATACCTTTGCATACGAACATGGAGACTTGAGCGAATTATTGACAGAAAATCTGATGTGGGATACTGATCTTTCCCTGCAAACCCTTGAGTTCAAAGGGATCAAAGGAACAGTGGATCTCGATGCCTTTTCCTACCCCTATGGAAAATATGACGATCGTTTTCAAGAAATCTTAACCTTCCTCCATGTGCCTCTCGGCTTCACAACCCAAAAGGGCTACGTTGAAGAAGGTTGCGATCCCCTGGCCATACCCCGATTTGGCCTTTACCCAGAACGTCCCGGACAGTTGTATCGTATTTTACACTAAAAAAGATCCCGAAAATTTTTCGGGATCTTTTTAATCTTCTATAATCCTAGCAATTGATCGATTCGAGCCTTGTCAAATCCGACTACTTCTTCGTCGTCAATCACCAATACAGGTACGCCCATATGGCCTTTCGCCATCAATTCCTTGCGCGCTTCCATATCAGTTTGCACGTTTTTCTCTTCATATTCTACATTGTTCAATTTCAAATAATCTTTTGCCGCCACACAATGTGGGCATGTGTTCGTTGAGTATACAATCACTTTTGCCATGATAAATCCTCCTTAGTTTGTACAAACAATATACCCCGATCGGGTATCTTTGTCAATGAGTTTTTTGTTCTTTCACCCAGCGGAGAAAATCCTCCGGCATTTTATTTCCTACCCAGCTTTGATCAAAGCAATCAGGGAGTTCTATAAAATTCCCATTTTTAACCTTTATTTCATGTCCTTCCCACTTTACAGTAAATATCGGAGTCATTCCACGATTCCACTCCCAGGTTCGATATTTCTCCTCGGCGAGTCTCTCCGCTTTCTCAATAAGCGCACGGCCTGGCTGCCAACGTTCACTTTTTGCTGCCCCCATAATCCCTTGTAGCCACTTCTCTATAAAATCATCCATGGATAGTTCAGGAAGATATTTTGAAAGGTTTACAATCGGCGATGGAACCGAAGAAGCAGCATGAGTCTCAAATTCCAGATCATCCTTTCGATCCAGCAATCGATGAATCCGTTTTAAATCCGAATCAAAGAGTAAAGTACCATGAAACAGAGTCGTATCTCGCCGCATATATTGGGCGGATCCAGAGATTTTCTTTCCCTCGATGCGAAAATCATTCCGCTCCGAGGTTTGGATATCCAAACCCATCTCCCTGAGTCCCTGCAAAACGGGCCGATAAAGCACAGAAAAATCCACAGTCTTGCTCGGCACATCCTTCAAAATCAAGCTGTAATTCACATTGCCCTCGTCATGAACCACACATCCACCGCCGGAAATTCGCCTGAACACAGGCACTTCCTCGGCTTCTGCAACGCCCAAGTTTACTTCCATCCAAGGATTCTGATGTTTGCCTACAATGACTGAAGGCGTGTTTCGATACAAAAACAGCAGAATTTCACACTCTGCTTCAAAAAAGAATATCTCCTCCAGCGCCAGATGAAAGGCGGGATCCCTTCCTTCCGATACAAAGATCTTCATCATGCCAAAACCTCTCCAATGGCATCCGCCAACCGTCCAAATTCGGTAAGAGACAGACTCTCTCCCCTTCGCATCGGATCAATCTCAGCCATTGCCAAGGCTTCCCTCAGAAGGCCCTTCTCAATCCCCATGGTGGAAGAAAGGGTGTTCGGCAGGACTTTTCTCCGCTGCGCAAAGGCAGCTTTGACAACACGGAAAAACAGCTCCTCATCCTTGACGTCAACCGCAGGTCGATCCCGACGCACCAAGGCAATGACTGCCGAGTCCACATTGGGCGATGGGAAGAAGGCACCTGATGGCACCGTTGTTACAATTCTTGCTTCCGCATAATATTGCACCGCAATGGAAAGAGTACCGTAAGCTTTGGTGGACGGCACGGCCTGCATGCGATCGCCCACTTCCTTTTGCACCATCACCACGATTCGCTCCACTGGCAATTTTTGCTCGAAGAAGTTCATAATAATAGGCGTCGTAATATAGTAAGGCAGGTTCGCCACCACCTTGACCTCTTTCCCCCGAAACTTCTCTTCAAACAATTGCGGCAGATTCAATTTCAAAATATCACCGAACACCACTTCCACATTGTCGTAATCCGAAAGGGTTTCCTCCAAAACAGGGAGCAATCCTCGATCAATCTCCACGGTGACCACCTGACCCGCACGTTCGCATAAAACCTGAGTCAGCACACCAATTCCAGGACCAACTTCCAACACCACATCATCTTTCGACAATTCCGCACCCTCGGCAATTTGATCCAACACAGAACCGTCAATCAAAAAGTTTTGCCCCAGGCTCTTTGAAAAATGGAAGCCGTGACGGCCCAACACTTCCCGCATCACTGATGGTTTATATAGTCTCTCTTTCATGGGTCGCCTCCTTAATCGCGGCTTTAAGTTCCTCGATTGTAATATCAAAATGATTCAATCGGCGCATAAATTGCAAGCTGTTTCCATACCCTAGGCCCAAGATTCGACCGATCCGAATCCGTAGGTCCTTAGCACCCTTGCCTCCGGACAGCCCGAAGGCAACCATGTCCACTTGGTTGTATCGATCCACTCCGTCCCGTTCCGTTCGGCAGGTTTTCAAGGCTGCTCGGATTGCCTCGGCAGACGCGTTCTCAACACCAATATTCCCTTTTCGCGTCGCAGCTTCCCGCGGAATAAATGCATGCTTGCATCCCGGCACTTGCTTCGCAATTTCATTTCGAATCCGTTCTCCCGCATAATCCGGATCCGTCAAAATAATGACACCACAGCGCTTTTGCGCTTCCCGAATTCGATCAAATAAGTCCTCCGGATACCCAAATCCACTGGTCACAATAATCTGACACTCCACCGCCTGTTTGACGGCGGAAACATCATCCTTGCCCTCCACCACTATTACTTCTTGAATCATCTATTGCTCCTCAATTCCATAAATTCGTCTTGCATTTTCATCGGTAATCCGCCCGATTTCAACGGGATCCAACCCACGAAGCCGCGCGATTTCTTGAATAATAAACCGCACCTTCGATGGATCGTTTCTTTTCCCCCGAAAAGGTTCCGGTGTTTGATACGGTGCGTCTGTTTCCACCAATAATCGCTCCAGTGGAACTGCCATAGCCACTTCCTTGACTTTTTTTGCATTCTTGAACGTCACCGTGCCGGGCATGGAAATATAAAATCCCAATTTCACATATTCGATCATAACCTCCACGCTACCGGAAAAGCTGTGCAGCACGCCCTTCAGGCTTCCGTCCTGTTCTGCCTTCAGGATCGCCACCATGTCTCCATGGGCTTCCCGGCAATGGATATTGACAGGCATGCTCAATCGCTTGGCTAACCGAATCTGATCAATGAACCATTTCTTCTGTATCTCTTTTGGCGATTCGTCCCAATAATAATCGAGTCCAATCTCCCCAATAGCAACCGCCTTTGGATGACCCGCCAGCTTCTCCAATTCCATCAGATCCCCCGGCTTCGCCAGATGGGTCTCATGGGGATAGATCCCGACGGCCGCATACAAATATGAGACTTTCTCGCAGAGTGCCAATACCTGTTTGGCATTTTCCACATTCACAGAAGCATTCATCACCCCGGTCACACCGAGGGTGGGAAGATCAATCAACAATTGCTCGCGGTCTTCGTCAAATCGTTTCGTATCCAAATGCGCATGACTGTCAAATATTCGCATACGACCTCCTATTTTTTCTTCTTCTTTTTTTTAGACTTCAAAAATCCGTGTTTTTTCAATTCGGTTTCAATCTTGGCACGGTCGCCCACCACACTTAGATACACATCGCGCCTTCTGCCTTTTTTTGTCTCCGCGACAACATGCAAACGAGAATTACCAGGCTTCCGCCCCGGCTCCATATGCATTTCAAAAACCTTGTCGTAATCAAAATACGTTGTCGCAGCCTGAATGCCTCGCTCTCTGATCTTTGGTGTCTGTGTGATAAACACAGAGAAGTAGACCCACCAAAGCGCCCAAAAAGGCAATATACTGGACAACCCCGTATCCCAGGTTGTACCCACTTGGGTAATCTCATAAATGAAATAGAAAACCGTCAAGGCAACAAATAAAACACCTAGAATGATTCGTTGTCTTTTGTCAGCCTGAAAGGCATACTCTACGGCGCCGCCCCTTTTTGCGAATTGAAGTAATCGAAAAAACAAGCTTCCCACCATGCCCAATGCCATAAATGTCAGCAAATAATAATAATCAAACGTCATTGTATCCTCCTTAAAACAAGAAGAGGCCTGAAATCAGGCCCCTCACTTACCAAACTTTTGTGCCTGAAGCGATGGAATCCGCTACTGTCGCCAGTGTAAAAGTTTCTTCGTCATCCGCTGCCAAAATCATTCCATGACTGATTTCTCCACGCAGTTTTCTCGGTTTTAAATTGGTTACGACCATCACCTGTTTGCCGACCAAAGCATCGGGTTGATAGTATTTTGCGATCCCCGATACGATTTGGCGCGTTTCTTCTCCCAATTGAACCTGAAGAATCAATAGCTTGTCTGCATTCGGGTGTTTTTTCGCTTCTACAATTGTCGCAACACGCAGATCCACTTTCGTGAAATCTTCATACTCAATCATAGATGTTTCTTCCTCTTCCTCCGGCTCTTCCACAGGCGCTACTTCCGGCTTTGCAACCGGCTGTCCCGTTTTCTCCGCGAAGAACTTTGCGTTTTTCTCTTCGATTCGAATTAATTCCTTTTCGATATCAAGACGTGGAAACAAATTCGCGCCCTTGATCACGGTGCGGCCTACAGGCAAGGTACCCCAAACGCCGACCACGTCCCAGGTCGTTTCATGACCTTCTTCAATCCCCAATTGTGTCCAAATTCGGTTCGAAGTTTTCTCCATAAATGGACGAATTAAAATCGAAATAATTCGAATGGATTCCGACAGATTGTATAAAACTGTATCCAATCTCGGCTTTCGCTCTTCATCCTTAGCCAAGATCCAAGGGGTTGTTTCATCAATATACTTATTGGTTCGGCTCACCAGCTTCCAAATCGACTCCAAAGCGCCAGAGAAATCCAATTTGTCCATGGCCGCTTCCACGTTCATGGAGGTATCGCCAGCCAATTTTTTCAATTCACCGTCAATCGGTTCAGTCATCGTTGGCGTGGGCATAATTGCACCATTGTACTTCTCAACCATGGCAATGGTTCGACTCACCAGATTGCCTAAATCATTTGCCAAGTCCGAATTGACACGAGATAAGAACTTTTCAGGTGTAAAGGATCCATCTGAACCAAATGAAAACTCTCGAAGCAAGAAATATTTCAAAGTGTCAATCCCATACAAATCAATCAACGGCTCCGCATACATCACATTCCCTTTTGATTTTGACATCTTGTCATTACCGAAAAGAATCCACCCGTGTCCGAAAACTTGTTTGGGCAACGGCAGATCCAAAGCCATCAGCATTGCAGGCCAAATCAAGGTGTGGAATCGCACGATCTCTTTTCCAACCAGATGCACGTCGGCAGGCCAGAACTTCTCGAATTCCCCTTCATCATCGGACAAATAACCCAAAGCGGAAATATAGTTGATCACTGCGTCAAACCACACATAAACCACATGCTTGTCATCAAAAGGCACCTTAACTCCCCAATCAAACGTGGTTCGAGATACGCAAAGATCATCCAAACCAGGTTTCAAGAAGTTGTTCACCATCTCATTCTTTCTCGATACCGGCAAAAGGAAGTTTGGATTCTCTGCAAAAAGAGTTTCCAATTTTTCTTGATATTTCGATAGCTTAAAGAAGTACGCCTCTTCCTTGGCGATATGTACCTCGCGGCCGCAATCCGGACATTTTCCGTCATTCAATTGAGACTCCGTCCAGAAAGATTCGCAAGGGGTACAATAATACCCTTCGTATTCGCCCTTATAGATGTCGCCTTTGTCATACAGCTTTTGAAACGCAGCTTGCACGGTTGCCTCATGGCGAGGTTCTGTTGTACGGATAAAGTCATCATAGCTGATCTCAAGATCGCTCCAGAGTTTCTTAATATCTTTCATAATACCATCCAGATACTGGATCGGTGTCACACCTTTGGCTTCCGCCACCAACTGAATCTTTTGGCCGTGCTCGTCAGTTCCCGTCAAAAACTTCACTTCAAATCCGGACAACCGCTTGAATCGCGCCAAAGCATCCGCTGCCACAGTCGTATAGGTATGTCCCAAATGAAGATTTCCACTTGGATAATAAATCGGAGTTGTTAGATAAAATTGCTTTTTCTCACTCATTGTATCCTCCTTGTATGCTTGATGCAGGGCACGAATTTTAGCGTCAAAAAGAACTCGCCCCCGTTTGTAGAGACGAGATCCCCCGCGGTACCACTCTACTTACAGATCGAGTCTGTCGCTTTCGTCATAACGGGGACGTTCCCGCACTGCTCTTACGCCAAGCGCTTAAGCATGTTGCTCCAGAACCATATTCAACCAGCCCGGCATATCGGGTTCCACCATCCCCGACTCTCTAGAAATTCGAACCGATTTACTCATTCTTTCACCGCAAAATCTCGATAGATAATAACTACCCGTATTTTATCCAAACTTGCGTTCTTTGTCAAACAACAAGCCAACAAACAATTTATCGACTTTCCATGGTTCGAAATTTGGCAACATTTTGGAAAAACTTCATTAATTTGGTTATGTTTTCAAAATCATGGGTACTATATTATCGAGTAAACAAATATTAAAGAAAGGAGCGATACGATGAAATCAACCGGCATTGTACGTAGAGTCGATGAGCTCGGCCGAGTAGTCATTCCGATTGAGCTTCGCCGAACGCTTGACATCGCGGAAAAGGACGCTCTAGAAATATTCGTGGATGGCGAAAAGATCATATTGAAAAAGTACAACCCAGCGGATGTGTTCACAGGAACTTTAGAGGACTTGATTGAGTACAAAGGCAAGAAAATTTCTAAAACCACTATTATTGAATTGGCCCGCATTGCAGGCATGTCACTCAAAGAAGACTAAAATCCAGGGGGATTTATTCTCCCCTGGATTTTTCTTTGATCTCCATCGCCCATTGATAAGCTTCATTTTTTTTCACAGAAAAAACGTCTACCGCTTCCTTTACCAAATCCTTCGTGCTCTTTCCTTCCAGCGCCCATTCCTCCATGGTCCGCACAATCAATTCCTTTGAAATCACTTCTTCCACATGCTCAGCGCCTTCCAAAACCAAAACAAATTCACCACGTGGGGATTCAAAGGCTTGAATTGCCTCTGCGATCGTTCCCCGATAAACCTCTTCGAATTTCTTGGTCAACTCTCTGCATACCGCGATTTTTCGATTCCCAAATCCCGCTTCCATATCTAAAAGGACTCCCTTTACTCGATGCGGCGAGGCATAAAAAATCAAGGTCTCTTCAATTTTTGCCAATTCTGTGATTCGCTCCCGGCGGTTTTTCTTATCATGCGGCAAAAATCCCTCAAAGAAAAATCGACGCGTGGACAATCCACTTGCCACCAAAGCAATAGAAAAAGCAGTGGGTCCAGGCAACACTTCAAAAGGAATGCCCGCCTCGATCGCCAGTTGCACCAAGTGCTCCCCCGGATCTGAAATCCCAGGCATTCCCGCATCGGAAATCAAGGCAATCCGCGTTCCTGCCTGCATTTTACGAATCAATTCCGGTCCGCGGCTACGCAAATTATGCTCATGATAACTGATCAAAGGCTTTTGAATCTCAAAATGCGTCAAAAGCTTTAAACTGTGGCGAGTATCTTCACAGGCGATCATATCCGCATTTTTTAACGCCTCCAAGGTTCGAAGGGTAATATCCTGCAAATTGCCTATGGGCGTCGGACAAAGCCATAATTTTGTTTCCATCGGATCCCTCCTTCTATTTTTTCCAAATATCTTCATACGCGCGATGCACTTCCGGCGTATATTCTCCCTGTTCATCATAGACAAAGAATGGCGGTTCCATGATCAAATCCGATTTCCCCCCCAAGATGCCCTTGATCAGAACAATATTGGGTCGCTTTCCCTGTTTGGGGTAAACCAAACGAATCCGCTTAGGCTCGATTCCATATTTTTTCATCAATGTGATAATCTCGACCAAACGCTGTGGCCGATGAACCATATAAAATCGCCCCTGACTGTTCAGCAGGTAGGCTGCGCTTTCGATCAGCGTTTCCAGGCCCGCTGTAATCTCATGGCGTGCAATGGCCTTGTGATCCGTCGGATTGACAATCCCGCCGCCAATCGGCTTATAAGGCGGATTCATGGTCACCACGTCGTAGCTATGCGCCTTCTCCCCTTCTCTGACCCTGGATGCATCTCCGACGCGAATAGAAATCACCTCGTCCAATTCATTCAGCCGAATGGAACGCTGTGCCATTTCTGCGATCTCAGGCTGAATTTCCAGTCCATAAATCCTCGCGCCCTTGTTCTTTCCATATAAAAGCAAAGGAATGATGCCATTTCCCGTACAAAGGTCCATCACTTTGGCGCGTTTATTTGCTTCCGCAAAATCTGCCAGAAGAACCGCGTCGATTCCGAAACAAAACCAGTCTGGATTTTGAATAATTTGTAATCCTTTTACTTGAAGGTCATCGACCCGTTCATGTGATTTAACCATATTTCCCCTCTATAATGAAAAAAATCCGCAAATCTGCGGATTATTTCGATTTGCTCTTATTCTGGTTGTGGAGCGTCTACTGGGCAAACGTCCGCGCAAGCACCGCAATCGATGCACGCATCGCTGATTACGTAAATATCTCCCGCAGTGATCGCGCCTACTGGGCACTCTGCTTCACATGCACCGCAAGCGATACAATCGTTAGAAATTTTATACATTCGATTCACCTCCTTGGCTTTCCGATAATACTATATCATTTCTTTTCATTCTTGAAAACAAGAATTTCAACTATTCTTCCTTCTTCTTTTCCGGCACTGCCGATTTGTTAGGATTCGGTCGGCGTCTCCCGCTACGTCTTCGTTTGCTTCCCCGCGATTGGCTTCGGTCCTTCCCATCGATCCCCGTCAATTTTTTATTGATGCTTGAGGTTGGAATCTGATCGCGCTTCGCCTGTGGCAGCTTCATTTTCTTCGGTGCTTCTTCCGCTGGCTTTTCAACAATATCAGACTTCTCCGCTTCCGTTTTTGGCTCCTCGTACAAGTCGTCCAAGAAGTCATTCACCGCATTCAGATCAATCTTTGATTCGAATTTTCCCTTTGGCTTCGGTTCCGGTTTTTTATACATGGAGACTTCTTTCGAATCATAGGTTATGAATTGATCAGGACCCCGTTCATTTCGAAAACGGACCTTAACCTTCCCTCGTAAAATATCCAAATCAAAAACCTTGCCCACACCATCAGGCGTATCTACCATCTTGTTGACTTTTGGCAATTCTTTCAGCAATTCGACATAATGCTCATGCTCATAATTCAAGCAACACATCAAACGGCCGCATACCCCAGATACCTTGGTCGGATTCAAGGAGAGGTTCTGATTTTTTGCCATCTTGATCGAGACTGGCGCAAACTCGCCCAGAAAACTATTGCAACACAATTGACGCCCGCAAGAACCCATGCCGCCAACGATTTTCGCCTCATCGCGAACACCAATTTGACGAAGCTCAATTCTGGTTCGGAATACACCCGCCAAATCCTTGACCAGCTCCCGAAAATCCACTCGCCCATCAGCGGTGAAATAGAAAATGATCTTGTTGTTGTCGAAGGTATACTCCACATCAACCAATTTCATTTCCAGTCCGTGTTTGTCAATCCGTTCCTGACAAAGCTGAAAGGCATTTGGCACTTTTTCTTTGTTTTGTTTGTGGACCTTTCGATCCTCCTCCGTTGCAATCCGAATAACCGCTTTGAGGGGATGACTCATTTCCTGTTCCGAAATTTCTTTCGGTCCGCTCACCACATCTCCAAACTCTAATCCGCGTGCGGTTTCAACGATAACTTGATTTCCCGCTGCTATATCCAGATCGCCCGGCGTGAAATAATAAATTTTACCCGCTTGTTTAAAGCGTATGCCTACGATCGTTTCCACTGATTTCCTCCTGAATAATTCGGAACATTTGCTGAAGCCCAACCGTTAAATTGAGATTCCGTCGCAACTGATCCTTTGTCTGAATAATCTGTTCTATTATACCATAGATCGCGCTTTCTGACACCCTTCGAGCGGTCTCTTTGACCTGAATGCGACGAGCCGGATTCAAAATCCGTTTATCATCTCGTGTGGTTTGCATCACCAGCACATCCCGGAAAAAATTCAAAAAATCATTCAAGATGGCATCCGCCTCTCCCTTTCGCTTTTCAAAAAGCGCGAGAAAGGGAACGATCTGCAAGGATTGTGTCGACAACAAGTAGGACAAGGCTTGCTCCGCAGCCTCCTGAAGAGCTTGAAATTCCTTCGACTCCAAAAGTGAAATGGCATGTCCCGGCCGCCCTTCTGAAAGGCGGGCAAGTTTTGTTGCCGTATCTGCTTCAACACCGCGTTTTTGCAAAGCATCAACCAATTCTTGCTCTTCCACTGGATAAAACCGTATGGCCTGTACCCGGCTTCGAATAGTCGGCAAAAGCCCCTGCGGGTTAGCCGTTACCAGAATAATCACCGTTTGCGGTGGCGGCTCCTCGAGGCTCTTCAATAGGGCATTTTGCGCGGAAGCGGTCAGTTTGTCCGCATCATCAAAGAGGAAAATCTTGTATCCCCCTTCGTAAGAACGAATCTGTAGCTCATGAATCGCCCGTTCCGCTTGCTCCCGCTTGATCGACTTGCCTTCCGGTTCGTACATATGAAAGTCGGGATGATTCCCCGCGGCAAACATCTGACAACTATGGCAGAGGCCACAGCGGCTCTCTTCTTGCTGACACAGCAAATCCATAGCAAAGTTGAAGGCCATCTTCTTTTTCCCGACGGCCTCCGGTCCTTCAAAACAATATCCATGGGCGACTCGGTTGGATCGAACCGCCTCCATCATCTGTTCCTGCTGCGCTTGATGTCCTATCATAGTAAACTCCTCGCTAAAACTGTTCAAATTGATCCACATCAAGAACAAAAACAACCGCGCCGCCAACCTTGACGTCTACCAAATATGGCAGATAAACCCCAGAGCCCCAAGACGCGCTGGTGGTTGTGTTTCTCGTGACAATTCTCATCTCGCAATTCTCTTTGATCAACGCCAGCACTTCATCGACACGATCTCTCTTGACGCCTGTTAAAAGGGTCGTGTTTCCATCCTTCAAGAATCCGCCTGTCGATGCAAGTCGTGTTACGCCAAATCCATTTTCGATTAATATAGTCTGTAATGCATGGGCATCTTGATCCTGAACAATCGCAATCACAAGCTTCATTCCATCGCCTCCTCAATAATCTTTTCCTTCTTTAAATGAGATACTATTTCTTGATGAATCTCTTCTATGGTTTTTAGTCGACCATCCTCAACACAACGAATTCGTATCCACTGATATTTTTCCGCCACTTCGCAGGCCGTTTGATACGAAGCCTCCATATAGGCTTCGTCCCGTTCATGAATATCCTTTTCTTCGCTTCCATCTGCCTTGTTCTTCCGGTTTTCCCGCAAACGATGAGAAACCTCCGGCAGCATATCCAAAAAGAAAATCAAGCGCGGCTTCGGCAATCCCATAATCCCATATTCAAACTTCTCCACCCAACTTAAGAATGCTTCCCGCTCAACGGGATCGTCAATCTTGGCCGCCTGATGAATCATGTTCGATGGAATATAGCGATCTGCCAGAATAATGGTTCCCGCCTCGTACGCCTCTTTCCAATCGGTTCTAAAACTAGCAAATCGATCGACGGAAAATAGCACAGATGCCGCATATGCGCTTACATCAGACGGCTTTTTGCCAAAGGCGCCGGATAAGTATAGCCGCACCGGAGCCGAATACTCTTCTTTATAGTTGGGAAAACTTACCGATTCAAATACTGTCCCGGCGGATTGAAAAAAAACTTTCAACAGATTTGTCTGCGTTTCTTTTCCCGCACCATCACTTCCCTCGATGACGATTAGATTTCCCATCTTCTCCACTCCTATTCAACCTGGGAGCCATCCTTTGACTCGATAACCTCTTCAAAGTGCGCCAGAAAGGCCATGAGCTCCCTCGTAGATTCTTCAATTGAAAACTGATTGCTTTCTTCTCCATGATACCAGATTGGCGGCAAGAAAAAAATCTCTTTAAATCGTTTCTTCCATTCATTTAATACCCCTAAACGCTCCGCAAAGGGCAGGCCCTCGTAATAAAGTTCCGGCGTGTCTTGAATCATCGTCAACACCTTTTCTTTTTCCACATTTGAAAGAAACTCTCGATATCCTTGATATTGTCGAATTCGCTCGATTCCGAAAATGGTTTTTTCTTCCGACCACTTGATCAAATACATGATCATGCCCGCCGAACCCAACGCCAACAGAAAGCCGAAAAAATGCTGCAACACTATCGCATACACCGCCAGCAAAGCCAAGGACAACAATCCAACAATCCGTTTGCTGCTCCGATCCCCGCTTTCACTCCATCGAATCGCTAACAATTGAATTGCGATCAAAATCAGGGATAGAACCGCCCCAAACCAGCCACGATAACTCTCAAATACCACGCGTAGCCAAAAGAATGAAATCGGCAAACTCGCGAAAACGGTGAGCCCCACCTCATTCTTGGTTTGATGGTTTTTAAAAAACGCCTTGGGACCCACGCTGTATTCCGCTTTCAGATGATGAGTCAATTCCTCAAAATGAAGAAAGAAACGTCCTCGCAAATCTTCCAAGCGGACCCGATGACCATTTCCATATTCGTCAAACAAAAGACTAAAGAGCCGCAATTCATAAGCGGACGATTCCGTTGGCAATCTTCGTACCAAGGTAAGCGCCGCGCCATCTTTCCCTCCCAAACCCGAAAAGTTTGTATAGAAGTGAATCCAACCGCGGTTTGCCCATTGAAGCAGAAGAACACTGAGGTCCCTGCTTACAACCGTTCTTGAAAACAAGTAATGGATTTCAGCCGGCGATGCTTCCGGCGGGGGTGTTGTGCGAGAAATCGGCTCTTTGAGCTTTTCTTTCCACCAAAACCACCAACCAATGGCCATTAAAAGTGCTCCTATTGTCAGGCCAAACTCCCAACTTGCTGTTTCTTCATAAAAAGTGCTCAGAGGCATCGCCTCGGAAAAAGTACCTTCCGGAAGCTGTACGCCAATCGATATCGATTCACCTGGCACCAAAAAATATTGTGATTTCCCCGCTACTTGATTTCCCTCCACACTGATCAGCATCGTCTCCCGACTAGCGACTTGCTTTCTAGCGGATTGCACAGCAACCATCTCCGGAAGAATCCGTGTTGGAAACTCAATCTGAAAGCGCGCATGATTGATATAGGTATTCCAGTCTGGTGCAATAATCGATAAATAAAAGAAATCCGAATCAGGTTCTTGGTCCTGACCGCCACGAAGCACATATTTCAACTGAAAATTTTCAACACCAGAAAAAGAGCCACTTGGCTTTTTCATGGTGAGAACCACTTCATTTCGTTTCCATACAGAATCGATTTCAACTCCGACTCCCTGGATCTGATCAATCTCAAATCTTTGATTGTCCACCAGCAAAGGGATCGTCCTCTTTATCGAATTCCCAGCGGTATCAAATATCATATTCACCTCTTCTGTGACCTGAATTTGATGACTTCGATCGACCACTGCCGATACAAAAATCGAGTCGACTTCATAGACGTCTGCATTCGCATAGCCCGCTATGCTTCCAGACAAGAAAACCATCAAACTTATGATGAATAATAAATAACCCGCTTTTCTTTTTTTACTCGACATATGAATTCCTCCTTGCTCATGGAATTCTTACCCATTTTATTCACAAACTATGGATATTCTGTCATTTCCTCCAATTATTCTACCTTTTTTCTCTTTTAACCAGCTTAGGTATAAAGCAATCTCTTTCGTCATCCGTTCTCCTGCGAGAATCACCGGAATTCCCGGTGGATAGGGTGTCAGATTCTCGGCGAGAATCTCTCCAATGCTCTCCTCGATGGGTACGAACGAGCGCTTTGCTCGACGCGCTTGAAGCGTTGTCATTACCCGCTCCGGAATCTCTTGAATCATCCAGGGTTTAATCGAGTCTCCATTCAAGTCATCGCCTATAGGGAGCGCCTCCAAAGCCTTTGCCAAAACCGTCCAATCCGCACGATTCTGATAGGGCGCACCCATCAAAAGCACAAGGTCTCCCTGCTGCCACTCCGGTTCAACCCCCGAAGCGCGCAAGGCTTGAACCAAATCTGGACCCGAAAGCCCTCGTCCCAATGCGGAAATCAAAAATTTATAGGGATCCTGCCGTTTTCCTTCCAATAATTCAATCCCAGGCAGGGCGCGAATCGCCTCCCGGCAAATTTCAAGGGCAGGCAATTCCTCCGGATCGTGTTGCTCGCTCATCCAATGAAGCGCTTCCTCTATCCCCAATAGCAAGAGATAGGAAGGCGAGCTGGTCTGGGTTCGCCGCAAAGCCTCTCGAATCCACGCTTCCGGCACAACATCGCTTCCCCGATGCAACAGCGCGGTCTGGGTCGGCGCCGGCAACATTTTGTGGGCACTTTGCACCACGAGATCCGCTCCCATCTCCACTGCCGATTGCGGCAAAGAAGGGAAAAATGAAAAATGCGCCCCATGGGCTTCATCTACAATGCTGATCACCCCATGTTCCCGGCAAATCGCGATCAAAGATTGAAGGTCCCAACAGACGCCTTCGTAGGTCGGATACGTAAACACCGCAGCCGCTGGTTTTTTTGCTTCGATTGTTTGGCGAAAGAGTACCGGATCCGGCCCAGCCAGCAACCCGCTTTTCTCTTGGAGCGGCATCAGGTAGATCGGATCAGCTCCCGCAAATTCAATCCCATAATGGATGGACTGGTGAGCATTCCTCGGCACAACCACAGAATCTCCCGGCGCCAATGCAGCAAGAAGAGCCGCCTGCAATCCGCCAGTTGACCCATTGACCAAATAATAGGTATCCTTCGCCCCGTAGATCCGGGCCGCTTGATTTTGACTCGCTTGAATGATCCCGTTGGGATCGTGCAGATCATCCGTCCCCGGTATCTCGGTAAAGTCCCATTCCAAGGGCAAGAAAAAATCCTGCCGCCCCTTGTGGCCGGGCATATGAAAACGAGTTCGATTTTCCTTCATTACTCGTTGAAGTCCGTCTTTCAGTGGCGTTTTCATGGCTTGACTCTCCCCCGCAACATCCGTGCCATCACCCGTTCCAATCGAGAGCTGTTTTGTAGAATGATTCGTTTTTTTCCTTCTCCGACTCGATAATCCAAGGCGTAATGGCTCGCCTTTTTCCACTGCCTGATATATCGGCGAGGGCGCCGAACAGGCGATTCCTCCGCCTTCTGGATGGGACCATAATAGGTGATGTCTGCAAACTTCAGTTGAATCACCGTCACACGCCGGCGTTTCCCCCAGCACTTGTCCACCAGAAAGCTCTCTTCCAACACAATATATTGATAATAGGACGCCATCTCCCTGATAATCAATCCGAACGCAAGAATCCCCAAAAGAAAGAATCCCATCCCGCCTACACGATGATACGCCTCCGGCAGACGGTTCGAAAGGGGAATCGCAAGATTCACCCCAATCAGCAGGATCACTATCCAATTGACCAAATGCGCTGTCGGCATAAAGATCTGTTCTTCCAAAATCTTAAAATTCTGATCAGACATGGGTTTTCTCCTCTCGCTCATACACGGAAGCCCCCGTCGCGTCAACCGCCACAACCACAGGAAAATCCTTCACTTCCAATGCATGAATAGCCTCGGCTCCCAAATCTGGATAAGCCACGACCTTCGCCGATACAATCGCCTGTGCCGCCAAGGCTCCCGCGCCTCCAAGGGCCGCGAAGTACACCGCGCCATGTTCTCGGATGGCTTGCCGAACAAAGGATGACCGCCGACCTTTTCCAATCATGCCTAAAAGCCCCTCTTCCAGCAGCCGCGGCGTATAATCGTCCATGCGATAACTGGTGGTAGGACCGGCTGATCCGATGATTTGTCCCGGACGCGCCGGGCTTGGTCCCACATAAAAGATCGTGATGCCATTTATGGGAATCGGCAATTTTTCTCCGCGTTCAAGAGTTTCCACCAATCGCCGGTGAGCGGCGTCTCGTCCAGTAAACATCGGACCGTTCAAATATACCTTCTCCCCGATCCGAAGAGTTTGAATCACTTCTTTCGTCAGGGGTAATTGAATCCGTTTCATAGCCGCCTCCTAAATCACTCGCTCGCGATGGCGAGCAACATGGCAATTGATATTCACACAGACAGGCAGTCCCGCAATATGGGTAGGAAACAAGGCTGCATGCACCGCCAAAGCCGTCGTCTTTCCTCCAAAGCCTTGAGGGCCGATATCCAGCGCTTCTATTCGCTCCATCAGCTCTTCTTCCAGTTCGCGTGCTTCTTGCTCCATCGCCGGTTCCCCAACATTGCGAAGCAATTGCTCTTTTGCCAAAAGACACGCTTTTTCCATGGTTCCACCAACTCCGACTCCAATCACAAGGGGTGGACAGGCATTGGGACCCGCTGCCCGAACCGTCTCCACAACAAATGCAAGAACGCCCTCACGTCCATCTGATGGCTTCAGCATCCCAAGTCTCCCCATATTTTCGCTGCCAAATCCCTTTGGAGCAAAGCGAAGGCGGATTTGATTTCCTGCCACCACACGATAATGAATCACCGCCGGGGTATTGTCCTTGGTATTCACCCGGGTAATCGGGCTTTTTACAACCGATTTTCGCAGGTATCCCTTTTCATATCCCGTTCGAACGCCAGCATGAATCGCCTCTTCCAGGCTTCCCCCGACCAAGGCGACTTCCTGTCCCAGATCAACAAAAACCACTGCCATACCCGTATCTTGGCAAATCGGCACCTTTGATTCCGATGCAACCCGTTCATTCTTGATCAAGTCTTCCAATACCTCTTTCGCCAAGGGATTGATTTCCGCTTCAAGGGCATTTTTCATGGCAATCTGCACATCTTCCGTCAAGGCAAGATTGGCTTCGATGCACATCTTTTCAACGGCATCCCTAACCTTGTTTACGTTTATTTCTCGCATTTTTTGCCTCCTTTGGCTGGCCCTCATTCGGATAGTCTTTCCACATCTCTTCTTGGATCTCTTTTTTCATCAGTTTGTGCGCGCGAATTCGTTTTTTTCGACGCTTCTGTTCTTCCGTATAGGTCTTTTGCTGCCGAATGACATCCTCGCATAGGCTAAAAAAGAGCGCAAGAAAGCCAATGCCAATGACTGCCAAGAAAAAAACATACGCCAATTGCAACATCTTCCTCACCCTCCCAATTCCATTTTATTCCCACGCAATCCCATTGGGATCAAATGAGCAAAAGGCATGCGAAATCTCGCATGCCTACATATCTCTTCGATTCTCCAAAGCCTTGGACAGAGTCACCTCATCGGCGAACTCCAAATCCCCGCCAACAGGAATTCCATGGGCGATTCGTGTCGTATGCACACCCAATGGTTTCAACAGCCTCGCCAAATACATGGCTGTCGCTTCTCCCTCCACGGTTGGATTCGTCGCCAGGATAATTTCTTCCAGCGGTTCCGTGTCGACTCGCTTCAACAACTCCTGAATGCGAATTTCATCGGGTCCAATCCCCTCCATGGGCGAGATGTGTCCATGAAGCACATGATACTTTCCCCGATATTCTCTCATCCGTTCCAGCGCCAAAACATCCCTTGGTTGTTCCACCACAAGAATCTTGGTTTCATCCCGTTTTACATCCGAGCAAATCGAACAGGGCGAGGTCTCCGTCAAATTCATGCAAATATCGCAATATCGAATCGTTTCCTTTGCATGAACGATCGCCTTCGCCAATCCTAGGGCTTCCTCTAGTTCCATATCCAAAACATAATATGCCAGACGCTGCGCTGTTTTCTTCCCAATCCCAGGCAAACGCGAAAACTCCTGAATCAATTCACCAATTGCTTGAGGAATCCCACTCATCATCAGGTCCTAAAACATGCCCGGCATTCCGCCGGTCACTTTGCCCATCTCAGCTGCGACTGCTTCTCCCGCCTTATTCAGCGCATCATTTACCGCAACCAAGATCAAATCCTGAATCATTTCCACTTCTTCTGGATCCAATAAATCTGGATCGATTTTCACGTCAAGCAATTCTTTTTTCCCGTTTACACGAATGGTGATCGCGCCGCCACCTGCTGAAGCTTCAAATTCTTTTGTCTCCGCCTCTTGTTGCGCCACTTCCATTTTCTTTTGCATTTGTTGCGCCTGTTTCATCAAAGCATTCATATTCATGCCGCCACCGGGCATTTGTTTCCGTCCTTTTGCCATTGTTTTCCTCCGCTATTTGATTTTAATTAAATCTTCCCCAAAAAATTGTTTTGCTTTTTCGATTCCCGCATCGACCCCTTTAGAGGCTGCATGGGGACGAATCTCAGACAAGCGTTTCACATCAATGTGAATGGATGATCCCAAGGTTTCCTCCACTGCCTGTCGAATAATCGCCAAATTGGTTGGCTTCGCCACTTCCTTGCGGAAGAATTCATTCTTGTCGTCATAGGCGATGGTCAAGCGGCCATCGGAATAGTCCACCGGTTCGCCTCGATCCATCATTGCATACAGGCTACCGCTTCGAAATTTTACACCCAACAGAATATCTTCCCATTGCTGATGAACATCCGTAAAGGAAACTGCTCGCGCAGTCGGCTTGGCCTCCACTTTTTCATAGTTCTGATTTTCTTCCTCTACGCGTCCGGTTTTCACCCCATGCGTAGAAGCAACCGGTGCCGGCGCCGCAAACGATGATGCTGAAGAACTCGGCTTTGCTATGGCAACGCCCTCTTCTTCCAATCGACGAACCCGTTCCAGCAAGCCTTCCCAGGTTTTCTCATCCGGCTGATTCATCAAACGAATCAATCCCGCTTCCAACAAAACCCGCGGAGATGTCGCATAGGCCAATTGACTTTCCAGCCCGCTCAATCCCGACAAATATCGTAAAATTTCTTCCTGCGGAAAACGCTCCGCCTGAATCCGATATCCCTCAATCTGTTCATCGGTACATTGTAACAAATCTTCCAGGTCTTGAGATACCTTCACAATCATCAGATTCCGAAAGGTATGCACCAATTCCCGTGTAAACTGCCGAAGATCCTTGCCCTGCATCACCATGGTGTCAATCACCGACAAAACTCGTCTGGCATCTCGTTCCCAAAGGGCTTGAATCAACTCAAATAAAACCTCTTCCTGTACCGATCCCAAGACCGATACAACGTCTTCCACCTCAATGCGCCCTTCATTGGCTGCCGTGCACTGATCCAAAATACTCAAGGCATCCCGCATGGCGCCTTCGGAATTCCGAGCGATCAGCCGAAGCGCCGCCGGACTTGCCTGGCGATTCATTTTAATCAGAATCTCAGCCATATTGGCTGCCATATCATCCACGGATAGGCGATGAAATTCATAACGCTGACACCTGGAAATAATGGTCGCTGGCAGTTTTTGCGGTTCTGTCGTTGCCAGGATAAACAAAAGATGCGAAGGCGGTTCCTCCAAGGTCTTTAACAGCGCGTTAAAAGCGCCTTTTGAAAGCATGTGAACCTCATCGATGATATATACCTTCTTTGCCGCTTTTGTCGGCAGGTATTTCACCTTTTCCTTTAGCTCCCGAATATCTTCCACGCTGTTGTTTGACGCGGCATCCATCTCCACCACATCATAAATGCTTTCCTCCAACAATCCCCGGCAGATCTCACACTCATTGCATGGATTGCCGTCGACAGGATGCAGGCAATTGACCGCACGCGACAATATTTTTGCCGTTGAAGTTTTCCCAGTTCCCCGCGTACCTGAGAACAAATAGGCGTGAGCTGAGTTTCCAGCCTTCACCTGATTCTTTAAGACTCGCGTAATATGACTTTGTCCGTACACGTCTTCAAAGGTGATCGGACGATATTTTCGATAAATTGCCTGATAACTCATGAGACACCTCTTTCATTCATCTTCCCCTATTATACCAAAATCCCGGTCGAGTTTCGACCGGGATTCACAAAAAAGCCGCATGGAGATCGAGCAGGCGCCCTTGCGGCACACAAAAGGTTTCCCTTATCGCTGCTACCTTCCGGTCCTGACGAGGTTCGAGAACTTTCGTTGCGCAAGACCCGCTCGATCTCCATACGGCTTTTATATTTGGGTTTCCCCGTTTTTCTCTGGCGGAAAGGGGGGGATTCGAACCCCCGTGACGGGTTAGCGCCAACACGCTTTCCAAGCGTGCGCCTTAAGCCAACTCAGCCACCTTTCCACAAATAGCCTGCAAAAGGTATTATACTTGCTCATCCGACAAATGTCAAACCCCGATTCCCTCCGCTTACGACTTGTATTCCCGCAAATCCGCTGCCTCTCTTTCAACACTGCCGTCACTGATGGAACGCCAACGCAAATAACCCTCCTCCGTAACCAGACCATCTTATTGATAGTAGCGACAAAGTGCTTGACAAGTTCATATTCCAAATCTAGAATGTGACTATACTGGCTTCGAAACTTTCTCTTCGTTGACCAACTCTTAAAAAGGATGTGTTCGTTTGAATATTAGTTTATATATCATTACCCTCCTGCTTTTGGGGGCTTCTGCATGGCGAGATAAAATGAAAACCAAAAAAGCACTCAAAAAGGCATGGAAGGCTTTCGAAAATATTCTTCCCCAATTCTTAGGGGTGATCGTCTTGGTCGGGTTGATGATGGCCATCTTCGATGCCGAGTTTATCTCCAAACTAATCGGGGATCAGTCTGGTCCCCTCGGAGTCGTTCTTTCCGCCCTCGTGGGCTCAATCACCCTGATCCCCGGGTTTATCGCCTTCCCGACTGCTGCCATCCTTCTATCCAATGGCGCGGGCTACACACAAATCGCCGCCTTTGTCTCCAGCCTTATGATGGTTGGTGTTATGACCCTGCCGATTGAAATTCAGTACTTTGGCAAAAAAATGGCCTTTAGCAGAAACCTATTGGCTTTTCTCTTCTCGTTTCTGGTGGCACTGATTGTTGGAAAGGTGGCTGGTGGACTATGGCTATAATCAAACGATATCGTTTTTTTCTGATCACATGCACAGCCTTTTTGCTCCTCTGGATCATCAATCAGGAGCTGGGACGCAAGGCTCTTCTCGTTACCGGATATTCTCTAAAGGAAATGATTCTCATCATCCCACCCATCTTTATTCTGTTGGGCTTGCTGGATGTTTGGGTTCCGCGAGAAACCATGATGACCTATATGGGCGATCATTCTGGAATCAAGGGTGTTTTTCTAGCCTTCTTCATCGGATCAGCTGCGGCGGGTCCCCTGTACGGCGCCTTTCCCATTGCGGCTGTTTTTATGAAAAAAGGCGTTAAATTCAGCAACGTACTGATCTTTATCGGTGCGTGGTCTACCACTAAAATTCCCATGTTTCTTTTTGAATTGTCTTCCTTGGGGGCGCGCTTTGCTGTAACCCGATTGCTTGTCGACATTCCCGGCATTTTTTTGATGGCGACATTCTTATCCAAACAGCTCTCGAAAAATGAAATACAAAGTCTCTACGCCAAGGCGGAAACGCTCTAATAAAGTTGCCAAATTCCGGATTTCCTGTAGAATAAAAGAAAGAAGAAAGGAGATCCGTCATGTTCACCGCATGTACTGCCGTTATCGTTATAAAAGAAAACACCGTACTCTTGGGCTATCGATCCGATGGACAAGGCTGGTCTTTGGCCGGGGGAAAACAAGAACCGAACGAAAACTTGGAAACCTGTGCGAAGCGGGAACTGCATGAAGAATTCGGACTTCTCGCAATCCACTTGGAACCCCTAGGGCGAATTCATGCCGCTAGCCTTGTGCGGGGCGTTCCCCTAACCGTGCATCCCATGGTCTATCTATGCCGGGAGTATACAGGCACTGTCCAGATGCGTATCGAAGAAATGCTGGATTTCCAATGGGTCTCCCTCGATCAGGCAGGACTGATCTCCGATCTCTATCCCCCAACCCGGGAAGCCTTAAAAGCATATACCGAACAAATTCGAAAAGAGCGCCGATAAACGGCGCTCTTTCTTAATATCCCAAAGCAATCAATTCAAGTCGTGTGATTCCCTCTACCTCTTTCATTTCATCAATAAAATCCGCCAACTCTCCTCGAAGATTGGTCATATCGAAGGTAATGCTGACATTAGCAAATTCATTGATCGGAATGTCTTGATGAATCGTCAACACATTGCCTCCTTGCCTCGCAATGGAATCCAAAACATAGGACAAAAGACCCACCTGATGCATGAGCAAAAAGGTAATTGTTACTTTTTTCCCGCGCTTCGCCTCTGATAAGCGATACACATGTTCATGATATTTATAATAGGTACTCCGGCTAATTCCAACCTGCTTGACAGCATCGCTGATGCCTCGCGCTTTGCCCGTTCGAATCAATTCGTCCGCCTCTACCACCCTAACATAAATATCCGGTAAAATTTCTTTGCTGATGACCAAATAACGATTCGGCATCCCGCTCCTCCTTATTGTTTTTCCTCATAATCAATAATAAGCAAGCCCTTCCATTCATAGGGGCGCACTTGCGTTGGTGAATCAAATGTAAATACCAGAATACCCGTTTCCTGTTCTACTTCAATTCTTTTTATCATCGCGCTAAATCGCTCGTAGTCCGCGATCTCCAATTTATTCAGCCTAGCGTCCACCTTCACTGTCATCTGACGATTATCCTCCGACAGCCACAACTGAAACGATGGAGCGTCAACCCTTTGATTCGACTTTGCTTCCGTGGAGGTAAACACCATCTTTTCAAACCCCTCCCGCTGGATACCGAATTTCAAGGTCAGCATGGAAAAGGTCCTCTCATCCTCCGATTCATAGCTGTATCCGCCGGCTTGGATAAATCCATCCGGTGATTCTTTCTCGACTTCAGGACCTTCTACCAATTCCGTGGCGGGCGACTCTTCCACCGGTTCCTCAACAACCACCTCACCAACGGGCAGATCTGAGTGATCCTCAATCGTTTGAATCGGCAACTGTCCTTCGGTGATTCGCGCATTGGATAATTGTGTGACATACGCTTCCGCATCAAAGACCCATTGCCCATCTTGATATTGCCATGTGGTTTCCGATAAGGCACCCTTCAACACCGGATCAACACTATTGATTCCAACTTCCGCAATTGCACGAATTGGCTGACCGTCTGCCTCTTCAATCGATACCTTCGATATCCCCAAATACTGCAATTCCTGCACCAACTCAAAGCTGGTCTTTAAATCGATCAATGCATTGATCGATTCACGATTTGCATCATAATTTTGTGGATCACCCATGGTTGTCATGGAGAAAAAACTTGTCATGCTTTCCGCTTCGATCACCTTTGCCGTCGAGAAGAAAAGCTCAATTCTCGTTCGCAACAATGATTCGGAATCTTGTACTTCTACCGTCTGCTCCCGTTCAAAACTCGGTAAGATCCCAGCGATTTTCCCTCGAAAAAACCAAATGGCTACGCCACACAAAATAATGACAAAAATCCAAATCCACTTTCCCGTGGATCTCGTCGGCTGTTGTCGGCGACGGCGGCGGTAATGCACCTCACCATCCTTTTGACCCGCGCTTTTAACGGCTTGCTCGTGAATCCATTCACGACGCTCCTCGGGCAAGCCCAACTTGATCTGACTTAATTCCTCCAGTTGTTCTTCTAAAGAATCTTCCAAGGGGGTCCGAACAGGCAACGTCTCTTTTTTCATTTCCTGCGGGGCTTCCTGTAGGACGGACGGTTGCAGTTCGCACACACGCTCCACTTCCCTTTCCAATTCCTCCAAGTTTTCTTCCTCGTCCTCAGAGTCAATCAAAACTTCCCCAGGATCTTCCTTGACCGGTTCATCCTTTTCAAGCTCCATATCTTCCGCTTCCAATTCGGCATGAAGCACGGCTTCGAACTCGCGAAGCGCCTCTTCATCGATATTCAATTGCTTTTCTTTTCCGCCTTTTCCCTTTACGTGGTCCCAAAAATGGAACCGCGATTTTTTCTCTGTCATTTTTCCACCTCCGAGATGGATTTATTCCATTTTAGTTTACCACATTCTCGTTTCATCCACACCATGAAAGAAGAAAAAGCAAAACATTTTTTCAAATTTTAACCATTTCTTTGCCCCCTAAACATTCGATTATTCAGACTATTTATGGTATAATAAGATTTAGTGAAAAACGGACTGAGGGGGAACCAATCGTGTACTATCTCTATTATAACAAGGAAGATAATCGATTGAAAAATTACTATAAACTTTTGGGCATCCCTCGTGATATTGATGACGCTACCCTTCATAAACATTTTGCGGATCTTCATCAAAGTGGCAAGACCAACGAATTGATCGAAGAGGCGTACGCCATTCTTTCCAACCCCGAAGAGTGTGCTCGATACAACCGGGTCTACGATCGATACAATTGGGATTACGGCATTCAAAAAAATTCCCTTTATGAAAAAAGCAAACCAAAAAAACGGGGCCGTGTCCTTTTTCTCATCCTCTTGTTTATTTTAATCGGCTTTTCAGCCATTGCCTTTTTCTTCCGTTCACCAGAGGCGACAACCCCTTCTACAACGATGGAAGAACCGGCAAATAAGCAGATCGAGGTTGTAGTCACAACCGATGCAAATGTCTCCGGTGAATCTGATCAAATCGACACGTCGGATCAAACAAAACCCACAACAGAAACATCGTCAGAAAGCAGTGAAACAAATACACCTGTTTCAGACGATTCTGAGCAGGCGCTCGTTGCCCTTTCTATCTCCGATGAGATGCTCGCGAAATATCCCACGATAAAAATATACGATCACCTCGATAATCTTTATCCAAAGGCGCAAGTTACAGCTGGCGTCAACTTCCGAAATGCGCCCACCATGGATTCAGCGGTGCTGTCATCCGTGAGCACGACGGAAACCTTCCGTGTGATGGGCAAGGTCGGCGGATGGTCCTATGTCTATCGAGAAACCGAAGGCTATGGCTGGATCGGCGGAAAATATATTCGCTTTACTGAATAACCCGAAGTGATTCGGGCTTTTTTTTAGGAGGAAAATCATGAAAATTGGATTATTTGTGCATAGTGTATCTGGAAACACCTACCTTTTAACCCGCATGTTGAAGACTGCCTTCCAAGACCTTGGAGAGGATGCCACTCTCTTTCGGGTTTCCGACCCCGACGGACAAGCCTTGGTTGATGAATTCAACTTAGACGCAGCTCTTTACAGCGAGTACCTTCAGCTTCCCGAAGCAACAGCCGACGATCTCATACCTTGCGATCACCTCGTTTTTGCATCGCCTACCTATTTTGGCAATGTCTCCGCAGAGATGAAGACGCTCTTCGATGCCGCAGCCATCTTCTGGACAGAAGCCATGCTTGCCGGCAAAACCTGTTCCGCGCTTTCCACCGCTGGTACATCAGAAGGCGGTGCCGATCAAGCATTAAAAGCGATTCACACCTTCGCTCAACATATGGGAATCATCTCCATTCCGGTTCCCTGCAATCTGGTTCCCGGCATGGATCTACCCCCCTATGGTTTAAAGCACTACACCGGCGCCGATGGCAGCATTCGCCCTGGCAACGCGCAAGCCATTCAGACAAGCGCTTTGGCAAAATGGATCGTCAAACAAACCAGATAACGCAAAAAGAATCCTTCAAGAGGATTCTTTTTTTAAACGATGCAAGCACCAACCAATCGGTTGAATGCTTGCATCGTTTTTATTGATTCATCAAATAGATGGCAATCAAAGACAAGGCTGATGCCTGCCACTGCCTGCGAGTCAAACGCTCTTTGTAGAACCCTGCACTTCCCAAGTAAATCAACAGCATGCTCCCCACCCCAAAGGACGGGAAAACCACCGCCGCCGGAAGAACCACCAGGGCTTGAATCAAAAAGAAGGATGAGAACAGATTGGTTAGCCCAATCCCAACGCCCCATGCCCAAATGGACCGCTCAGGCCTTTCCTGAGAAAGACTCTTTCCCAAACTGAAAAGAAGCGCGGTTCCAAAAACACTAGCCAACCAAAGCGGACGCAAGGAAAAGGCGTATGCCGCCTCAAATCCCTTGTTCATAAACTCTGCCATTCCGTTGAAAACAAGTAACAACAAAAGCGGTGCCACCCATTCAAATTTTCCTTTTTCCGTTCGATTCGCAATTCCAATGGACAGAATCGCAAGGCCAATTCCCATGCCTTGAAAACGAGTCGGCCATTCTTGAAATACCGCCAACGACAAAACCACCGGTAACAGTATCCCCAATTTTCCATAAAAACCAGTCAGCGACGCACCAAACTCGCGTACATTCTTTTGATACAACAAAAAGGATTCAAAAAATAAAAAACCCGTAAACCCCGCCATAGCAAAAAAGGAAATTGGCGGCCATAGTTCCGGCGGCGCTTGCACCACCATCCAAATGCCAACCCCCGTTGCGATCATATAATTCGCCGAAGTCACCCAATATCGATTCAAATTTCTTTTTTCCGTTTCCTTAAAGAAAAAGGCCAACGATGCACTACAGAACATCGCGATGATCAAGGCGCCCATAAATTCCTCCCGTAAATCTTCACTTTTTGCAAAAATTGTGTGTCCGTTTCTTGAATCAAGGCTTCATCCTTTGCAAATACATAGAGAAACACGGTGGATTCCCATTCCGGGAAGTATCGGAGATACACCCGCCCCTTGAGGGTCAATGACGGGAATGATTCCTTCACTTCCTTTGGCGGCGAACCGTATTGCAAGTCATTTTGATTCCAACCATTTTTCGCATGCACCACCGATCGCGTTTCAATCCTCGTATCCACGCGGATCCATTCCTCCAAGGGATGACCCACTTCTATTTTCACTTCTTCAAAGGAATCAATCTTCGTTTTCGCCAGCTCCCTTGGACATCCGAGCCCCCGCAAAACCAAAATCTCCAAATCATAGAGTGGAATTATGGCCAGCTCGCTTTCGTCAAGCTCACCCGCCTCAGTAAATCCAAAAGGATTTTCCTCATTCTCACGCGTCACCGCATAGGCACCGTAGTAGGCCATTTCAAAAGGCGAATCTGAATCATAAAGACGAGATCTGCTCCCTGAAAAACTCGCAAAATTATAGAGGATGGTCGCGGAAATTGGATTCTCCGCCGACTCAAAAGCCGTCGTGTGATAGATCTTCATACTGGAACTCCAATCCTCTTTTCCCGTCGCGTTCCCACCCGGCATCACCAGTTGAAATCCTTTCTGCCGCATCACGCTGTCTCGATAGGCAAGATAACTTGCCGGTCGCATCACGATCTCGCTTCGTACGCTCGGCACAAAAAAGAAGCCAAACAAAAACATGCTGATCACTATCAGCATTCCTTTCCTCCGCTTCTTAATTCCCATGACTCTTCCCCCTCGATGATGATCTCTACCTACCATCATAAAGGATTTCGTCTTGAATTTCATCCAGTGATCCTAAAATCCAGTCCGCATGAGGCAAATTTTCTCGGGTACCGATGCCAACAACATGCATATATGCCCGCTTCGCGGCTTCAACACCAGCTGGTGCATCCTCAAAAACGAGGCAGTCTACTGGCTCAACACCGACACTCTTGGCCGCCAAAAGAAAGACTTCCGGGTCCGGCTTGGCTCGACTCACCTTGGTGCCGTCAATGCGCGCATCGAAATATTTGCCGATTTCCAACTTTTCCAGAATTCGCGCCGCGTTCTTGCTGGCCGAACCCAGGGCGATTTTCACCCCGTCTTTTCTTAATTGACGCAAAAGACATTCCGCGCCTGGAAGCAGATCCTCCCGGGTCAACTCGTCGATCATCTCCACGTACCAGGCATTTTTCCGTTCCGACAGGCCTGCTTTTTCAGCCTCCGAGGGCCTTTTTTTTCCCAAGGAGAGCAGAATTTCCAAAGAAGCCATCCGGCTCACTCCTTTTAATCTTTCATTGTCCATTAGTGTAAACGGAATCTCCAATTCCTCCGCTAGACGCTTCCACGCGAGATAGTGATATTTTGCTGTGTCTACGATCACACCATCCAGATCAAATATGACTGCTTTCCAACGATTTCTCATCCAATCATCCTTTTTTTTAAAAATATTTGTGCCTTAGGCAAACCTTTGCTATAATGAAGTTGTGCAATCGGTTGCACAACTATTTTATCATATTCTAATCACGATTGAAATGATATCCATAAATTTTGATTTTACTAGAGCCAAATTATAAAACTTCTCTGTTGCATTCACAAATACCAGGAAGGTTGGGTACCTATGAAACAAAGAATTCAAACAGATCCATGGAAGATCATCGAAGATGGCTTCCATCCAGAAGAAAATCGATTTTATGAAAGCGTGATGAGCCTTGGAAACGGCCATATGGGCATGCGCGGAAATTTTGAGGAAGACTATTCCGGAGATAGCCTCTCCGGCACCTACCTCGCTGGCGTCTACTATCCCGATAAGACCCGGGTTGGCTGGTGGAAGAACGGATATCCCGAATACTTCGCCAAGGTATTAAATGCCGTCAATTTTCTTTATACCCCGATGAAACTCAACGGCGTTGCCGTTGATCTCGCCAAAGAAGAATTTTCCAACTTCACACGGGTACTCAATATGCAGACGGGGATTTTGACGCGTTCTTTTGTGATTATCCGTCCTGAGGGACAAATAAAATTCACCATTGAGCGCTTTGTCAGTACCAACAATCGCGAAATTGCTGCCATCCGCTTCCACGTGGAATCCTTGGAAGGCAGTCATCGACTTGAATGGGCGCCCGGACTCAATCAAAATGTCCAAAATGAAGACTCCAATTACGAGGAAACATTCTGGGAACCCATGGAAGCCGAGATCGAAAACAGCATGGGCTTTGTACTGGCTACCACCAAAAAGACAGCATTCGTTGTGGGTGCCGCCATGGCCATCAATGCGAGCGGCGCTACTCCGATTGGTGAAACCGCCAATCTGCAGCTGGCGACTCTCCAATACGAGATTCAGCTAGATGCAGGCCATCCTGTCGTTCTCGATAAAATAATTACCGTTCTCACGAATCGCGATCACAAGACCGAAGACATCAAGGAGTTGGCCTATCAGTCAGCCGATACCGCCAAAAAAACAGGCTACGATCGCTTGCGGGCCGCCCATATCCAAACCTGGTCAGCAATATGGCAGGAAAGTGATATCGAAATCACGGGTGACGATGCCGCGCAACAGGGCATTCGGTTCAATCTTTTTCACTTAAAACAAACCTACAATGGACTGGATCCTCGACTGAATATCGGACCCAAGGGATTTACCGGCGAAAAATACGGCGGCAGCACCTACTGGGATACCGAAGCTTTCTGCATCCCAGTCTTCCTATCGACTGCAAAACCAGAGATCGCAAGAAACCTCTTGATTTATCGCCATCGCCATCTTGAAAAAGCCGTAGAAAACGCAACTAAGCTTGGCGTTAAAGGCGCGCTCTATCCCATGGTGACCATGAATGGAGAAGAATGCCACAATGAATGGGAAATCACCTTTGAAGAAATTCATCGAAACGCCGCGATTGCCTACGCCATCTATCAATACGTCCTCTATACGGGGGACCGCGACTACCTCTTGAGCCACGGTCTCGATGTTTTAATTGAGATCAGCCGTTTCTGGGCGAATCGCGTCAACTGGTCGGAAGCCAAACAAGCCTATGTGCTTTTAGGCGTCACGGGACCCAATGAGTATGATAACAACGTCAACAACAATTGGTACACCAATCGCATGGCGAAATGGACCCTTCAATACACGAGAGAGACCATCGAAAAGTATTACTACGCGCAGCCGCAAAAAATTCATGACATCCTCGATCACCATCTGGTTACGAAAGAGGAGCTGGAACAATGGCAATCGGTGGAAGAAAAACTCTTTGAGCCACAAGACAAGACTCTGGGCATCTTCTTGCAGCAAGATGGTTATCTGGACAAAGAGCAGCGCATGGCAGCCGATTTGGATCCGGCGGAGCGGCCATTAAATCAGAACTGGTCCTGGGACCGCATCCTTCGTTCCTGTTTTATCAAGCAGGCCGATGTGTTGCAAGGCCTCTTTGTTCTCGGCGAACTCTATTCGATGGAAACCAAAAAGAGAAACTTTGATTTCTATGAGCCACGCACCGTCCACGAATCCTCTCTCTCCCCTTGCGTCCACAGCATTTTGGCCGCGGAGTTGGGACGCCTCGATAAAGCGTTGGAGATGTTTCATCGGGCTGCCCGTCTCGATCTGGATGATTACAACAACGATACAGATGACGGTTTGCATATCACCAGCATGGGTGGCACTTGGATGAATATGGTCTATGGCTTCGGCGGACTTCGCATCAAAGAAAACGGACTCTATCTAACCCCCGTTCTGCCAAAGACGTGGGTCGGCTATTCCTTTGTTCTTCGGTATCGCGGAAGCGAAGTTAAGATCAAACGGACACAAAATGAACTGACCATTCAATTGTTGGAAGGCAAACCGCTCCATCTCCGCGTCTGGGAGAAAGATGTATATTGCGATATAGACGGGGTACGAATCCCCATTGTTTCTTAGGAGGATTTTTATGGAAAAACAAGTTGCTTATTTTTGCATGGAATACGGATTAGACTCCAGCTTCAAACAATACGCGGGGGGCTTGGGCATTCTCGCAGGGGATCACTTAAAGGGTGCCCATGACTTGAATCTGCCCTTGGTGGCCCTTGGACTATTATGGAAACAAGGCTATACGGATCAATACATCCAAGACGATGGCACCCCTTATGACAGCTATGTCAACCGCCATTACGACTTTCTGGAGGAAACCGGCGTTATTGTAACTGTAAAAATCCGCCAGCGTGATGTCGCTTGCAAGGTCTGGAAATGCGAGGCCTTTGGAAATGCAACCCTATACCTTTTAGATACGGATATCGAAGAGAACAATGGCGCCGATCGTTGGATTACCGGCCAACTCTATGGTTGGTTTGGCGAAGAGCGGATTGCGCAAGAAATGGTTTTGGGGATTGGCGGGGTTCGCGCCCTTCACGCCTTGGGAATTACTCCCGATGTTGTCCATTTCAATGAAGGCCACGCCCTCTTTGCCGGATTCGAATTGCTCCGCGAAAAAATGGATGCCGGCATGACTTTCGAAGAAGCCAAGACCGCCATCAAACCTCAGGTGGTCTTCACAACACACACACCGATTGTGGAAGGCAACGAAGCCCATGAATTGGATCGTCTGATCTATATGGGTGCCAATAACGGCCTTACCTTGGAACAATTGGTCTCCTTGGGGGGCGCGCCCTTCAATATGACCGTGGCTGCTCTTCGCTTGGCGAAAAAGGCCAATGCCGTTGCCGCGCTTCATGCGGAGACCTCCAATACAATGTGGACGCATATCGAAGATCGGTGTGAGATCATCGGAATTACTAACGCCATTCATCTCCCCACTTGGGTGGATCAAAATATGCTGGACTTCGTTGAAGATCCCGAAATCCTTTGGACGCATCATCAAACCAACAAACTCGCTTTGATTAAAATGGTGGAAGAGCGAAACGGCGTTTCTCTGAATCCTGACAGCCTATTAATCGGTTTCTCACGCCGAGCCGCGCCCTATAAGCGCAGCGATTTTATCTTCTCGGACCTGAACATCATCGAGCCGCTTCTGAAAAATGGTGACGTGCAAATTATCTTCTCGGGCAAAGCGCATCCATTGGATGACAACGGCAAGGAAATTGTGACGCGCATCGTCGCCATGGCAAGAAAATATCCCCATGCCGTCGTATTCTTGGAAAACTATGATATGACCATCGGCGCCGCCCTGACACGTGGCTCGGACATCTGGCTCAACAATCCAAGACGGCCTAAAGAAGCCAGCGGTACTTCAGGGATGAAGGCGGCCATGAACGGCGTTTTGAATTTTTCCATTCTGGACGGCTGGTGGCCAGAAGCCTGTCAGCACGGTGTCAACGGCTGGCAATTCGGCGATGCTTTTGAATCGGAAAATATGAAAGAGCAAGACGCCCACGATTTGACCGAACTCTACCGCGTCCTTCGAAAAGAAGTGCTCCCCACTTATTATCAAGATCGCGGACACTGGGTTCGCATGATGCAGATGAGCATTCGCTCCACCCGAGAATTTTTCGGTACAGACCGCATGCTGAAAGAATACTACGAGAACCTTTATAACGCGTAATTCTTCCTCTACAAAAAACGCTAGCCCCAGGGGCTAGCGTTTTTTCATACTCTTCATAACAGGCGCCGAATACTGATCCTGCAAAATCTCTTCTCGCAAAATCCCATCCTCCACATGAATCCATGATTCTCTGTACGATCCCGATTCGAAAGCAAAACTCTGCCCATCATCGAAATAAAGTTTGGTTTTCAAGTTCTTCGTACCTTCAAAGTAAATCAATTCCAATTCGTCAATCTCCCCTTCCGGGTCAAATTGAGAAAGCATATCTAGCGGAATCACGGCGCCGGCTCGAACAAAAACTGGAATCTGATCGAACGCTACCTCAACTATTGCCACCGATTCCGTATACCGCTTGCCTGTTGTGAACTCAACCCATTCTCCTTTGGGAAAGATCACCATTCGCTGGCGCTGCCCCGGTCTCAAGATCGGACAAACCATCAAATGATCCCCAAATAGAAATTGATCATTTACATCATACAATCTCAAATCTGTCTGATCTAAGAAATAAAGCGGCCGCATAATGGGAATACCTTCTTGATGCGACTGCCAAAGCGCTGAATACAGATAGCTGCGTAGCCGGTAGCGCATTTCCACTGCCTTTTTCATAGCCGCTTGCGCTTCATCGCCGAAACACCAAGGTTCTTGATGACGTGTACCAATCGATGCGTGATTCCGAAACAAAGGTGTAAAAGCACCCAGTTGCATCCAGCGAACCATCATCTCGGCTGATGGATCTCCTGCATATCCGCCAACGTCTGATCCCACCATGGAAAATCCGCTCATTCCCAAATTCAAGAACATGGGAATGCTCATCTCCATATGCTCCCAAGTACTGCTATTGTCACCCGTCCATACCGCAGCCAGGCGCTGCGTCCCCGCACTAGCCGCGCGAGACAGCACAAAGGGACGCTGATTCTTCAATAGGGCTCTCATCCCCGCCTGGGTCGCTTTCGCCTCGTAATGTGCATATTGATTATGCATGTCCTTTTGCGTTACCAATCTCCCCTCATCATCTCGATGGGTGACACGTGTCGGCACTGTTTTTGATTTTGTGGAAAAATCAGCGATTTCATTCATATCATTCCAAATCCCACGAATTCCAGCCTCCACAAAGGCTTTATGCAAATTGCCCCACCAATCCCGAACTCGTTTTTGCAAGAAGTCAGGGAATAGGGACTCTTCAGGCCAAACTACACCCACATAGGGTTTGTCCGTCTTCGGATCTTGAATAAAGTACTCCGGCCTTGCTCCCGGCAATGAAACGTGACCGTCTTTCTCCAACTTTACTCCCGGATCAATAATCACGATAACGGTAAAACCAAGTTTATGAACCTCTTGAAGTGTTTCGACAAATTTGGGAAATGCTTTTTGATCAATGCTGAAAACCCGATACTCGTCCATATAATGGATATCCAAATACAAAACATCGCATGGAATCTCTTCCTTGCGGAACCGTTTGGCAACCGCCAACAGCTCTTCTTGGGTACGATAGCTATATCGACTTTGCTGAAGCCCTAAGAATTTTCGAGGCCACAGCGGGCTTGTTCCGGTCAATCGGCCATAGGCAGTCAATACTTCCTGCGGTGAACGCTTGGCCATCAGGTAGTAATCCAAAAAACCTCCATCCGCGGAAAAACGCATTTCGCCTTCTCCAGCCGCCATTTCGCCTCTTCCATGGTCGAATGAAAATCGCGTATGGGTCGGATTGTCATAATACCAACCTACACACCGCTCTTTGCTCACTCCCAGGTAAAAATTAATCGCCGTATGCATGGCAGTCAAAGCCGTACAGTGCTGGGGCACCCGCGCCAGGGCATCTGTATTCCAATTCTCCATCGTATGATGCATCAGATTTAACCAGTGGTACTTTTCACCCAGTCCATAGACGCCAGCTTCCCATTTTCGCATGCGACTATGCCCAGGCTTCGCACCTGTTCGAATCTCCTGATCATCCTGAACCAACCCAAACGAATCATAAATCTTGAGCGTCAGTTCCTTTTTGTTTACGACGATCCGAAGGTCCTGCCAACGAATTTCTTCTTCCAGCTTCCCTTCTTTGCGTTCCAATGCTTGCGGCTGAATCGGCTCCAATAACACCGCATCCGTCTGTATATTCTGTTTGTCATGATAGGAAACCCTCAAGATTCCCTCTGGATAAAAGCGGAGACGCAAACATCTGCGTCCCCGGCGAAATTCTATTTTGTTCAAATTCATCCTCCTAGCCTTTTACTCCACCTAATGTTAAACCGCCAACCAAGAAGCGGGATAAGCTTATAAACAAGATGACAACCGGAATACTCGTAATGAGGGCCGCCGCTGAATACACGCCCCACTGGGTATTAAATTGCCCTTGCATGGATACCAATCCCACCGGCAGTGTCAGCACCTCTGGTTTGGTCAAAATAACCTTGGCTACGATATACTCCGACCAAGCGGACATAAACGCAAACAAAAAGGTAATCGCCAACGCCGGTTTTGCCAATGGCAAGATAATCCGATAGAACGTCAGAAAGGGAGATGCTCCATCGATATACGCACTTTCTTCCAAGGATTTTGGAATGGTGTCAAAATAACCCTTCAGCATCCAGACGGAAAACGGAACAGCCGTCGCCGTATAGGGCACCAATAGTCCCAAAAATTGATTCACCAATCCCAGCTTGACCAATAAAATGTACATCGGCAATAGCAGCATGGGACCCGGAAACATCTGCGTGATCAAAAACATCATCATTCCTGTTTTTCTTCCAGTAAATCGATACCGTGAAAACGCATATCCCGCCGATGCGGAAAAGGAAACTGCGATCACCGCTGTCAGGACCGAGATAATCAATGAATTTCGTAGCCATAAGAGCAAGTCGATCTCAAAAATCGCGCGACGAAAGTTCTCCAAGGTATAATTATCTGGCACAATCTGCAAATTCATTTGGAAAAGATTGTCTGCCGGCCGTAAGGCAACGGATAAGATATTAAGCATTGGATAAACCGTCACCACGCACATGATCAATAACAACAAATAGATCAAGATGATTTTCAGCCAAGAATCATTACGTTCGAAGTATCGGTTTTTAAAAGAATCGCGAACCTGAACTTGATTGTTTTCCATTACCGCACCTCCTCAAGGCCTTGGGACCGCTTCATAAAGGTCATGCCGAAGATCAACAAAATCAGGAAGATCACGACAGAGTATGCCGCCGCATATCCATATCGATAGAAGTTGAAGGCAAGTCGGTAGACTTCCGTTACCAAAATTTGTGTTTTTTCGTTCCCGAAACCGCCCGCAATAATTAAGATGACATTCAACATGTTGAAGGTCCAAACGGTTCCTAAAACAATGGCCGGCGCCAATACCGGCTTTAATAACGGCAATGTAATGTTGCGAAATTGCTGAACCCCAGAAGCGCCGTCAATTTCTGCCGCTTCATAAAATTCCTTGTCAATGGACTGTAATCCGCCCAGAGCAATCATCATCATAAACGGGAATCCCAGCCAAATATTCGTTAGAATGGCCCCGATAAAGGTCCACGAAGGATTCGTCAGCCATGGCACAGCCGAAAATCCAATCTTTTGCAAAAAAATATTGATCGCCCCAAACTGATTGTTCAACATCCCACGCCAAGTCAAAGCGACGATATATTGGGGAACCGCCCAAGGGATGATTAAAAGCACACGAATAATTCCTTTGCCCAGTAATTTGCGATTCAATAATACCGCTAGAAACAAACCAATTGTTACGTGAAAGAATACATTGACCATCGTCCATACAATCGTGCGTCCAAAGGTGCGTAAGAAAGCCGTTTCATGAAGAAGCTTTGCATAGTTTCCCAAACCGATAAAGTTTGGGTCTTTAAATGTCGCCAAGCTCATGTCAGTCATGGAGAGATAGATCCCATATCCCAAGGGATAAAACACCATCAATGCCATCACCATAAAAGCAGGTAATATATATCGATACGGCGTCCATCGACTCACCGCTAAATTCATATTGCTTCGTTTCTTTTTGGGTAATGGCGCCATTGCCGCCGAGTTATTCCCATTCATCGAATTCCGCCTTTCGTGTATTTGAGAAAAAAAAGGGGGAGAACTTTCATTCTCCCCCAATCAATTCTTATTCGCCGCGAATTGTTGCAACACCTTCGACTGCACGTGTCTGCATGTCTGCTGCTGCCTCAGCTGGCGCCTTGTCTTGATAGAGAACCGCTTCTAATTCTGGTCTCATCGCGTCCCATACCGCGCGCATCTCTGCTACGATCGGCATTGGCGTTGTATGCTGAATCGTTGCGATTGACGCTTTTTGCAACTCATCATCTTTGATTTCTGGCAGATCCCATGCCGCGATTACCGCTGGCGCTTGAGAATTTGCCAATGCGAATTTCGCATTATTCTCTGCACTCATAAAGTACTTGAAGAATGTTCGAATCGCTTCCGTTTTTGCAGGGTCCATTTCCGCAGAAATCATATACCCTTTTGTTGCGCTGTAGAACGTCATATTGTCGCCACCTGGCAATACTGGTCCCGGTGCAATACCAAGATCAATACCAGCTTCTTGATAGGAAGTCCACGACCATGCACCGTTCAAGATGATTGCCGCTTTGCCTTGCTTGAATAGAGAATCCGGAATATCATAATCCATTCCTTCGATTCCCAAACCATCTTTTGCTCGAACATCTTTTACAAATTGAAGTGCTTGTACCATCGCGTCATTATCTAATGTAGGGTTATTGTCGGCATCCATAACGCTTCCACCGTATCCATTGTAGAATCCAATAAACCAATATGGTTCTTTCTCGTTAAATACGAAACCGTATGTTGAATTGTCTGGATCATTTGCATCGATATTTTGAACCGCTTTGGCCATCGTTACCAATTCTTCCCAGGTCTCCGGAGCTTTGTCAATCATTGTCTTATTGTACAGCATAGCAATTTGATTGCCGTTAATATCCGGTACTGTCCAATATTCACCCGATGTAAACCCATCTTTTTTCGCGTTCTCATCCACTGTTGCTAGGAATGACTCTTCCAAAATATTGGTTACCGGTTGAATCAAACCAGAAACATTAAATAGACCCACATTGTCTGACGGTCCATAAACCAAATCAGGTCCTTGTCCCGCTAAAGAAGCGGTTTGGAAGTTCGTTCTCAACTCTTCCGTTTCATAATGCGTTCTTGTAATTGTAATGTTCGGGTACTCCGTCATAAAGTCCGCAGCGACTTGATCAAACACATCTTGCGCCACAGGGTCCATTTGCTCCCAAAGAGCAAGATCTACCGGTTCTACTGTTTCCGGAGTTTCTTCCCCTGTTGCTGGTGCAGCAGGTTCTTCGCTCGTACAACCCGCAAAGAAGGATAAAACGAGCACAACTACTAATACCATGGATAGTTTCTTCATTTTCGTTCCCCTTTCAATTCTTTTGATTCACCATGCACGCTAGTGCAATCGTTTGCATTCACAAGTTCATTATATCATTGCTACCATTTCTGTCAATCCTCTTTTTCAAAAAAACGGGTTTTCTTCCTAAACATTGGACGGGTGAATGTGGTTGTATCTCCAATATAATTCAATGCAACCGGTTGCTTTCTCTGATAACTTTAGATAGAATAACCTTACAACCATGCTTAGGAGGTACCTGTATGCGTAAATTCATCCTGATCCTTGCCGTCATTTTTTTTATACCCGTTTTATCCAGTTGCACACAAGCGCAACCGATTGCACCAGCTGATAATATCTACTTTCTGCTTGTCGATCGATTTTCCAACGGGGAGTCGGAAAAAACCGACGATTTTTGGGACATCAACACGCAATCCCCAAAATCCTATCACGGCGGCGACCTGCAAGGCGTCATCCAAAAACTTGATTACCTTCAGGAGTTGGGCGTCACTGCAATCTGGCTCTCCCCAGTCGCCGACAACGAAACCGGAGGATATCACGGCTACTGGATTGAGGATTTCTACAAGGTGGAAGAGCATTTCGGCACCATGGAGGACTTACAATCCCTTGTCAAAGAGGCTCATGCCCGAGACATGAAAGTAATTCTGGATCACGTGGTGAATCATACCGGCTACAACAGCCCCTGGCTGAAGGACGACGAAAAAAGTCAATGGTACAACCCAAGAACCGATATCATCAATTGGTCAGATCCTCAGCAATTGGAGACTGGCTGGCTAGCCGGGCTGCCCGATCTGGATTTTTCCAATCCCGCGCTTCGCGCCTATATGATCGAAAACACTCTGTGGTGGATTGAAGAAACGGGCGTCGACGGATTTCGACTGGACACCATGCGCCATGTCCCCCATGATTTTTGGCATGAATTTTCCATGGCAATCAAGGCGGAATACCCCGATTTCTATCTCTTGGGAGAGGTATGGACCAACGACGTCAAACAATTGGAAAGCTATCACCAAGAAGGGATTGACGGCCTCACCAACTACTCCCTCTACGAAGGAATCCGCGAGGCTTTCTCCGATGGCGGAGAGAGCTACACCCTGATCCAAGCCCTTCGAAAAGAGACCCAACTTAGCGACCCGGAATGGAACGGACTCTTTATCGACAATCACGACAATGCAAGATTACTTTCCGTTGGATCAGAAGGCGAAGCCCATGTCAAGCAATCTCTGGCCTTTCTCTACACCTATCCCACCATCCCCATCCTCTACTATGGAACCGAACTGGGACTGGAGGGCGGCAATGATCCAGATAACCGGCGCGATATGCCATGGGACCGAGTGGCCGAACCACCAGCCGTCTATCAATGGACCAAGGATTTAATCGCCTTGCGGCAATCCATCCTTTCATCAGGGGACGCGCAAACCCGCGTACTCTCCTATGATCGGTACGCCTTTGCAGCCATCTTGGAAGCCGGGGATCAAAAGTTGATCAGCATATACAATCTGTTGAACAAGGAAAAAGAATTCGAAGTCGACTTGAGTGAGGTTGACGGCCTTACATTCCCCGTCACCCTCACCAATCCCATGGATGACGAAACCTACACCTTCCATACACCGATTCAAACCATCACTCTGCCCGCAAAAGCAGTTCTTCTTCTTCAACCATAAAAAGACCCCCAAAGATTAGATTTCACTCTAACTTTTGGGGGTCGGTACCAATTGTGGGCTTTTTTTATGGTTTTGATTATTCTTTTATGCAAGAAGATTCTCTCTCAATAAACTCGGCATCAATCAAACAATGCGTGACATCGCTCTTCTCCTTGAGATTCGTAATCAACAATTTCGCTGCTTCGTATCCTAGGGCTTCCGCCTTGATATCCACTGAGGAGATGGGTGGCGTTTTATATTCCGCCAGAATTGTATTGTTGAATCCCGTCAAAGCAACCTCATTCTTTCCCAATTCCAGAAGGGCTTTTTGTGCTCCGAAAGCAATCAAGTCATCCGTTGTCACGATGGCATCCAGTTCTGCTCTTTCAAAGAGTTCTTTAGCCACTTCGTATCCTGCTTTTTCCGTATAGTCTCGCTCCACCACCCACTCCGGTTGAAATGGAATACCATAATGTTTCAGGGCTTTCTGATAGCCGCGCAGACGATACCGGGTCACCGCAAACTCATGAGGGCCTCCAATAAAGGCGATTCGTTTATGTCCCTTCTCCACAAGACTGGCAACCACCTCATACATGGCGTTGATATTGTTGTTGTCCACCCAAAGGATTTCGTCACCGTGTTCTTCTGGGGTTCCAATAACAACAAAATGATGCTGGTTCGCTCGCAAGAACTCGACACAGCGATCATTTTCTCGAATGGTGGTCAGGATCACGCCATCCACCCACTTGCTGTGCAACAGCTCATCGAGCATCTTGATTTCCTGTTCCTCGTGATCCGTATAGCTATAGAGAATATAATAGCCGGCTTTTTGGGCATAGCGACTGATTCCCCGCATGACCTGCACATAAAAAGGATTCTGAAGCAAATCTTCATCACTGTTTGGCAGAAGTAGCCCCAGCGTTTTTGTTGTTTTATTGGCAAGAGACCGCGCAATGGCATTGGGACGATATTGCAAGGTTTCCATTGCCTCCGCGACTCGATCCTTCGTCGCTTGAGAGATTTTTGGATGGTTACCAATGACGCGCGAAACCGTCGAGGGGGAAACCCCTGCCATTTTCGCAACATCTTTGATTGTAGTCGGCATTATACACCTCCGTGGTACCGTTTGCACTCATTATACCATGACTTTGTTTGATGACAAAACAAAACTCCGGGAAGCCCGGAGTTTCAATCATTCGCCAAAACTTGCAACGACTTTCTTCAATTCTTTTCGGATCTCAATCCCCTGTGGACAATGGGATTCGCAGATCCCGCATTCCACGCAATTCGATGCCGCCTGCGCCGAACCAATAAATTTCAGGTAGCTCTTCTTCGCTCCCGCCTCATCAGAGAAAAGAGAAGCATTGTTATAATACTCAAAACAGCCGGGAATATCGACTCCCTGCGGGCAAGGAATACAATACTTGCATCCCGTGCAATCTACCCGTATCTTCTCCTGTAAGATCCCCTGCACCTGCTTGAGAATAACAGCATCCGCCTCGGTTAAGTTGCCAACGGTTCCGCCATTCGCGGTTTCCAAATTTTCCATGATCTGATCCAAATCCGACATGCCGCTTAAAACCAGGCTTACTTCTGGACGGTTCCACAGATAGCGAAGCCCCCATGCCGCCGCCGTTTTTTGCTCCTCGCTGGTTGCAAACAATGCCACCGCTTCCGGTGGAAGACTATTCACCAAGCGACCGCCCCGTAAGGGCTCCATCACAATCACGCTCAGTCCACGGCTTGCTGCAAACTCCAAACCCTGAATACCCGCCTGATAGTGCTCATCGAGATAATTCAATTGAATCTGGCAAAATTCCCAGGGATACGCCTCAATAATTTCCTGGAAAAGATCGAAACTGTCATGGAAAGAAAACCCCACATGCTTGATTTTACCAGATGCCAAGGCATCATCCAAGAATTCAAAAATTCCGTGCTTCTTTACCTGTGCCCACAATTTTCTCGTCAAGGTATGCACCAGATAATAATCGATATGATCTGTCTGCAAGCGCTCCAATTGCTGGTCCAGATACCGATCCATATCCTCGCGGGAATGAATCAGCCAGCTCGGCAATTTTGTCGCCAAATGGATCTGATCCCGAATTCCCAAGGCTTGAATCGCTCGTCCCACCACCGGTTCGCTTTCTCCTCCATGGTATGGCCAAGCCGTATCGATGTAATTCACTCCACCCTCGACTGCAACACGCATCATTTCCTGAACTTTTTTCTCGTCGATCTCCTTGGTGCTTTCGCCCTTTAACGGAAATCGCATGCACCCCATTCCCAATACGGATACCACTTTTTTATCCTTGCCGAATTTTCTAGTTTCCATCTTTCCACTCCCCTTCCCATTCTTCTATTGTCATCGCATAGTGAATATGGTCTTCCCATTCCCCATTGATTTTTAAATATCGCTTTGCCAATCCCTCTTCCCGAAAGCCCAATTTTTCCAGCACGCGACGGCTCGCCGGGTTCTTCGGCATCACGTTCGCCTCAACCCGATGAAGATGAAGTTGTTGAAATGCTAAAGGAATCGCCGCGGTCAATCCTTCTGTCATCATTCCTTGCCGTTCGAAATCCTGATCGAGACGATAGCCCAAAAAACAGGATTGAAACGCACCACGAACCACACAAGAAAACCGAATCGAGCCAATCACTTTTTGGGGATGGCTCTTCTCAAAGAGCCACAACCGCAACGCTCGCCCTTCCCGCCATTCCAAAAAGTCATTCTTCATCAATTCCTTTTGCTTCGCCTTCGTAAAGAAAGTAGCGGATTGAATGGGCTCAAAGGACGCCAAATAATTCTGATTGCGTTGAAAGTACGCGACGATTTCTCCAATATCTTCAGATAATCCAGTTCGTAAAATCAATCGGTCCGTCTCAATTTTTATCGTCATCGCCATCCTCCCCATGCATCTTCTCTATCAAACGAATCAAGGCATTCATACTCAACGGTCTTGCATAATAATACCCTTGGAGCAGACACTTCATTTCCGTTAAGAACTTCGCCTCTTCCTCCATTTCAACCCCTTCCGCCACCAATTGATATCCAAATTGCTTGGACAGCATCACAATGGATTGAACGATCTTGCGATGTTCCGGATTTTGATCAATCTGATGGACAAAATATTGATCCACCTTTAAAATATCCGCTGAAATCTTGCTTAGTTGAGCAAGATTTGCATATCCCTGTCCAAAATCGTCGATGGCAATTTGCACGCCCTCCTGACGCGCGTCCCGTAGGAAATTTTCAATCTGCGCACCATCAGTGAACGGTAGCGTTTCTGTAAATTCCAACACCAAACGCTCCGGCATGATCTGGTTTTCAAGTAAAATTGATCGCACTTCTTCAAAGAAATCCTGAAGCTCCAATTGACTCACCGATACATTCACATGCATGGCAACGGACTCCGGCAATTTTTTCAAATCCTTCACAGCTTGACGAATCACCCAGCGCCCAATGGGATGAATATACCCCATCGATTCGGCTATGGGAATAAATCGAAGCGGCGATACAACACCAAGTTTCGGATGATTCCAGCGAATCAACGCCTCCACCGCAACAACCCTTTTCAGACTCCCATCGACAATCGGCTGATACTCCACAAAGAACTCGTTTTCTTCCATCCCTCGCTTCATTGACGTCATCAATTCATAACTGTCATTGGCAGCGGCCTTCATATGTTCCCGGTAGGCAACAATGCGATTTTTTTGCTCTCGCCTCCCGGAACTCATGGCTAGATCCGCGCAAGTTAGAAGTTCTGGAATCCCCTTTGCATCTCTTGGATAGCGTGCCATTCCCACTGATGCAGTCACTTCCACCTCTTCCTCCCCGACCTGATAGGGTTTCGCAAACAATCCTTTAATTCGAAGCAATGAGTCATTGCGTTCTTCGTCACTCATATTGAAGCGGCAAATCGAAAACTCATCTCCGCCCAATCGACTGATCAAGCCATTCGGGAAGGCGAACTTAAGTCGGTTCGCGATTTGCTTGAATACCTCATCTCCAAAATAATGCCCAAAACGATCATTCAACACCTTCATATGATTGAGATTCAACATATACAGCGTCGCGGAATCCGCCTTCGCCAGTTCTTTTTCCGCCCATTCAAAGTAGGTGCTCCGGTTCAAAAGCCCCGTCAATCGATCCTTTTGAGAGAACTCAATCAACAATCGTTCCTGTTGCTTGCGAATCGTAATCTCTTCCATCATTCCTACATAATTCAATACTTCCTGCTCCTCGTACACAGCAAAAATCGAAAATGAAAACACACGATAACTTTCCGCTTCATGAAAAGAAAGCTCTCCGGACCAATATCCCATGGCTTCTAACTCTTCCCAAATTTCCTCGCTCCCTGATAAAGGCGCAAGAGCCAAGCGTATAGATATTCCCTGCAATCGACTCCGGTTGCGCTGAATTAAATCCAAAAAGGATTGGTTCACCCATACCAGCTGCAATTCTCGATCGGCGATCAGGATACTGGATCGATTGGATTCCAAGGTCTGCTTGTAGACAGACAAGACCTGTTCCAATTTCCGCTCATGACTTTCATCTGAAAACAAAACATAGGCGCCAAGCTTTTGTTCCTGATCCACGATCAGATTCAAGCGCGCGCGGATAAACGGATATTCCGCCAATTCATATTCATCGGGTTGGTTTTCCACCCAACGTCCGATCACTTGATGAAGGGGAGGATTCCCCTCGATTTTCTCCAAATGAAACATCTTCAAGAACGGTCGATTGCTTTGCACAATACGCTTTTCTTCATCCAAAATCACCACTGGAAATTCAACCGCCTCAAAAAACGACAGAAACCGCAGGTTCTTTTCGTGCAAGAGACTCGCGGTATTTGATTTTATCCGCAACAAGATCCCTAGAAACAAAAGGAGTAAAACACTAAATATGCCAAGACCCATAATCAAAAGAAATAGCTCCCGGTAGGCTTGTGAAAACGGAATTGGTTCGTAAAGAATTTCACTTCCCTTTGGCAATTGTTCTTCCTTAATTAAAAATCGCTCCATCTCCCGATAATCAAAGCGATATCGATTAGTTTCTTCTCCGCTGAGTATCGGAAAAGACTCAATGGGCTCGCCTGCTAAAATCGATTTGGCACGCCTTGCGGTTTCCTCGCCATAGAAAGTATAATTAACAACCTTTCCACCAAAGGCACCTTGCCCAAGCGCGAATTCATATGGGCTGAATACAGGGGCTACCTGCAGTTTCAACAGCGCCATCACCTCAGCAAAGTCTCGACGACTTCCCTCGCGATCCACAAAGGAAGACAATAAGAAGATCACATCATTGCCTTGAACCGTTTGCAACTCTTCCTCGATCTGCGAAAAGGTCAGCACGGATGCGCGAAGCTCTCGCGTTTGGATCTCAGGAAACTTCTCCAACGCTTGCGAAAATTCTTCATATTCTGCAATACCCGTTGGCGTTTGATCCCGCAGAACAACCAATTCATCCATTCGTGGAAACAACTCGGTAATCAGCTTCAATTGCGCTGTCATGGATGGCTTCTCAATGATTCCCGTAATATGATCGCATGTTTTCAATGCATAGGCCAATTCCTCCGAATTAACCCCCATAAACAAAATCGGCACCTCTCCCAGTAGATTCATATGAGTATCCGCAATAAATTTCAGCGCATTATCATCCGCAACAATAACCAAATCGTACGGCTGTCGATTCTCTAGCTTATAAGAAAGCATCTGATAAAATCGGGTCAGATATTCCTGATCATAGATCCGCTTCGTATCCATAAACTCTGTATGGATAACCACATCGGACCCTTGAAATCCCGCTTCCAATCCTGCTAAAAATGGTTCAGTCGTAGGAAAATCGAGGCTGTATGAAAATAACACCAAGATTTGTGGGGTGTCATTTAAATCGATTTCTTTCTCCAGTGCCCAGACTCCAGAGGGCATCAAAATGAAAAGGATTCCAATCCACAAGAAAATTAAGCTCTGAATTTTTTTCATTTCAAACCTCCTTGATTCCATTATATCAAATATGTACCCCGAACCTCCCCACAACATAAAAAAGCACCCGGAAAAATCCGGGTGCCCTCTATATTAGTTCTTATCAACAGATTACTGAACGATCTCGTATCCGTCTTGGTTTGACCAGCCCAATGGCGCATTGATTTCCATGCCCATTCCGCCATTCAATGAAACTGCGTCGTAACCCAACAATCGAAGTCCTGCAGTCGCTTGTCCAGCAGTTTGTCCGGTGTAGCAGTAGACAATCACTTTCTTCGCGTCTTCTGGAATTGTATTGAAAGATTTCTCCATGCCAGCTCCCCAAGGAATATTTACAGCGCCTTCAATATGGCCTGCCGCAAAATCTTTTGCTGATCGGATAGAAAGAAGATAGTTGTCTTTTCCTTCTTCCATGTTTGCTTTCAAATCCGCTTCAGAAACTTTGTAGTTTTTCCACTTTTTATCAGCCACATCGGCAAGACCATTGTAATATGCAGTCAATGCCTCTTGAATCGATGGCTCAATTGGTGTTGCCGCATTAAATGTTGCAACATCAGTTGTTGTTGCCGCCTCAACGCCTTCAACTTTTGAGATCCCGAAGTTCCAACCCAAGTTGACGCTTCGTGCGTTAAATCCAGCTAGGTTTAATGTCATTACCGCTTGTCCGGCTGTCTGACCAGAGTAGCAGTAAACAAATACGGGCTTATCATTAGGGATTGTCGACAATTGCTCTGCAATTGGAGCACCCCAAGGAATGTTAACTGCACCGATTGCATGACCTGCCGCGTATGCGTCTGGCTGGCGGATATCAACAATCGTCATTTCTTCGCCATTCTTTACCATGTCAACAAAATCAGCTTGGCCGATCTTGTTGTTGTTCGCTGGCAAGTTTGCAAAGTAGCTCATTACGCCTTGCTCAACAACGGTGCCAGTAACAACCGGCTTTTCATTGTTTGCCCAGCCTAGTGGAGCGTTTGGTGCCATGCCCATGCCGCCATTCAATGAAACTGCGTCATAACCCATCAAACGAAGAGCAGCTGTTGCTTGACCTGCCGTTTGTCCTGTGTAGCAGTATACGACAATCTTTGTGTCCATTGGAAGACGATCGAATTGTTTTTCCATTCCAGCGCCCCATGAAATCAAGTCAGCGCCTTCAATATGTCCTTCTGCGTAATCAGAAGCTGATCGGATAGAAAGAAGATGGAAATCATCTCCTGCAGTGATCATCGCTTCCAAGTTGTCTTCAGATACTTTGTAGTTTTTCCAAGTTGTGTCCGCTACATCAGCAAGACCCGCATAGTATGCCGTCAACGCTTCTTGTACGGAAGGATCGATTGCTGTAACCGCGCCAGCAAATTCTGCTACTTCAGTTGTTGTAACTACATCAACACCTTCAACTTTGGAGATACCGAAATTCCAGCCTAAATTGACGCTTCGTGCGTTAAATCCAGCTAGGTTTAATGTCATTACCGCTTGTCCAGCCGTTTGGCCTGAGTAGCAGTAGATGAACACTGGTTTGTCATTAGGAATATTCACTAGGTTCTCCGCAATTGGAGCGCCCCAAGGAATATTAACCGCACCTTCAACATGACCTTCCGCGTATGCATCTGGTTGACGAATATCGACAATCGTCATTTCTTCGCCTGCTTTTACCAAATCAACAAAATCAGCTTGACCAATCTTGTAGATGTGCTTCGGCATATTTTCAAAGTATGCTTTCACTTGTGCAGAAAGATCCATCGTTACAACTGGTTTTTCTTTGTTCGCCCATCCTAGAGGAGCATTGGACGCCATGCCCATGCCGCCATTCAAGGAAACCGCATCATAACCCAACAAACGTAGACCAGCTACCGTTTGACCAGCAGTTTGTCCCGTGTAGCAATATACGACAATTTTCTTGTCCATTGGCAGCATAGAGAATGATTCTTCCATTCCAGCACCCCATGAAAGTCGTTCTGCTCCTTGAATATGACCGGCTTTATAAACATCTTCGCCACGAATCGACAATAGATAGAAATCGTCGTCCGCTTCGATCATCGCTTCCAAGTTATCTTCAGACACTTTGTAGTTTTTCCATGTTGTGTCTGCAACATCAGCAAGACCCGCGTAATATGCAGTCAATGCTTCTTGTACGGCTGGTTCAATTGTCGTAACCGCCCCTGCAAATTCTGCAACGTCAGTCGTTGTTGCTTCATCAACGCCTTCAACTTTTGAGATTCCGAAGTTCCAACCCAAGTTGACGCTTCGTGCGTTAAATCCAGCTAGGTTTAATGTCATTACCGCTTGTCCAGCCGTTTGGCCTGAGTAGCAATAGATGAACACTGGTTTGTCGTTAGGAATATTCACTAGGTTCTCCGCAATTGGATCACCCCAAGGAATATTGACAGCACCTTGAATATGACCTTCTGCGTAGGCATCCGGTTGACGGATATCTAGAACAGTCATTGACTCTCCTGCTTTTACCAGATCAACGAAATCAACTTGACCGATTTTGTTGTTGTTTGCTGGCAAATTCGCAAAATATCCATTCACTGCTGCAGTCAAATCAAAATCAGCTGCCGGTTCTGTTGCCGGCTCTGTTGTTTCTTCTGTAAGATCCATTGAAGCTGCTTCTGGTTGTTCAGTCGTTGCACATCCCGCTAGAGAAAATGCCAAGACCAAGACCAAAAGTAAAGAAAGCAATCTTGAATTTTTTTTCATGTTGTTCTCCCCTACCCTTTTTTTAATGACTTGTTACGACGCGTCTTGCGTAGTGATTGGAGCAGAAGCTTCCGGCTTTTCAATCACACCCGTTGCTGCCCATTCCAACCAAGCGCCGTCATAGACTTTTACCTTATTAAATCCCGCTTCTTCCAAAAGTGCGGCCGTTAATGTTGCACGAACTGATGATTTGCAATAAGCCACCACTAAGGTATCCTTGTCGATGCCCAAATCTTTGTAATCCAAGGCAATCGCTTGCGTATTTTTAAATGTTCCATCTGCGTAATAGTTTTTGGTATGCGGATAAAGAATCGCATTGGTAATGTACCCTTCACTAAACTCAGCCGCTGTACGTGTATCCAATATCACACAATTTTCTTCTTCGCTAGCAATCAGCGCTTCCACTTCTTCCTTGGTTGCATAACGCTCAGGATCCAACTCTTTAGCCGTGTAGGTTGTCGCCTCTACCGCAGTCGCTTCCAACGTTAATGGCAATCCCGACTCAACAACCGCAGCTTCGCCGCCATTGATGATGCGAACGTCTTCATGGCCGTACTCTTTTAAAACCCACCATACGCGGGCAGAATAAATGCCACCTTTGTGGTCATAAATCAAAACAGTATCTTTTTCTGAGATTCCTTTAGAACCCAAAACCTCTTCCACCATTTCCTTTGATGGAATCATGCCTGAAACAGGCTCAGAAATCGATAAATCTTCTTTCGGGTTCAATTTAATCGATCCCTCAAGATGTCCTTTATCATAGTTCTCCGCGTAACGCGCATCAATAATGACTACATTGTCCTGTCCCATCATTTCTGCGACTTCGCTGATTTCTACAAAGTTTGTTGCCTCTTTGTAGGATGTTTCAGCGGCACATCCTGCAAATGCTCCCATAACAAGAACAGCTACAAGAAACAATAGCCCCAATTTCCAATGGTTTTTCATTTGTTGAACCTCCCAATTTTGCATTTCTATCAGACAGTTACTTTTACCGATTGAGAGATCGTTAAACTGTCATACGTTCATGCAAAAAAGATTGTTAATTTTTTTTCAATCCAATAACATTATACCTGAGGTCGAACGGTAACTGTTATAAGCATTGCTTATCCTACATGGATTTATTAAATAGCGCAATATTGCCATTATTGTATAATGAAGATATATGATCCAGAAAAATTAGGAGCGAGTCCATGAAAAATTCGAAATTAAACAAAATACACCCCCTGTTTTTCAGCGTTGGTTTTTTTCTCAGCCAAATTCAGAGTTTAACCCGCTACCCTTTTATGCATTCCGATGAATCTTGGCTCAGTGGGCTAACACGAATGATGATGCAAACAAGATCTCTCGCTGTTACCGAACCGTTTTTTGATCTCTATCCGAGAAATCCCCATGCTATTAAATCCACTTATCACCTGATCCAAGCTTTTTTTATTCAACTCCTCGGATATGAGCTGTTTTCCATCAGAATGATGAGTTTGCTTTTCGGTTGCGCCACCCTCTATCTTTTCTATCGACTTCTTGAAAAACTCGGTGTTTCCTGGCAATGGGCTGCCCTTGGAACCTTACTGCTCGCTGTACAGCCAAGCTTTATTTATGCCTCGCATTTCGCTCGACAAGAAATTGTGGTCAGCTTTTTCCTTTTGTTTGCTGCCTGGCTATGGCTCAATACCCGTAGACGCCTTGCGCTTTTGGGACTGTTTATCGCCCTGGGGCTACATCCCAATGCCTATCTTGGTGTCTTTTCACTGATTTGTGCCGCTGGCGTTCTTGTCTGGAATAAGAAAGAAGAAAGAAGCCAACTCCTTGGCTCCATCCCATGGCTAATAGGTTTTACTAGTGTTTATCTCTTCGCAAGTTTTTGGATGAATCCGCACTTCATTCAAGACTACCTCGCCTATGGTTCCAGCCTGGGCGTTACCGCCGGAACAGGCGGAAAAATTTCAGGCTTTTTCTTGTTTTTTAAAAAACTATGGCTCGGGATCAGCGGCACCTATTATCTGCCGCCTCTGCACCTCACTTTATCGATCATTTCGATCACACTACTCATAGGCTTATGGATCGGCCTTCGAAAAAAGCAACGCACTTTTCTTGCCCTTGCCCTTCATCAGCTTGCCTGGGGACTCGGTATTCTTATCGTCGGCCGTTATAACGCAACCAGCGTTTTCTTCTTGATTCCAGGAGCTTGTCTCTTACTCATCCTCATTTTAGAGCAAATTTCGCCTCGAATTCCCGCTTGGCTTTTGGCAGTGGGGCTGATTCTCGTCTTTTCGGTCAACTCCTATGAGGAGATGACCGAACTACCCAAGAATCACTACGAAGTCTATCTTGAAGAGATTCAAACAATCCTTCCAGCAGAGGCGGTGGTTCTGGCCAATCTGAATACGGAATTTCTCTTTGAGCCGGGGCACCTCACGGATTACCGCAATCTGGCCTACCTCAATGCGGAAACCCACAACTTGAGAGACTATATCAAGGAACACGAGATTACCCATATCCTCTACGCCGATGAACTGGACTATATTCATCGCAATCCGGATCCATGGCAGGTTCTCTATGGCCCCGATGAATCTTGGTATGAGGACATGCAAAACTACCTTGCCGAAAATTGCGAAGAGATCGCAACCCTGCCGGCCCCCATCTATGGCAACCGGATCGTTTCCTTCCTTAATGATCCGTACTGGAATCTTCATATCTATAAAATCAAAAAATAGCACCCACTCGGGTGCTATTTTCATTCAATCATGATCGGGCATTCACTCGATCAAGTGTTATAGCTCGATTTCACGAATCCAGCGGTTCAACTCTGCTGAATAGGGATCTCGCGGCTGTGAAAGCTCATTCTTTTTCATTTCCCAGCTTCCATTTTCCCTTAAAATCAACAGATCCGTCGACAAACGCGCCGCCTCCCTCAGATCATGGGTGATAAAGACGACCGTCCATTGCTTCTCCCTCCAAAGGGAGATCAATAAATCCTGTAAAACTTCTCTCGTCATCATATCCAAGCCGCCGAAGGGCTCGTCCATCAGCAACAATTGTGGCTCCGCAATCCAAGCCCGTGCAAGAGCAACCCTCTGTTTCATGCCCCCGGACAATTGATGCGGATATTTCTTTGCATCCTGTTCAAGACCCACCGCTTGCAAGGCTTCCATTGCCCGATTTCGTCGCTCCGACTTGTCAACCCCAATCACCCGCAAGGGAAATGCGATATTCTCCCATACAGGAAGCCACGGAAATAATTGTTCATAGCTCTGAAACACCATGGGACATTTTTTCTGCGGACGCGTCACCTGTTCCCCACCGATGGTGATAGTCCCTTTTTCGGCTTGATCGAATCCACCCAAGAGTCGCAAAAATGTTGACTTGCCAACCCCAGACTTGCCCACTACACAAAGAAAACTGGCGGGGGCGCCCTGAAGGGACAGCTCTCGAAATATTTCTTCGTTCCCAAATGTTTTTGTTACCGATTCAAATCGAAATCCACTCATCGTTCCATCCCCCAGCGAATCACCGTTCTCTTCTCAATCCAGCGAAAGAAAATGCCTTCTATCAAAATACCGATCACCATAATCACTACTAGTCCCGCAAATAAACCCGCGGTATCCATAAATACCCGCTTTTGAAAAAGGTACCAACCAATTCCGCCAGATCCGCTCGTTGCGCCAAATATCATTTCCGCACTGATCAATGCCCGCCAGGCGCGGCTCCACCCGATCTTCACACCCGATAAGAATCCTGGAAAAGATCCCGGCAAATCCACCCAAATCAATCGACGCCAGCCGAAAATTTCGTAATTGTCAGCAACCTCTTGCTGGGTTTGCGGCAAGCGATCCAGGGCACCGAATAAGCTGACCAGAAACGGCCATAAAACGGAATGGACAATGATAAAGAGAACCGCCCCTTCGCCAATTCCCGCCCAAAGGATGACCAAGGGCAGCAAAGCAACCCCTGGCAAAGGATGCGCAAGGCTGATCAAGAGATCGATTCCGCTTCGAAAAACAGAAGAACTTCGCGCGATCAAGGCAATGCCCAAACCAAGAACAATGGACAAGAGTAGTCCTTCAATAACCAATCGCATGGAATAAATAAACTGCTCGATCAAGGCGCCTTCCACAAAATCCCGGCCCAACGCATGTACAATAGTCCCCAAGGAAGGAAAAATCAAGGGGGAATACATCCCGGTCCAATATACGCCCTGCCAAATCAGGCAGCAAGCCAAAATGAGTATTGCTTTGATTCGCAATTGTTTCATCCTTATCTCCTAGTTCCAAACCACCTCATCGGCAGCAATCTCATTCTCCAAATATCCGTTTCGACCCATAAAATCAATAAAGGTCTCAAGACCTTCGATCTCATCCGTATAGTTCAATTCTGGATTTTCCAAATATCCTTTCAACACCTCGGGCTCCAATTGATAGCTCTGCGCCAAAATCTCGATGGTTTCTTCCGGTTCTTCCCGCATAAATACCATGGCTTTTTGCAGCGCCTGTTTTAAAACTGCCAAAGAGTCGGCTTTTTCCCTCTGCACCCGCTTGGGCGCGGCTCCGATAATAAAGGTAAAGGGTCCGCCCATGGCCTCCGTTCCACCCAATACAAGATGGGTGTTGGGTTCGTCCAATTCCATAAAAATAAAGGGCGGCGAGGTGAAGTGCAATTGCAGCTCTTGCCCGGCCAGCATGGCGCTCATGCCGTCGGGATGCTTCATGGTCACCAATTGCTGATCAAATCGAGCCGCATCGTCGAATTCCCGCTCAGCCGCAATTGCCAACAAGATATGCTGTATGCTTCCAGGCTGTGGCAGGGCGATTCGATCAGACCCTTCAATATCTGCAAGGCCTTGAATCTCCGAATTGCTGCTGACAAGACCGACAGGCGCTTGCGACAATCCCATAAAGATATCCCAATCCATCCCTTTGTCCCGTGCGATCAAAAACGGCGGAATACCCATAAAGCCAATATCCACCTTTCCCGCCAACATCATCTCGCGAATCGCCGTCGTATTGCCGGCTTTTGCCCACTCGAGCTTCAAGTCCGGGTCAATTTCTCCAACAAAGTTCTTTGCTTGCATCACTTGAAGCGGCGCGTAGGCCAACCCATATTGTTCCGCAATAATCAAGGTCTTTTCCTCAGTCGGCGTTCCCACGCACCCTGTCAGCACCAATGCAATTATCAAAATCGTTCCCCAAAAAATCTTTTTCAATCCCGTTCCCTCCTACTATGCTTGACAATACGATTGTTCCCCTTCGCATCCAACAATTTCATTTTTCCATAAAATATTTTTACATCCCTTTGGACCTTTTCTTCCGATTCCGAAAGAAAAATTGCAAAACCCGCTCGTGCAGTTGCGTTTTCAATCTCTTTTTGATCCTGTCCCACTTGCAGATGCAGGCCCCATTCCACCAAGCTCTCCAGTTCTTCTGGGCATGGCGGAATCACCTTTTCAATCATGCATGGCTCCACAAAAAACAATTGTACACTTGCACGCAAGTTTGGATTCCGCCAAGACCCATCCTCAAAAGCCTGGTTCTGCCTATCCGTCTTACGAGATTGCAACCCAGGTCTCTGAATCGACTTTCCCAAGACAAGCTTGATCTGCTCTCCCAGAAAATCAAACCCCGTGATGCGAGGAATGACAAAGTCCTCATGCGCCCCTCCAATTCGACCGGCAATCTCATTGATCACAATGCCCGCATCTCCAATTAAATATTGGAAATAAATTGGACCCGATTGAATCTGAAAGGCTTTCACAATCCGTTCCGTCAGCGCCTCCAGCTCTTCACCCATTTCTTTTGCGTATCGCGTCGGGTATTCGTGGGACAGACAAATTCCCAATTGATCCGAGGTTTGAAAGGTCTCTCGATCGACAATGGATAAAATTCTTGTCTTTCCTTCGAAAACCCAACCCGATACCGTAACCTCATCGCCTTGATAATAGGGCTCGATCAGCGCTTGGGATTCCCTCGAAAAATGAAGTGTCTCTTTGATATGCGCGCGAATTTCCTTATGGGAATAAACCAAAAAAATACCCCGCTGCCCCTGGGAGTCAACGGGTTTCAATACGACTGGAAAGGGAAATGGTATCTCCTCTTCCGAATACGCTTCTCCAATCAAGGCCCATGGCAAAGTCGGCAGTCCATTCTTTTGAAATTCCCTCTTCATCCACCTTTTATTGGTTAATCGCCTCGCTAATTCTACAGAAAACGGCATGGGTAACCCTAGTGCGTCTTGCACCATGGCTGCTGTCAAAACCGGCTGATCCGTGCCAGAGGTAAAAATTCCATCGATCTCCAATTCCTTGGCAATCTTCAAACATGCCACTGGATCAAAGGTACTTGCAAATGCAGAAAAATCCGCAATTCTTTTCCCAGGGGAATCCACCCGGTTGTCCACGGCAACCGCTACATGTCCCATTTCCTGCACCCGTTTAATGGCACGTAACTGAAGGGGATTCGCCCCCAATACCATCACCTTCATCTCCGGTCTCCCTTTGATTGAACGGATCGAACAATATCGTAAGGATCGCCTGGGTGTCTTAGCACCGCTGCCAAGCGACTTTCACTATAATAGATCCAAATTTTCATAAATAATTGCAGCAATTTCCTTTTCGTGTAATTTGATTGACCCATCGGTCTCGGATATAAGGCAACAGAGATATTACCCATCCGCGGTTTTCGCTTCATCAAGGCGGCTGACAGGTAGAAAAATGCACCCGCTTCCTGCGCCGCATCCCGCGCCAAATTTCCCTTTACAGCCCGAAAACTATGAAGCGTCAAAGCCTTAGGTTTTTCAAACAAATGAGAAAAGAGCGAATCTCGGAGTTTTGAACCCAAAGAACGATCCAGCCTGCAAATTTTTTGATCCGAACACGCATAGACAAGATCAAGTTCTCGTTCCAGGGCACCCAAAAGAACCGGAATCGCTTCCGGCGGATGCTGAAGATCATCATCCATGGTGACGATCACATCTCCCTGGGTCTGACGAATTCCGCACAAAAGCGCATTCTGCTGCCCAACATTTTCTTGCAGGCGAATAGCGCGCATGGACGGATAAATTTTGGTTTTCTCCACCAATACTCGAAAGGTGTCATCGCGGCTTCCATCGTCCACCCCGATTACCTCCACCTCTTCTTCTCGATTCGAAAATGTCTGATAAATTCGATCCACAACCTCACCAATCGTCTGTTCCGATTGATAGGCAGGAATCACGACAGATACCTTCATGACATGTTCTCCTTTAAAAATTCTTTTGCGCATTGAACGATATACTTTTGTTCCTCTTCCTTTAAGGACGGATAAATCGGCAATCGCAGCACGCGTTCCTGCAGACTCACTTCTCGATCCAAACCATTTTGATTTTTCCCGCGAAATTGCGAACCAAATTTAGTAGTATGCAAGGGAACAAAATGAGTATAAACGGCAATCCCCCGTTCCTGCATCCAGGTTTGAAACGCCTTCGCCATGGAAACCTCATGAAAACAAATCCAAAAAATATGTCCATTCTGGCTGATCTTCTCAGGTATTCGTACTGACTCCCCGACAACAGGAGCTAATGCTCTATGATAACAATGCCACAATTCCAACCTTTTTTCCAGAATCTTATCTGCTTTTTTCAATTGTCCAGCCAAAACCGCCATTTGAAATTCCGAAGGACACGCACTCATTCCAATGCCCTGCCAAGAATATTGATCAATTTTCCCATTCAAAAAATCAATTCGATTCGTCCCCTTTTGATGCATGCGCAAGGCACGTTCCCAAGTCCGTCCACTTTCTCGATTCACAATCAAGGCGCCGCCTTCTCCAGCACTTACCACCTTGGTTCCATGAAAGCTGACAACACCAAAATCACCAAGGGTTCCAACCGGTCTCCCCCCCTTGTCTTTCACACCAAATCCTTGCGCCGCATCCTCCACGATCCAAAACCGCTTCTCTTTTGCCAATTCCAATAATTCATCGAGATCCGCCGCAGCACCCGCATAATGAACCATCAAAATCCCCTTTGTCTTTTCCGTGATCGCCCGCCTGGCAGCAGCGGGATTAATCATCAGATCCAATCCCGTCTCCACAAAAACAGGGACGCCCCCGGCTAGCAAAACAGCATTGGCTGCCGATGGAAAATTAAAAGAAGGCATAATGACCTCATCACCTGGCTGCAAATCAGTCAACCGAATGGCCATTTCCAAAGCAAGGGTTGCAGATCCCGTCAAAAGAACCTTCTCGGTCCCATAGATTTCCCTCAAGCGACCCACTGCCTGCTCTGTAAAGTACCCATCGCCAGCTCCATCCGATTGAAACAAAACTTCGATTATATTCTTCTCCTCAATGTCCGACCAAAACGGACGATGAAATGGAATTTTCATCTATTTCTTTCCTTCTTTCTTTCTGATAGACTGAACCTACCACGAAACAGGAGGTTCTTATGTTAAAACTCACTCTTGATTGCATGGGTGATTTTTGCCCCTTGCCCATCTTGAAACTCGAACGTGCCTTAGAAAAACTCTCCACGGGAGAATCCATGATGCTCGTCTGCGACCATAGTTGTGTCGCCGAAAGCGTCAGTGACTTTCTATCTCATCGTCCCTACTCCTATGAACTGGATGAGGTGATGAACGGCATCTGGGAAATTACTGTTACGGCAGAATAGCCGATTAACAGAATGCCTTGTTCCCTAGTTTTTGAAAGGTTTCAATGGATTCTCGACTTGTCGCCGATAAATGCTCCAAAGGCTTATGAACCAAATATATGTTGTAATGAAGATCCAGATCATTGATCTGGATCTGTTTATATGCTTTTGAATAAAGTTCTCGCTTTACTGTCGGATACGGCAACATCGCAATCCCATAGGAATTAAATAAAGCATTTTTCACAGCCCCAATCGAATCAATCTTGAACAGCACTTTCAACAATTCCTTGTCCATGCCATTTTCGGAAATCCTCCGATACAGTTCATCATACAGATGCTCCGAATTCGATTGCATAATCAAATCGTATTCAAACAACTCTTCCATCTGAATCTCAGTGGGAATAGAATAAACTTCAGAGGATACCAAAACGATTTGCTCTTCTGCAATCTTCACGATCTCAAGACCCTCGATCCACTTCGTTGGCAAACTAGTAATCACCCCAAGGTCTGAAATGTCATTTTGAACATCGGCAATAATCCGATCCAGTTCTGAAGTCACCAAGTCATATTGATGCTCAGGATGCACCTTTTTTATTCGAAACAAGACACAAGGCATGGAATAGGTAACCAAGGATTTGGTCGCGCTGATCCGTATATTGCTAGATTTTTTTGCGTAATTCTCAATTTCTTCCAACATCTTGTTATAAGTATTCATAATGTTTTCCGAATATTTATATACGATTTTCCCCAATTCTGTTGGCGTTACGCCGCGATTTGACCGTTCCATCAATTCATAACCCAAAGAATCCTCAAATTTTTGCATCATCTGACTTAAGGCTGATTGAGAGATATGAGACTGATTCGCTACTTTTGATATGCTTTTATTCTCGATAATCTGTCGATAATACATCAGGGTGTCTAAATTCATGTGTTTTTCCCCCTCTTTTCTCTTTCTCTGTTAAGTTCTTAACAAGTATCAATCCTATTTTACATCTGTCTCTTATACACATCTGACGCTGCCGAC
>JABXKS010000126.1 GCA_013619125.1 Clostridiales bacterium
TAGGTTGGAGATTATATACAAGGCTGCCACGTTATTGGAAATTGTAGAGTTGGTAACGAAAGCAAAGATAGAAGCACCAGATTTCATGGTTAAATATCTGGAATTGGAAAAAAATGAACTGCTTCTCAAGAACAGACGAGAGTATTGCAAAGCAGTAGGTCTTATGATCGGGGGATATCCATGTTATTCGGCACCTAAAAATCTATTTGGACTTACTTTTTATAAGGAAAACTGGTACTTTGGGAAATTAGTAGAGAGAAGTCTTCAGTGGAAATCGCACAATAAGAAACCGAATGCGTATTCTAGTTCTTTGAGTCTTAATATAGCAAAGGCTCTTATTAATATTGCTGGAAATGGCGATACATCCAAACGATTAATAGATCCATGCTGTGGTGTTGGAACGGTATTATTAGAAAGTGTTTGGGCAGGATATGACATTACAGGGTGGGAAATAAATAGTAAAGTTGCTGAGAGTGCACGAGAAAACTTGAGACACTTTAATTATGACGTTAAGGTTATTACGGGAGATATTCAGGATATAGATGATAATTTTGATGCTTCCATTGTAGATCTTCCTTATGGCAATTTCAGCTTCAAAAATGATGAAAATCAATTAAAAATCATTAGGAATGCTAAAAGAATATCTAATAAAATTGTATTGGTTTCGTCAGAGGATATAAGAGAGGAACTCGTAGAGGAAAATCTCAAAATAATAGATCACTGTAAAATAGGAAAAAATACAAACAGTGCTTTTTGGCGCTATATCTGGGTATGCGAAGTGGAGCAATGATTTCGCAACAAAGGATGAATAACTTCAGCCACCGGGGCATTCAAAACTTGATTAAGAATGCATTCTAAACGTTTTGAAAAAGCTTCATCTTTGCCGTTAGATGGTTAAAGTCCGTGCAAGATATCGGAATCTAGAGCAATATTAATATGAGTCATTTGGTATTTCCTCCTAGGGTTGATGTTTTTTCGTCAACTCTATTTTATTCGAGGTTGGTACCCGATGGTTTTTTTGTTTTTTTGAATTCACACCTTTAGACGGCTTTATCGCTGATGTTTGGAGATTTCAAATATTTGATGGAAAGTTTGAACGTTGAATTAATGGGCAACTGTTAGTAAAAGGTTGAATAGGAGTGAGATTCTTATGGGAATAAAGTGGGATACGACACCAAAGAAAGATCGATTTGAACCATTGCCTGGCAAGTTAACCATGAAGGCTGTTGTTACTGCTGGGAATGGTGGATACGATAAACTTGAATGCCGAGAGGTAAGGATTCCAACACTTGTGTCAGGCGAAGTTCTTTTACAAGTACTAGCTGCAGGCGTCAACAACACCGAGATCAATACGCGTATTGGTTGGTATTCATCATCCGTTACATCAGGTACAGAAGAGGCAACCAGTACCGAGCAAAAACAGGCTACAATAAATGCAGACGGCGGGTGGAATGAGACAACGCCGTTCCCTTTTATTCAAGGCACAGATTGTTGTGGACGTATTGCCGCTGTTGCTGCAGATGGAGATGTAAGCTCGATTGGCGCTCGCGTTCTTGTGCGATCATGTATGAGAAAAGTTGATTTTCAATCTAAGGAAAATATCTGGATGGGATCTGATTTTGATGGAGCATTCGCACAATACGTCAAAGTTCCTGCTTCGGAGGTGTTTGTTGTGAAGTGTAATTGGAGCGATGCCGAGCTTGGTACAATCCCTTGCTCTTATGGAACCGCTGAAAATATGGTGCATCGTGGAAGGTTGAGCAAAGGTGAAAATATTCTAGTCACCGGAGCATCAGGGGGTGTAGGTTCAGCTTTGGTACAACTTGCAAAGCGAAGGGGTGCAATTGTGACTGCAATTGCGTCAAAAGCTAAGGTTGAACAGGTTCGATCGATTGGAGCAGATCACGTAATCAATCGAGGTGAGGATCTCATTGCTAAACTTGGAGAAGAATTTTTCGATGTTGTTATTGATAACGTCGCAGGGGCCGCTTTTGGAGACCTGTTAAAGTTACTAAAGAGAGATGGAAGATACGTATCTTCAGGGGCGATAGGTGGACCACTTGTGACATTCGACATGCGCTCCTTTTATTTAAAGGATTTGACACTGATTGGATGCACGGCATGGGATGAGCCCGTTTTCCCAAATCTTATTTCATACATTGAACGTGGGGAAATAAAACCACTAGTCTCAAAGATATTTCCGTTGGAACAGATTGCTGATGTTCAAAAAGAATTCCTTGAGAAAAAACATGTGGGTAATTTTGTTCTACTACCGCCACCAGTAGAGGAGTGAAGCCGATTGGTTGTATCGTAATATTTTTTATTTGGATTGCATTATGAGTAGTGAGCTTCCACACATGTGGAGTATTGCTCACTACTCATAATTAAATAGTAGCCAAAGTACTATCTGACGAATTAGAAAGATTAATAAAATTACTATAACGGAAACTCAATACATATAGTAGTTATTATACTAAGTGATGTTACTAGAGATATGTTCATAGGTACCTTCTTCATTTAATCAGATAGAATCTCAATATAACCTTTCGTCCCATTTAATCTAATTTTTTGACCATCTTTAATCAATTTAGTTGCGTTTTCAACAGTAATACAAAAACCGTCTGGTACGTTTATTTCTTCAATTTGAAATAATTCTATTAAGTTGGCACCTTTTCCACCCAAACTTGAAATACTATAATTATCTATGGTCTTAAAACTATGAACATATTTACTCATGTCTATACTTCCATTTCTTATTTTTATACAGGCTTCATCAAAAGCTACTCCTTTACAGCACGAAAAGAAAGATAGCCATAATGGCTGTCGATAGACCGAGGATACACGTCACCATTGTATACAATGATATAAGCCTGTTTATCATTTACTTTGGTATCCGTCCAATAATAAATAACTTTTGAGTGTACATCCCATAGAGGTGTCTCTTTGTCAGGAGTCTTATTGTAAGTTGCTTGCTGTACTGATTCATCCCATGAACCATTCGCGTTTTCACCGTGAATCATTTGGCTAGCAATAGCTTCTTCAACTGTAGGTAATCGCCAAATGTAAACCGGCTTATCAAGCAAAACGGTACCATCTTCGCTTAATCTTTGACATATATCTTTTGCTTCATAATATGACATCCCATCATCGGGCCAGCCTGGCCCTCGAGGCGCCCAAGTCAATGCAATGCCATTATTTCTAATGACGTCGCGAGCGCCATAATCACCGTCATCCAGCCGCTTTGAAACCCTGATGCCGCCGATGATAGTTGACACCAGTAAGATCATGACAGGTAATCCTATTGTCAAGGTTATGGCCAACCATCGTGGCTTTGGCCGTCCGAAAAAAAATAGTATTCCTATGCCAGCAAAGGGAATAATCATCATCAACCAAATTAGACTAAAATGTGCATCTGTAAAAAACATACTGGCAGCAATACCAAGTGCTACACAAAGAAAAAGAATTATCTTGGGAAAGAAAATTCCTATCAGACCTATAAACATAAATACCAACGCAAATAGCCAGTACTGTACAAGCATCAATAATATATTGTCCAAAAAGCTCTTATAATACCAACCTTCATGGAAATTCTCAATGCCACCCCAATATGCCCATAATGACGCAATGAGCGTTACGAGAGCAACGGCAATCCAACCCATCAATAAACGGGGTCGCTTTATTCTTAGATTACGTGATGGTATATTCATGATCATACTCCTCAATACTTTAGTGTGAAAAACTTCCATTATATTAGTATGTAAGGTTTGATGATTTTGTATTCTTATAACATTCAGAAATATCTG
>JABXKS010000127.1 GCA_013619125.1 Clostridiales bacterium
GAATATCAATGGATAAAATGGAAATATTCCCTGAATTGCGCGCGAAAATTCAAAACAATGTGATTGGCATGAAAATTGCAATAAAAAGGAGTGGGAGAAGAAGATGGAACTAGTTGAGATGATTTTGCAAGAAATTCAAAAGGAAGATCGGAAAGAGCCGTATCAAGATCAACAATTGGCGGAACTTCTCGCTTGTGATCGGACCAGTATTACAAAAGCGAGGAAGCGATATGGGATTGAAGAATCACGGACTCGATTTAAGCAGTATGTGGCCGAGGAAATTGCGGATATATTGCAAGGGGAAAGTGATATTTCCAATCGAGAGCTGATACGAGAGCTTGGCAAAAAGGGTTTTTCGATTTCTCCCTATATGATGAAGCAGATTCTAGCTAGCATATCGGAATCAAAATCAAGAAATTCAGGACCGCAAAACATGAAAAAAGTGATTGTGAATAAACCGGAATCGGAAAGCGTTTATTCGGACATTGTAGGGAGTCTCGGCAGTTTTAAAACCGTGATTCAATCTCTTGAAGCGGCTGTGATGTATCCGCCAAAGGGATTAAACACCTTGATTACCGGCGAGAGCGGTGTCGGGAAGACGATGCTTGCAAGAAAAATGTATGAGTTTGGGCGGATGAAGGGAAGGTTCCCTTTAAATAGTGAATTCGTGCATTTCAATTGCGCGGACTATGCGGAGAACTCACAATTAATCTTATCCATGTTGTTTGGCGTAAAAAAAGGAGCCTATACAGGTGCTACCGATGATCGCCTGGGATTAGTGGAAAAGGCGAGAGATAGCATTTTGTTTTTAGATGAAGTGCATCGAATGCCACCGGAGGGACAAGAGATTCTATTTAAAATCATTGATGAAGGTGTTTATCGGCGATTGGGCGAGAGTGATCGCGAACGAGAAATTAATGTATTTATTGTCGCAGCAACAACGGAAGAACCAACGGAATGTCTGTTAGACACCTTTTTGAGACGATTTCCCATGATGGTTCACATCCCACCTTTGAAGCAGAGGCCGGCATCGGAGCGATTGGAATTAATTGAACGCTATTTGCTTATACAAGCGAAACAACTGCAAAAGGATATTTGGTTGGATCACGACAGCGCATTGGCTTTTTTGTTGCATATGCCGAAGGGGAATGTTGGTAAACTGTTTAACGAAATCCAAGTTTGCATCGCGAAGGCATATTTGGAATCGATGATTGAAAACAAAAAAGAAATCAGGATTACATTTAATTTGCTGGATCATCAGATTCAAAGAAATTTGATGGACAAAGACAAATTCTACAAAGAAGCAAACCGAATTGTGCATTATCAAGGACTCACGATTCCAAAGGATGGGCGCCTGGATGCCTCGCTCTTTAATTTAAAGGACGAGGAAACCTTATATAAATTAACGGAACACCTCTTCCAAGAGAGCATCGAATCGGGACGATCAAATGAAGAGACACAGCAATATATCGGAGAGAGAATTGAAGGATTTATTCAGAAAAAGGTCAATAAAACTTTTCCGATTGATAAGCAAAATATTATAAAAATCATTGGAACACAATTGGCGTCAACGGTTGAGCGTGCATTGGAAATAGCCACGCCGATTATCCATCAATACGATATGCAATTGTTTTATTCTTTGGCGGTGCATATTAATGAAACGATTGAACGTGTCAAAGCGGGGAAAGCAATTGAAAATCCCAAGCTTCGCACCATTGAAACAAAGCACCCCGACGTTTTCCAAATCGCACTTCGAATGACAAATTATATCACCTCACGAACGGGGGTAGAATTCCCAAAAGACGAAGCGGCCTTTATTGCCATGTATTTGTTGGGCTATATCGAGAAGGAAAAAGATACGGGAAGGATTGGGATCTTGGTTCTCAATCATGGAGAATACGGTCTTCCGATGATTCGATTGGCTGAAACCCTAATGGGTGAAGCCAATATTGCAAATGTTGCCATGAAGATGGAAGATCAGCCGAGCGAAGTATTGCCAATTGCGACAGAACGAGTTAGGGAGATGGATGAGGGGAAAGGTGTTTTGCTTTTCGTTGACATGGGTTCTTTAAATGCGTTTGGGTCATTGATTGAAGAGAGTACAGGGATCAAGGTGAAAACCATTGCACGGTTTGATGTCTTGATGTTGATGGAAGCGGTCCGCATGTGTCGAATGGCTGAGATGAGTTTAAGTGACATTTATCGGTATTTGATATCGGCAGATCGAAATCATTTGCAGCGAGAGGACAAACGGGCGAAACCGTCTTTGAAAAAACCATTGATTTTGACAACTTGTATGACAGGGCAAGGCGCTAGCGTATATCTGAAGGAATTGTTGGATCGTTCGTTGTATGATCTGCCAATCGAGATCAAAGAAATTGGGGTCTTCTCAGAGGTGAGCTTGGATGAACAAATCCAGCGACTTTCACAAACTTATACTATTTTGTGTGTTGTTGGGACGATCAACCCCAAGAAGGAACAAATTCCATTTATCAGTATCGAACAAGTGGTGTCAGGAAAAGCTGTAGAAAGAATTCGCTACTTGTATCGCAAGTATTATGGAGAAAAAGAAAATCATCCGATTGATCGGCATTTGATTTTCAATCGACATCCGGTTTCAACAAAAGAAGCATGTATTGACTTCTTATGTCGACAAATGGTGGAGCAGGGAGTGGTGACAGATCGATATAGGCAAGATGTTTATGAACGCGAGGCAATGGGCTTGACCTGTTTGTTGGACGCGCAGGAGAAGGGGATTGCGATTATTCATACCGTATCTTCTCAAGAAGTGATTCAAGACGGTATGGGCATTCTGAGTACAAAGCAACCCATTTTCTGGGATGCGATTGATGTGGACGTCGTTGTCGTGATGGCATTAACGGATCCGGAAAGTCCTTTGCCGTATCTAGTGAATCGCACGATTTTTCAAAATGAAGACCGAATGAGAAGAATTCGAGCATCGCGATCTAATGACGAAATGTTTGCCCTTATCCGAGAGGCATTGCAAACATAACGAGATGGTACCAAGAAGGAGGAAACATGTTACAGAATTTACGTGAAGAAGTACTAGAAATTGGACATCAAATGAAGGCGTATGGATTGATTGCGCAAGCAGGGGGAACGGTTTGCGCAAGGGATCCTGAGTCGGGTCTGATTGCAATCACTGCCAGCGGCATGTCCTATGAAGACATGACTTGGCAGGATGTGTTGATCATTGATCAGGAGAAGAATCTTCTTGCCGGAGATCGGAGAATATCCGTTGCAACCGATATGTTTTTGACTATTTTTAAAAAGCGGCCCGATGTGAATGCATTGATTCATACACATTCACGGTATGCAACAGCATACGCGACAGTGAAAAAGCCAATCCCGGTGATTACAACAACCCAGGGAAACATAGTCGGGGGTGAGGTGCCAGTCGTACAGACTGTTCATGTGGGCCCTTATGATCAAGCGTTTTATGACGAAATTGCCGATACACTAGGGTCAGGATGGGCGTGTAATTTAGCAGCGCACGGACCGATCTGTGCGGGGACTGATCTAAATATGGCATTGGATGTTTCAGTAACTATAGAAGTAACAGCGCATACAGCGTGGATTGCAAAGTTTTTGGGCGAACCGTATCAACTTACAAAGGAAGAAATTCAGGGTTCGTTTCAATATTGTCAGGCTGCAGTGGGCCAAAATTGAGGGGAGGTGACAAAATGGCAGAAAGAAAACTAATTTTATGTGTTTGCGGAGCGGGAATCAATACTTCGATGAATGCAAAAATGACGATTATGGAACATTTGCGTGATGCGGGAATGGAAGATGTAGAGGTTAAGCATGCAATGATTGGGGATATTACGCCCTATCGTGGCAGAGAAAACATGGTTGTGGTTTGGATGACACAGATTGATGCGAATTTCGAGGCACCTGGTGTACAGGGGATGGCGTATTTAATTGGAACGAAAAAGAAAAAACGTGCCTTGTCTGATGAAATTATGCAGAAGATGAAAGATATTTGCCAAGAATAAAAATAGCATCACAAGAGGCGTCGAAACAGCTTGTGATGCTACTTAATCAAATCGCAAAGAGACTTTACGAATGACTTAATAATTCTAGCAATTATTGAGTCATAAATCAAATAAACGGAGGATTATTATGATTGCATCAATATTAGGAAGTTTGGGTGGACCCGTACTTGTCGCTATTGTTATGTTTTTACTCGGTCTGATTTTTCAAGCCGGTTTTTCTAAAAGTATACGCGGGGGCCTATATGCAGGGATTGGTTTAGCGGGTCTGTTTGTTGTTGTCAATGCGGTAACAGCAAGCTTGACACCGGCTATTCAAGCCTTTGCAGCACGTTTTGATACAACCTTGACATTGACGGATGTTGGTTGGGGGTCCGCAGGAATTGCGTTTTCATGGCCAGGATTAGCCTTTGTTATTGTCGGTGTTATTGTTGTGAATGTTATTTTGGTCACGCTTGGTGTCGTGAAGACCATGTGGACAGATATCTGGAGTTATTGGCATGGACAGGTTGTTGGCGGCTTTGTTTGGTATACAACAGGCAATGTGACGTTAGGCGTTGTTGCAGCAATTCTATACTTGACATTGGGAAGTTTTATTGCGGATTATACAGCGAAACGATATCAAGAATTTAATGGGATGCCAGGTATTGCAGTCCCATGTGCGGTCAGTTTAGCGGGAATTTTCGCACAACCAGTCAACGCGTTGATTGAAAAAATTCCTGGAATTCGAAATATTAATGGATCCCCGGAAAATATTCGAAAGCGCATGGGGATTTTTGGCGAACTAGGTGTTATGGGTGTTGTAATAGGCGCGTTTATTGGTTTGCTTGCAGGCTATGGCTATGCGGCTGTATTAAATCTGGGTGTTCAAGTTGGCGTGATGATGGTGTTCTTGCCAAAGACGGTTTCCGTTCTTTGCGAGGGTGTGATTCCAATAGCGAACTCTGCTACAGAATTTATTCAGGAAAAGTTTGAGGACAAGGAAGTCTATGTAGCGGTTGACTGTGCGGCTTTGTTGGGACATCCATCTGTTATGGCATCAGCAGTTTTGCTTTATCCAATCGCTGTTATTATGGGCGTTTTATTACCGGGCAATGGCGTTATTCCGATTGCTAGTTTGGCAATTATTCCTTACTGGTGTGGAGCGATTGCACCATATTGCAAAGGCAATGTATTCCGTATTGTACTCACAACCATGCTTTGGATGGTTCCGATATTCTATATCGCAACAGCAATGGGCGATGTACATACCGGCACAATGGCATCATTAGGACTTGGCGAAGCGGCGAGCTCCAGTTTTGACATGGGTGGCGATATTTTAGGATTCTTGGTTCATAAGATTTTTAGCATCTTTTAGGAGTTGTTGAACCTAGCCCGATGAGTCGGGCTAGGCTTTACAAGACGGGTGAAAGGAGAAAGTATGTTTATTCTTGATAATCAGAATGTGCTGCTCGGGATTGATGCAAAGGATCAACGGGAAGCAATTCAGATCCTTGGAAACCAAATGGTGGAAAACGGATTTATAAAAGAGGCGTATATCGACGCCGTTATTGAAAGGGAAACACTATATCCAACCGGGCTTCCCACGGAAGGCGTGAAGGTTGCCATACCGCATGCGAATGCGAATCACGTGATTAAATCCACAATTGGTGTCATGACGCTCTCTAAACCCGTGATTTTTCGAAGTATGGGGGATGCTACAGAAGAATTGGATGTTGAAGTGATATTTCTTCTAGCGAATGCAGATCAGTCTGATCAACCGGAATCATTGCAGCGGTTGATGCAATGTTTTTCCGAAGAGGAAGCGCTTCAGAAAATGAAAGCGGCAACAACAGCAGATGAGATTTTAACGGTATTGCGGGATTATATGAAAGAGTAGGTGGAGAAATGAAAAAAGTAATGACACCCAGAGAACGTGTCGCAGCAACCTTGAATTTTGAAGAGCCGGATCGTGTTCCAATCTGTATTGGTTCGAGTGGAGCCAGTGTGAATGACGCGGTATATTTTCAGTTGAAAGAGTACTTTCAGATTGAAGGGGACGTTGAACCGTTTCGCAGTGGGCATGGAGATAATATCTATGATCCAAGGGTATTTGATAAATTGGGTGGCGATTTTCGGCATGTATTTTTGAAATCAAATCAAGACTACAAGGCAGCCACAACGGAAGACGGTGGAAGAATCAATGAATGGGGCGTAAAAGTCATTCGAGTCGGCAAATTCAATGAATGGATGAGTCATCCATTGCAATATGCCACTCTTGAGGATTTAGACACCTATGCATGGCCGAAGCCTTATGAAGGGAATCGGGACCGGGATTTAAAGGCAGACATTGACTATTGGTACAAGGAAACAGATTTTGCGATTTCAACGCGTTCTCCTTCTCGTGGATTTTGGGACCTGGGGATTCAATTGCGTGGATTTGATCAATTCGCTATGGATATGATTTTAAATAAACCATTTGTTCATAAGATGATGGAAAAAATACTGGAGGTCTTGCTCGCGTACTATGATGTCTTGCTAAGCACGGTCGGACCCTATGTGCAGATTGTTGAGACACAAGATGACTTGGCACATCAAAATGCTCCATTTATGTCTCCAGATGCCTATAAAGAGTTTATGATGCCGTATCGAAAAGAATTAAATGCATTTATTAAGAGCAAAGCGCCGCAAGCAAAGATCTATCAGCATTGCTGCGGCTCCGTGCGAAAGCTGATCCCATATATGATTGAATCTGGAATTGAAGTGCTTAATCCAATTCAGCCGTTGGCAAAAGAAATGGATACAGGAAAACTGAAACGGGATTTTGGCAAAGATATTGTTTTCTTCGGTGGAATTGATTTGCAGGAACGATTGGCGGGTCCGCCGGAAATGGTCGAACAAGAGGTGAAGGAACGAATTCGTGATCTCGCACCTGGCGGTGGATATATCTTGTCGCCGGCGAATGTGGTTCAGCCGGATGTTCCGATTGAAAATTTGATTTTATTGTGCGAATTGGCAAGAGAATATGGCCAATATCCTTTGGATATTGAAAAGCTAAAGTAGGGGGAACTCCGATGAAGAAAGTATTGTTGATTGGAGGGTTGTGCGGGATGACAATGTTGCGCGCAGCCTCAATGATTGAAGACGAGTGTCGTGAAAAAGAGATTGCGATCGAAGTGAAAATCCAAAATGTGTGGGAGTCGCCAACGGTATATATGGATGGGCTTGATGTGCTGATTCAAATGATGCCGTTATATGAAACAGCCCCTTGCATGTTGGTGAGCGGAAAGCCGTTTATCTCGCATTTTCAAGAGAAACAATTATTGTCTTCAATAGTTGAATATTTGGAAAGAGGGGGGGAAGCGTCATGATTTATACGGATCACGCCGCGACAACCCCTTTAGATACTCGTGTTTTTGAGGCAATGAAGCCTTATTTCCAAGAACAATATTTTAATCCGTCGGCCCTTTATTCTCAAGCGCAGAAAATAAGAAAAGAGATTGAAAAAGCACGCTCACAGGTTGCGACGCTATTGGATGCAGATCCCAATGAAATTATCTTTACCAGCGGTGGCACTGAAGCGGACAATCTGGCGATTAAGGGAATGGCGTATGCGTTGAAAGTGAAAGGAAAGCATTTGATCACCTCTCAAATCGAGCATCATGCCGTCTTATCGAGTTTTAAATTTCTTGAAAGCCAGGGATTTGAAGTCACCTATTTGCCGGTTGATCACACCTTTCGCGTATCGGTGGATGATTTTAGAAGGGCGATTCGCCCGGATACGATTTTGGCTTCTGTTATGATGGCCAATAATGAAACGGGAACGATCCAGCCCATTCAAGAATTGGCGTCGATCGCGAGATCGAAAGAGGTTTATTTTCATACGGATGCCGTGCAAGCCATAACCTCATGCAAGATATCTGTCAGGGAGTTGGGTGTTGATGCATTGAGTATATCGGGACACAAAATTTATGGGCCAAAGGGTTCCGGTGCATTGTATCTAAAGAAGGATACGCCAATTGTTTCTTGGATCACCGGAGGTGATCAGGAACGGGGCTATCGTGGCGGTACGGAATCGGTGCCGAATCTGATCGGACTTGGAGAGGCATCGAAGATCCTTCAAAGTGAGCGAGCGGACCGTGAAAGCCATGGCAAGGTTTTACGCAAAAAGTTTATGGAACAATTGAAGCATCATCATCTTGATTTTCAAGTTCATGAACACCCGACTTATCAATTATCACATATTGTCAATATCGGATTTCGAGAGGTTGAAAGCGAGAGTTTGTTGATGCATTTGATGCTGAGAGGAGTTTTGGCCTCTTTGGGGGCGGCTTGCAATTCATCATCGGTTGAACCATCTTATGTTTTAGAGGCTGGCAATGTGGATCGTGCGTATATTAAGGGAAGTGTGCGGTTTTCATTTGGACGGGAAATATCGGAAGAAGATGTGGTTTGGATTGCAAATGAAGTCAAGGAAATACTTGAGTTGATTGGGAAAGTGGATTTTTAGCAGGGAGGAAACTATGATAAATAAAGTGATTGAAGTATTGTCGATGAATAATCCGGAATTGGTGAAATCGACGGTGGAAGAAGCATTGGAGGCGGGGTTGACAGCCAATCAAATCATCAATGAGGGATTGGTTGTTGGAATGAATGGAATAGGGAAACGGTTTCGGGCTGGAGAAATATTTGTGCCGGAAGTATTGGTATCAGCGATGGGCATGCAAATGGCATTGGAACGATTAAAGCCCTTGTTGAAAGAGGGAGAAAATCAAGCAAAGGGTAAGGTGATCTTTGCTACAGTTCAAGGGGATATTCATGATATTGGCAAGAATTTGTGCTGTATTATGTTGGAAGGCGCAGGTTATGATGTAATTGATTTGGGCACTGATGTGAGCAAGGAAGTGATTGCGAACGCGATTCAAGAACATAATCCGGATGTTGTTGGATTGTCAGCTCTTCTTACGACTACGATGACCGAAATGCCAGTGATCGAATCCTATCTGCAAGAAGTTGGGATGAGAGGGAAAATAAAATTGGTTTATGGTGGAGCGCCGATTACGAGCAAGTGGGCGGAAGATCACGGTGCAGACGGCTATAGCGAAGACGCTGCTGAGTGCGTAGAGCTGGTTGCAAAATTTGTATCATAGAGGAGAGACGATGCGAAAGCATCGTTTTTCTGTTTCTTAAAATGTAAGATGAATTTGACATTTTGTCAAAAGGAGAATACACTATAGATGAGGTGAAGATGATGAGTAAACAGATGAAACAGGCTTTTATTCGGATGATTTTATGGTCCCTCGTCTTTGTGTTCTTCCTTGCGATTTTCTTGTCGGGAGATACCCTGGCAACTTGGGGAGATAATACGAGAAAAACGATTATGGTTGCAGCCTTGTTCCTTGCGGGATTTGGAGGCGACATCGTATTGAATATTGTCTATCGAAAGAAGAAAGGGGAAATCACCAAAGATGAACGGGACGATTCTATCGAAAAACGCGCCGTATCAGCAGGGTTTATTGTAACTCTGGTCTACGTGTTTCTTTTTGCGATTACCTTATATACGAAAAATGAAACGAGTGGATTTGTTCCCGTTGCCTGGTTGTGGTTTTTGGCCTATAGCTTGATCTGCGTTGCCAACATATCTGTGACGGCGTTTTCGGTGTTTTTTTATCGGAAAGGTGGACTGTAATGGCAGAAAAACTGAAGAATCAGATTCGGCAAATTCGACGAGGACAGACAAATTTGACGCAAGCGCAACTGGCTGAACGGGTTGGGTGCACCCGCCAGACGATTGTGGCGTTGGAGCAGGAACGATATAATCCTTCCTTGATTCTGGCGATGAAGATTGCCCGGGAACTGCACGTTACACTTGAAAAACTGTTTATTCTGTCAGAATAGGCGTTTTTCTTGTAAAAACTCTCAATAGTGTAGTAAAATGTAGATGGTAAAATATAGATGGTAAAAAACTCTTGTCTTTTTAAGACAGGAGTTTTTTTATGTATGATCAATTAAATTGGAGGGCATCATCAGTATGGAAAAGTTTGCAAGAATAACGCAACCAGCAACAATGGGTAAGCGAGTTCAAAGGGGAGGAGTAGGATGAAGGAAAAACGTACGGTGAAATCGCTGGTGCATAGTTTTATTGTAAAAAGAGCGTTTTTATTGGTTTTTTTTGCGATTGCAATGATGGTGATCGTCTATCAATTTGAGGTGAATCACTATGTTAATCGATTTATTGAAACTCGAACGGAGAATTTTGAAGAGTTCATTCAAAACAACCAACAGAATTTGAAGAGTTATGCGCAGATACATAGCCATTGGGATGACTTGATTAAAAAAATAGAGTCGGATGATGAGGCTTGGATCAAGGCGAATGCCAGCCAGTATTTGTTGGAGGATCCTTTGTATGAAGTCGATTTTGTTTATATAAGGGATGAAAAGACCGGGTATGAAGAAGTGGCTGGCATTGATGAGGATGGAAAAGAAGAGCTGTTGAGCAATTCGATCTACTTTAAGGGATTGCGGGATTTTGAAGAGGACATTTACTTGATCAATGGAGAGTCCTATTTGGTGAATGGGAGTTATCTTTCTCTGAGTGATAAAATCGAAAATCGAGGATTCTATTTTGTTGGTCGAAAAATTGATAATTCCTTTTTGTCTGCTATGCGATCAATGATGAATACTGAGATGATTCGAGGGATTGAGCTGCAGCAAGAGGTGCAGCAAATTCAATATCCAAAATTTTTTGGTACACAAATTGGTTTCAGTGTTCCGATTACGAGAGAAAATGTGGAACAGACTATGTATTTGCGATTCACGTATGACTTGGAATTTATCAAGGAGTTCTATTATTGGGGCGAGATTGCTTTGATGGTCTTTATTTTCTATTTCGCCTTGACTTTAGCCACTGAAATTATTCGAAAAGGCGAACCATACATCATGAAATTAAAGTCTTTTGAAGGAAAAGTGAAACTAATGGCGAAGGGGCAGTATGGGATGCATTTCGATTCGGTTGGAGTGAGTGAACTTGATTCGCTGATGAGTTCGATGGATCTGCTTTCTGACAGTTTGAAGGCCTATCGTCATAAGGTACATAAAGACAAGGTAGACATGATCGGGTTATTGGTCAAAGCCGTTGACATCAATGATCATTACACCAAGGGCCATTCCGAACGTGTAGCGAAACGAGCTAAGGAATTGGCGGTTTTAATTGGGTATCAGGATCCAAAAAAAATTGAAATCGCGGGACTCTTGCATGATGTCGGCAAGATCTCGGTCCCATCGCATATGTTAAATAAGCCGGGTCGGCTAACCGATGGGGAATTTGATGTGATTAAAAACCATTCTGAGTTGGGCTATGAACTATTGGTGCAGTCTGAAGTTTTCAGCGATATTCGCAGAGCGGTGCGCTTTCATCACGAACGAGTTGATGGGCGCGGATATCCCATGGGACTCAAAGGCGAGGATATTCCCATTGAAGCGATGTTGATTTCGATTTGTGATGTTTACGATGCTTTGGTAACCGATCGACCGTATCGAAAGGCAATGAGTCACGGTAACGCAATGCAAATTATCTGCAATGAGAGTGGTAAGGCATTTACGGAAGAGTTGGTAGAGGCATTTTCGATTCTAATTGAGGAGTCCTTAGGGATGGAGGAGGACGATTCAACTGCTTTGGGAGAATATCAATATGGAAAATAATAGGTAGGGAAATTTTTTAAAAAGAAAGTAGATAGAAAGTTTGAAAATACATGGAACTTCCTATAAGCTAGGAAGAGAAATCAAGAATGAAAAGGAATCCTCTGTCAAAGACAGGGGATTTTATTATGGGAGGGACCATGGAGCGAAGGAAAACAAAATCATTGCGATCGACTGTCAGTGCGTTTATTATTCCCAAGGTAATGGGTGTGGCGGTATTGTCCTTTTTGATTGTTTTGGGGATTTTTCATATTCAACTGCATAACTACGTGGACCGGTTTGTAAGCGCCAGAATCAACAATCTGGAAGAATTTATTAATCAGTATCAAGATACCTTGGAGAACTATGCCAGGATCCATGGTCAGTGGACAGAACTCCTTGATCATATCGATAAGGAAGACCTTGAGTGGATTCAAGAGAATGCCTCACAAAACATACTTGAAGAAACCAGATATGATATTGATCTCGTTTACATAAAAGACAATTTGACAGGCTTTGAATCTGCCTTCGGCGTGCCAGTGAGTGGGTTGAAAAGTTTGCGCAGCCAAACCGATCAAAATGCATTAGCGCGTGATTTTCAAGAAGGAGTTATTGAAGTGGACGGGGAATTGTATATGATCAACGGAACCTACTTGTCCGACAATGATCGTTTGATTAACCGAGGGTTTTATGTGGTTGGCCGAAAACTGGATGAGGCGTTTTGGGAGAAGCTGCACAAGTCCATGAATTTGGAATTGGTTCAATCGATAAAGCTTGAAGGTGATGAGAGGTCCATTCAGTATCCGAGTTTCTTTCACAACACGGTTCAATTCAGTGTCCCGTTGAATCGCTTAGCAAAGTTTCCTTCCATTTTTTTGCGCCTAGAATATGAGCTGGATTATCTGTACGCATTTCTTTATGTGGGACAGATGGGTGTGCTGATTCTTATGTTGCTTGGACTGATCCTGATCATTATTTTGGTTTTCCGCGCACTCAAGAAGTTTGTTGCTAAGCTAAGTGATATGCGCGAAGTCTTGCATCGCGTGCAGACCGGTGTTTTTGGAGAGCAAATGGAGCTGTTACAGATTGAAGAGATGGATGAACTGGTTCACACCTTTAATCAAATGTCGACCGGATTGGCAGACTATCGAACGCAGGTGCATCAGGACCAAGTGGAAATGATTCGATTGATGGTCAAGGCGGTCGACATCAATGATCATTATACCAAGGGACATTCCGAAAGAGTGGCGACCCAAGCCAGACAATTGGCCGTGATGATTGATTATGAGCATCCGGATCTTATAGAGAGTGCCGGACTGCTTCATGACGTGGGCAAAATTTCGATTCCGACTCAGATTTTAAACAAATCGGACAGGTTGTCGAAAGAGGAATATGAAATCATTAAAACCCATCCTGAAAAGGGGTTTGATTTGTTGGGACAATCAAAGGTTTTTGATGTGATTCGGGTTGCTGTGTACTGCCATCATGAACGGTATGACGGATTGGGATACCCAAGAGGCTTGAAAGGGGAGGAGATTCCCATACCAGCGACGATCATTTCGATCTGTGATGTATATGATGCCCTGACCTCGGATCGTCCGTACCGGAAAGCGATGAGTCATGAAGAAGCTGTGGGAATCATCAAAAAAGAGAGCGGAAAGGCATTTTCTAAGGATTTAGTGGACACATATCTTTTGCTTTTTGAGGAAGAGGGTACAAAATTAGCATAGAAATGGAGAAGGAGCGAACCCGAGGGTTTGCTCCTTTGTCTTACTGAAATAAGGTTTCGGACTTGGCGCGTGCAATCAAATCCAGTACTTTTTCCTTGATGATATCTCTGGTTTCTCGGAATCCTTCGATGGGCCCGCCTGACGGATCATCAAGTCCCCAATCTTCCATTAATTGGTTGGGTACAAAAGGACAGGTCACATTACAGCCCATGGTGATCAAGATATCCAGTTCTGCTGGAATTTCAGAAAGCAATTTGGGACGATGATCTTTCATAGAGACACCTGCTTCTTCCATTACGGCAACGGCAAGGGGTTTTACTTCCGGGTAGTTTTCCGTGCCTGCTGAATAGACTTCAAAATATTCACTTCCCAATTGCTTGGCCCATCCTTCAGCCATTTGAGACCGGCAAGAATTGTGTACACAAACAAATGCTACTTTTAATTTCATGGTTTTCTCCTTTATTGGCAAGGTGGATTCCATTATATCAGGGATTTTGAATAATTCGATCCACTTAACGAGAAATTAACATTGCCAAGGGGTAAATCCATAGGTTTTCATAACGGATAAGGGGAACTCCATGCGAACCGTCATCTGCGGATCCACAATTTGGCAGATGCGGAGATCTCCGACAAGACTCAACAGCATTCCTGCATTCTCGGCATTTAGTTCGGTGTGATCCATTAAAAATTCATGCATATGCTCCGTAGCAAGTTGTGCAGCTTCGTCAAGGGTAAGGGCGGAAACAATATTCATCCATTGCGTCGCGCTTTGCAGCATGGGTTGAGTAATGGTGCGATTCTTCAATACGGTGACACGAACGGTGACACTGCCAGGAACTTCGAGACCGCAGATCACAATTTCGCCATCCCCCATAACTGCATGTAGATCTCCCATGGCAAGGAGCGCACCTTCAATGAAGATTGGAAGAAAAAGCGTCGTTCCTTTTTTGATTTCTTTGCAATCCATATTTCCGCCATGGGTATCCGGGGTAACGGCTGGAATGGCTTCATTTGCAGGTGCGGTACCGATCACGCCTATCATGGGATCGATAGGCAATTGAAGCTTATCGTCGAAGATGGCCATATTGTCTTGTATGGGAATTCGTTTGACAAATTCCGCAGCAAAACGGTGCCCGAGAATGCCCTTGTCTGGACCGCTTCGCATCAAGCCTTCGGAAGCAACCTCAATATCCAGTATCTCCACTTGCAGGGTATCGCCCGGCATGGCGCTTTCAATGAACAATGGACCGGTTGCTGGATTTCCGCCGTGCTCTGGCAATGGGAGTTCGCAGCCTGGAGCAGCATTCCCATAGCAGTCACAGGTGTTAAAAATAACAGTATCACCGGACTTTACTGTGGCGACAGGAGAATTCTCTTTTGAAAAATCAAAGATGGTTTGGGATGTTGGAATATGAAGCATAGGTCACCTCGTTTTCTTCTTAGTATATCAAAGATTAAATCAATCTTAAATGATAGGACTTGCACTTGTCAGAGAAGAGTCGTTTGGATAAACTGAGGGTCGGTCATTAAGGGGGATTTTTTTATGCTTAGCATGTTATTTTGGGGAAATGAAAATATAGGCAAACAATTTCAGATGTTTGGAAATCAGCATTTGATCGCACTTTTTTTGGTATGTATTGGAATTGGTTGGATCTATCGGGAACGAGAGTGGTTGAAGACTCGTGAAAAGAAAGTTGCGCGTATTCTTGCTTCCGCTTTGTTATTGCAGCAAGTTTTGCTTTATTTTTGGTATTTAACTTCTGGAGCATTTTCGTGGGGAGAGTCATTGCCGTTGTATCCATGTCGGCTTTCGATTTTATTGGCAATTATTATGTTGCTGCGGGATAGTGATAAGATCTATCAGGTTGTATTTTATTGGGCAACTGCCGGTGCCACGGTTGCGTTGCTTTCGCCAGACACATCGGGTTTTGGTTTTCCGCATTTTATGTTCATTCAATACTTTATTGGACATGGTGGGCTTTTAATGGCGATTGGATTTATGGCATGGGTGCGTGAACATCGCATCTCAAAGGATGCCATTCATTCTGTGTATAAATGGTCTTTGGGATATGTTGCGCTTGTTTTGCCGGTGAATTGGATCACGGGCGGTAATTACGGATATTTGAGCCGTCCAATTGCAGGAAATATTTTGGCTGTATTTCCGAAGTCGCCTTTTCTGTATCTGCTCTTTTTGGTAGGTGGAATGTTTGTCTTGTTTGGACTGATCCATATTGGAATCCTCAGAAGAAGAGAATTGATCTGGATCAAAGAAGGAAAACTGTCTTGACATTACTTTGATATCCAAGTAAGATAAGAGCATGAAAACAGATGCTACGATTCATTATATGAGTCGAATTCGAGAAAAAGTGAATGAAAAGATCCAGTCCGAGTTAGAAAAAGCGGGCGCGGTTGGGTTGGTTCCATCACATGGCGATCTTTTGATAGCCTTGTATGAAAGGGAGCCATTGACCATGACGGAATTGGCGGACCGCATCCATCGGGATCGGTCAACGGTTACGACGTTAATCGGGAAGTTGAAACGATTGGGGTATGTAGAGGTTCGAAAGAATCCTGAGGATGCGCGATCGAATTGTGTCTACTTAACGAGGAAGGGTCAAGCCTTGCATCCGATCTTTGTTGAAATTTCCGAAGCCATGTATGAGCAGGAATATCAAGGGATCAGCGAGGAAGAACGAAAACACTTTGCAAAATTGCTGGAAAGGGTGTATGCCAATTTCCAGTAATTTTTTATGCTGATACTTGGATGTCCAAATAAAAAGGAGAATGAAATTGGAAAGAGCATTAGAAATGTTACGGGAGTTGCGATCGGTCAGTTTTGCTACGGTTTTGGAGGGGAAGCCGCAATCAAGAATTGTAGATATCATGTTTGTTCGGGAAGACGGCTTATATTTTATGACCTGCAAGTCGAAGCCTTTTTATCGGCAACTAAGGGAGTCGCCTTATGTAGCCATTACGGGGATGACACAAGACTTTGTACAGATCCGATTGACGGGAGAGGTGGAGGTTGTTTCTTCGGAGCTCATTTATCAGATTTATGCGGAAAATCCAGATTTTGATCAATTGTTTCCCCAAGATGATGATCATGAGTTTATGGAAGTGTTCCGTGTATTTCGAGGGAAAGGCGAGATCTTTGACTTAAGCGGGAAGGCAGTGAAAATGAAACGTTGTCGATTTGCATTTGGGGGAGAGACCGTGAGAAAAGCGGGCTGCAAAATTCAAGAAACCTGCATTGGATGTGGGCGTTGTCAAAGCGTATGTCCGTTTCAAGCAATTCAAGCAGGAGCACCATACTGGATTGATTCTGAATTTTGTGATGAATGTGGCCGATGCATGGTCGCCTGTCCAGTTGATGCGATTATCTTGCCAACGGGTTTGTAGGATGAGATAGAAATAACTGGGTATTGAATAAAGGAGAAGAGATGAGGAGGACGATATGGCATTCATTGTGCGAATGGGACAATTACTGGTCGACCGGAAGGATTTTTTCTTAAAATTAGTGGGAGAGCATATTGTATTGTCCTTGATCGCGATCGCGTGGATCACCGTGATCGGAATTAGCTTGGGTATTTACATCACCCGACAGAAGAGGATTGCCAACCTTGTTTTGGCCATGACCAATGTGTTGTACACGATCCCGTCCATTGCCTTATTTGGTTTTCTTGTATCTTTTACAGGGATTGGGAATACAAGTGCTTTGATTGCATTGACAGCCTATGGGATTTTACCGATTATCCGAAATACCTATGTTGGGATTGAAGAAGTCGATCCGCAGATTGTGGAGGCGGCGATCGGCATGGGCAGTACAGATCGGCAATTGTTATTGAAAGTGCAAATTCCGATTGCTTTGCCTGTGATTATTGCCGGATTTCGAACTATGGTGGTTATGACGATCGCTTTGGCGGGGATTGCCTCTTTTATTGGAGCCGGTGGATTGGGTGTGGCAATCTGGCGGGGAATCACAACGAATTTCACGGAGATGACAGTTGTGGGAAGTTTATTGGTTGCGTTGTTGGCGATGGGATCTGATTTGATTTTGGGTCTTGTGGAACGACTCATACGAAGACGTGTCTTTGGCACGGAGAAAGGAGTGTAGAATGAAACGGTTAGGTTTAATGGGATTAGTCCTTGTCATTATGTTTGCGTTGTTGGCGGGATGCCAAGCGGAGGAAAAGAAGGTTGTTATTGCTTCTAAGCCCCATAGCGAGCAGTATATTTTAGCGGAAATGTTGACTCAATTGATTGAAACTCATACAGATATTACGGTGGAACAAAAATTGGGAATTGGCGGAGGAACCGCAAATATTCAACCAGCTATGCTAGCGGGAGAGATTGATATCTATCCCGAGTATTCTGGAACCGGTTGGTTGTTTGTTTTGAAACAAGAGCTAATCAATGATCCGGATGCGCTATATGATGCGGTAACCGAACAATACAAGTCGGAATTCGATATTGTATGGCTAGATCGATACGGATTCAACAACACGTATGCTTTGGCAGTAGCGGGTACGATTGCAACGGAATTTCAATTGGAAACCTATACGGACTTGGTGGACAAGTCGCCGATGCTGATCTTTGGAGCGGAGTATGATTTCTACGAGCGAGAAGATGGATTTCCGGGGTTGGAAGCTGTTTATGGATTCGACTTCAAAGAGATGAAGGAATTGGATATCGGGCTGAAGTACGAAGCGATTGGATCGGGAGAAATTGATGTTGTAAACGCATTCTCAACAGATGGTCTATTGAAGCAGTATGATTTGAAAGTCCTTGCGGACGATCAGAATTTCTTCCCGTCTTATCAGGCGGCAACCTTGATTCGTCAGGAAACCCTAGACAAGTATCCGGAACTGAAGGATGTTTTGAACAAGCTTGCGGGTCAGATCAGTGATGATGAGATGGTTGAATTGAATTACCTGGTTGAGAAAGAAAATCTTGATCCCAAAGAAGTGGCACGTAAATTCTTGGAGGACAAAGGACTGATTTAATGGAAGTTATACAATTCGATGCAGTAGGACATGCTTATCAGCCTGGGATACCCGTGGTGAAAGATTTGAATTTGAGGATTGAGAAGGGTGAATTTGTCACCCTAATTGGACCCTCTGGATGTGGGAAAACGACGATTCTTAAGATGGTCAATGGGTTGATTGAACCGACGGAAGGGGAGATCCATGTACACGGTAAACCTCTCTCGGAGTGGGACCCTATTGCACTGCGCCGAAAAATTGGCTATGTGATCCAACAAATTGGCCTGTTTCCACACCTGAGCATTGCCGACAATATCACCTATGTATTGGACTTGGAGGGCGTATCCAAGACGGATCAGAGGAAGCGGGCGGAAGAATTGATAGATTTGATCGGATTGGATCCAAGCTATTTGGATCGGTATCCGAGAGAACTTAGCGGAGGACAAAAGCAACGGGTTGGTGTGGCGCGAGCCTTGGCGAACGACCCGGAGATTATTTTAATGGATGAGCCCTTTGGTGCCGTTGATGAGATTTCGAGGCGTGGGTTGCAAGAGGAGATTGTTGCGCTGCATAAGAAATTAAAAAAAACCATCCTCTTTGTCACCCATGATATCGAAGAGGCGTTTCGACTGGGCAGCTGGATGATTCTGTTCAAGGATGGCAAAATCGAACAGCAGGGAAGAAGAGAAGAACTGGTTTTTCGTCCCGCAACCCCTTTTGTCGAATCTTTTTTTGGACTGAAGAATTTTGTCTCGTATTTGACATTGACGGCGGTGGAAGAATTAATGGATTCCGACTCGCCTAGATTGACGGATCATGCCATAACCGTGGGACAATCTGCTATGGATGCAATCAAATTGATGTTCTTTCATCGGGTCGATTGTGTAAGCGTGAAAAATGAAAAGAATGAGTTGGTAGGCAACTTTCGGCTAGCTCATGCAAAGGAGCAAATGGAGCGTCCCAGCAAATAACTGGGACGCTTTTTTTCAAATAAGTGAGAACCTTCTCACAAAATGCTTGCATTATTTATTTGGAGCGTTTATACTGTAATCGAGTTGAAAATGTTTTCATCCCCGAAAACAGAAGAAAACTTGAAGGCAAACAATGAATAACGATTGATTTGTTCCAATTCCCTAAAGTTTATTCCCTTACCATCCTTTTACCATTTGTTTTTTTTGAAGCAAAGTGAGAACGTTCTCACTCATTTTTTTAGAGAATTGATGAGAACGTTCTCAATATGGTGTATACTAAGCTTATGAAAAAAATGATGGAGGAATGACCATGTCAACCATATTGGATGTAGAAAGAGAATCGGGTGTATCAAAATCAACAATCTCTCGTTTCTTAAACGGAAAGAATGTAACGGAGAGCAATCGGATTAAGATTGTCGCAGCAATCGATAAACTTGAGTATCAGATCAATCCCATTGCCAGCAGTTTGAAAACCAATCGAACCAATACAATCGGGATCTTATTGCCTGATGTAACAGATACTTTTTTTCCACCGATTATCAAGAGCTTGGAAGAGGTTCTGACGCAAAAGGGATACAGCGTTATTTTGTGCAATTATCAGCAGGATGTAAAGTTGGAAAAGCAACGGATTCAATTTTTAGCGGGGAAACGGGTTGATGGCATTATCGTGGCCTCTTCTTCAAAAACAGGGGAGCATATTCAAACATTATTGAATAACAAGATTCCAGTGCTTCTTCTCGACAGGCAGATCCCAAATTTGGAATGCGATGCAGTGATTGTTGATAATGAAGAGGCAACCTATCGTGCAACCAAGGTTGCCATTCAAAAAGGGCATACCAAGATTGCATTTTTGCGGGGTCCCGATTTTGAATACACAGCGGTGGAACGTTTCAAGGGGTATGTACGTGCCATGAAAGAAGCGGAAATTTTGATTCCAGATGGTTATGTCGTGCAGGGAGATTTTGTGCGATATAGTTGTAAGAATAAATTTATTGATTTGATGAGAAGTACTAATCCACCCACTCTTGTTATGGCAGGAAACATTTATATTGCCATTGGTGTCTTGGAGGGGATTGTGGAATCAGGCATGAAGATCCCGGAAGATCTATCGGTGATTTCGTTTGATGATTATACGCAAGTGCCGGTTTTGAAATTTATGAATTTCATTTTGCCAAAATTCACTTGCATTAGACAACCAATTGAAGCATTGGGGCGTCGGGCGGCAGAATTGATCCTTCATCGAATTGAGGGAGATTGGGAAGATGATTTTGTGCCAGAGGTGGTACAATTGCGTACTAGCTTTGAGTTAACCGATTCAGTTGCAGATTTAAGGTAACGAGTTTTTGCAACTGGATCCAGACCAAGATGTAAGCGGCAGATGCCGTTTAAATAATAAGGGGGAGGAATCTCAATGAAAAACAAGAAACGATTTTTAGCTTTATTATTAGTTTTAGTACTAGGTTTGGTTGCATTTACTGGTTGTAGCAGCACAGGTGCTGCGGATCCGGTAGCGGCAGCGGAGGATGATGTGGTTGAAATTGCTTTGATTATCAAGGCGACGGATTCACCATTCTGGCAAAAGGTAGCGGACGGTGGTCGCGATTATGCGGCTGAACATGAAGGTGTAAATGTTACGGTTTACGGTCCAGCATCGGAAAACGATGTCGAGAAAGCATTGTCAATCCTAGATGATGTCATCAACAGCCAACCAGACGGAATCGTCATTGGAACGGATGGTGCCGAAGGTGCGATTCCAGCGGTAGAACGAGCAACAGAAATGGGAATTCCAGTGATCACAATTGACACGGAAGTGCCAAGTGATCAAATCGTGACACATTTGGCAACAGACAACGTAGCTGGCGGCGCGATGGCAGCCGATGCGATGGTTGAGTTTTTGAATGCCAATGACATTGCCTTAAAAGGCAAAGTGGGTATTGTAGCGGGTGTTGCCGGCGTGGATACGATTATCAAGCGGGATAACGGTTTCATTGACCGTATGGCAGAAATTGCACCGGAAATTGAAATTCTGGAGCCACGATACATTGAAGGCGATCCTGCAAAAGGCATGATTGCAACGGAAGATTTTATCACTACATACGATGATTTGATTGGTATCTATGGCGATTGCTGCTTCTCGGGAACGGGTCTTGCTAGCGCAATGGAACAATCGGGTCTTCAAGATGAGATTATCGCAATTGCATTTGATGATGATCCATCGGAAGTGGAAGCCTTGCAAAACGGCGTGATCAAAGCCTTGATTATTCAAGATCAACACAACATGGGTTATGCCGGTTGTGAAGCGATTATGAAGCTTGAAGCGGGAGAAGAAGTGCCGAAATTTATTGATACAGGCGTTCAAGTAGTACGCAAAGGAGATCTGTAGAAAAAAGCGGCAAGTCTGAACGTAGACTTGCCGATACTTTTACACAAGGTAAGGAGAAGAGTATGCGAAACTGGACACATGAAGTAGTTCGAATGACAGATATCCATAAATCATTTGGAACGGTTCACGCATTAAAGGGTGTGAAACTCCAGGTGCATGCGGGTGAAGTGCATGCCTTGGTGGGAGAAAATGGTGCCGGGAAATCAACGTTGATTAAAACCCTGATGGGTGTTCATCAAAAGGATCAAGGCAAGATTTATATTGAAGGAAAAGAAGTAACGGTTCAAGATCCGATCCACGCAGGTCAATTGGGCTTAGGATGCGTTTATCAAGACGTCACCATCGCTAAGCACCTCACGGTTGGAGAAAACTTCTTCTTAGGCAAATTACCAACGAAAAAGGGAATGGTAGATTGGGACACGGTATATCGGAAAACCAAGAAAACTTTGGATAGCCTTCATATACAGGTGAATCCGCGAGAAGTGGTGAAGAATCTATCCGTCGCGCAACAAGAGATGGTGGTCATTGCAAAAACGGTCCATCAAGATTGCAAGGTGGTTGTTTTCGATGAACCAACAGCGCTGCTGGCGAATGAAGAGGTCGAGGAACTGTTTAGAATTATTGAAACCCTGAAAAACAAGGGGATTGCTGTTATTTACATCTCTCACCGATTGGAAGAGATCTTTCAGATCTGCGACACGATTACCGTTTTCAAGGATGGCGCATGGGTGAACACCGTGGATACGGATGCTACTGATGAGGATCAATTGATCGCCATGATGGTTGGACGTACAATCGAAGATATGTATTCCATTGAGCATTATGAGCCGGGGGATGAGGTCTTGAATGTGCGAGGTCTTACACGAAACGGTGTCTTTGAAAATATTGATTTGAACCTTCGAAAGGGAGAAGTTTTGGGGATGTTTGGCCTTGTTGGCTCCGGGCGGACCGAAATTATGCGTGCGATATTTGGCGCGGATTCCTATGATGAAGGCGTTATAGAAGTGTATGGCGATGAAGTGAATATCAAATCACCGCAGGATGCCATTAAACTAGGCATTGGACTCTTGCCGGAGGATCGGAAAGAGCAGGGCTTATCTTTATCGACATCGGTGAAAGAAAATATTAACCTGGCTGCGTATGATCGCATTATCAGCAAGGGTTTGATTAATCTACGCAAAGAGGCGATGGTTGCAGAACAATATGTAAAAGATTTGCAGATCAAAACACCATCAATTGATCAAAAAGTGAAGAATTTGAGCGGCGGAAATCAGCAGAAAGTAGTGATTGGAAAGTGGTTGAATCGTGACAGTCGAATCTTTATTTTCGATGAACCAACCGTTGGAATTGATGTCGG
>JABXKS010000128.1 GCA_013619125.1 Clostridiales bacterium
AAATTTGGAGAGGCTATTGATAGAATCAAACATGAATGAAGTAGATTGTCACAAGCATTAACAAAGGAAGACCCCTTTTTGGAGTTGCCGGCTACACAGGCCTCAAATACTCAATTTAACAGCATTCGAGGCGGTTTTTTGTTGCGATGCTGTTAAGGGTTTGTCGGGTCACGGCAATATACTCGCCCAAGTCATTGGTGCTCCAACCGTAGAGTTGTCGAATCCATTAATTGTGGAGTTTAGCCATTCAAGAGGAGTAAAAGGCAGTAGCCGTGGGGTGAAACGTGTGCTGGTGCAAAAAAAGTGAATTGGGAGAGTTGGAAAGGCATATTCGCTCGAGGAAAATTGCAGAATAAGGTTGGATATAAGGGGTGCAAGGGAAATTAATGCTTATTAAAACATGAAATAAAGTTCATCTCATGAAATATTGTAAAAAGAGTAGATGTACGGTAATATAGAATAGGAGGTTGCTTATGGGGAGAAAAAAGTATATTTTCATAGTTATTCTTGTCATTCTTTTCTTTGTAAGTGTTCAGCTATTATTTTCTGGAGAGCCAAGATTTTATCCGATGATCCAGAATCATCATGTTGGTATAATCAACCAACGCGGTGAAGTGGTGGTTGAGCCGAAGTATCTTGAAGTGGGGAAACCATCGGACGGCTGGGTTGCAGTTAGGGAATCGTCTCAATGGGAATATCAGTCTCTTAGTGGAAAGGAAACCATCGAAGTGAAATTTGACCAGGCCGGTCCCTTTGTAAATGGACTCGCTCCGGCCAATAAAAATGAAATGAATGGGTTTATTGATGAAACTGGAAATTGGGTGAAAACAGGATTTTCATTTGTTGACGCATTTTCAGAGGGATTTGCTGTTGTTGGAAGTGAAACGGGTGTTTATTTTGTAAATGAGAAATTTGAAAACCAGTTTCAGTCTCAGTTTGAAGATGCAGGTGCCTTTCAAGATGGGGAAGCGCCTGTGAAACGAAATAATCGATGGGGTGTTATCAATCATTTGGGTGAACAGATCGTTCCGTTTCGATTTGAAGAAATGCCATTGATTGGGAAAGAAGGGATTGTCGGTGTGATGAATGGCCGATATGGGATGATGGATCCCTCAGGAATTGAATTGATTCCCTTTCATTATGAACGGTTATTGCCAATGAGTGAAAATAGAATTGGATACTATGACGGTCAGAAGTGGGGGTTTTTAGACGCACAGAATGGCGTAGCGATTCCTGCCCTGTATACGAGTGTAACACCATTCCAAGACGGCCGAGCATATGTGATTGAAGACGGGCTCGGATTGGTAATTGATTGGAATAACCGCGAACTATTTTTAACGAAGGTAGCATACATGTACTACAATGATGAGCTTCCGCAAAAAGATATAGCAAAATTGCTAAATATCTCGAGACCGACAGTTTCGAGGGCAATTCAGGAAGCGAAGGAAAAAGGTATCGTTCGAATTGAAATAACAACCAGCACTTTCCATCAGTTCGATTATGAAAAGCAACTTCGTGAAAAATATAACTTGGATGGCATCGTTGTGGTTCCCAACATCGCGCAGACGGATCAGGGTCTAAAACGACAATTGGGAGAAGCGGCAGCAAGTTATTTGTATGAACATGTAAGGGATGGCATGATCCTTGGCATGTCCATGGGAACGACGATTAAAGCGGTTGTGGACGCTATTGATAATGATCATACCATCAGGTGTGAGGTTGTTCCGATCTTGGGCGGCGTGGGAAATATCGATTCTGATTTGCATGCGAATGAGTTGTGTCGCAGAACGGCAAAAAAATTGGGTGGAGAGATTTACCCACTTTATGTACCTGCTGTTGCAGCCGGTGAGTTTGAGCGAGAGATTTTTTTGAAGGATGATATGGTGAAACAAGTCTTTGAGAAGGTTGAGCATGCGAATTTTGTATTGATTAGTGCTGGTCATTTGGAAACATCGACCTTTTTGAATATTGGGGCGGTCACCAAAGACGAAGCGGAAGAAATGAAAAGCAAAGGAGCAATTGGCGACATTGGAAACTGGTTTGTTGATCAGGAAGGAAGACCGGTAGACGTTTCTTTTCATCGTCGTTTAGTTGGACCAAGCATTTTTTCTTTAAAGGCAAAGACAAAACTTGTTTTTGTTGCGGGCGGGGAGTTGAAACATGAGGCAATACGCGCTGCTCTGCGAGGTGGAATTCCTGATGTTGTGATCACTGACGAGGCGACAGCTGAATATTTATTAACGAATGTATAAATAGCTCAACATGAGCTATTTATTTTTTTGTGAAATTTTGGAAAATAGACTTTACAAAATTACAAGGAGGAGCTATAATGAATTTAGAGAAATTATGGAAACTGGATGAACAAAATTTCACGAGGAGGATGAGTAAATGACAAAGGTTCTAATGGGGATTGATGCGGGTACTGAAAGTGTTCGTGTGGGATTTTATGATATCAAGGGAAATGAATTGTCTTTTGCGAATGCCGAATACAAGACATATCATGAACACCCAGGCTGGGCGGAACAAAAACCAGAAGACTGGTGGTCTTGTCTAAAAACAGCGACAAAAAAGGCTATGGAAAAAGGAAGTATTGAAAAGGAATCGATATTAGGAATCAGCATGGATACCACTTGTTGCAGTGTTGTCGCTTGTAAAGATGATGGAACACCACTTAGAAATTCGATTATTTGGATGGATGTTCGAGCGGGTGAGCAAGCAGAAAAAATCACAAAAACGGATCATCGTGTGCTTCAATACAATGGTTTTGGGAATGTATCGGCGGAATGGATGCCTTGCAAAGCAATGTGGATTAAAGAAAATGAACCGGAGATTTATAACCAGGCGGAAAAGGTTTGCGAGTTTACAGACTGGTATACATACAAGTTGACGGGACGGTGGACCGGAAATATTTGCAATACATCTGCCAGATGGTACTACAATCGGCTCGAAGGTGGTTGGCCAGTTGATTTCTATGAAACCATCGGGTTGGGCGATCTAATCGAAAAGTTCCCGGAAGAGATCTTGGATCTTGGGGACAAGGTGGCAGGGTTGTCGGAAGAAGCAGCCGAAGAATTGGGTCTTGTGCCTGGAACCATCGTTGGTCAAGGTGGCGTCGATGCATTTATCGGAATGATTGGGCTTGGGGTTGTGAAACCTGGAAGCATTGCATTTATAACTGGATCTTCACATTTGATTCTTGGACTGGCGGATCGCAATTTTCATGCGCCGGGCGTATGGGGAACCTATCCAGATGCAGTAATCAAAGGGTTGGGTCTTGTGGAAGGCGGGCAAACCTCCAGCGGTTCCATGATCAAATGGTTTAAGAATAATTTCTGTGGCGATTTGGAAGCGCTCGCTGAAAAAGAAGGCATGAACGTGTATGAATATATGACACCGGAAGCTGAAAAAGTGGGTCCTGGGGCGGAAGGGCTGCTGATTATGGATTGGTGGCAAGGAAACCGCACCCCATATACAGACCCGAATGTTCGTGGAATGATTTATGGCTTGTCTTTGAAGCATACAAAGGAACATATCTTTCGAGCCATGATGGAAGGAATTGCATTCGGTTCTGAAAATATTCTGCAAAGTTTTCGACAAAATGGAATGGCACCGACAGAGCTGTACGCGGCTGGAGGTGCAACAAATTCGGACCTATTCTTACAAATACATGCAGACGTCAGCAATGTGACCATACATGTGCCTGAAGTGAAGCAAGCTCCTTGTCTTGGATCTGCAATTTTGGCGAGTGTGACAGCCGGGGTGTACGACACAATTGAAGAAGCTGTTGCCAACATGGTACGGTTCGAAAAAACCATTGAACCAAATAAAGAGAATCACAAAATCTATCAAGAACTATTCGCGCAATACCAAGACGTGTACCCACAATTTAAGGATTGGATGGTTAAAACATCAAGTATTGCATCACGTTAGGAGGTACCTGGGATGAGAGAGATTTCGGCATCAATTCTTTCAGCAAATCATACAAATCTCGCTTATGATATCGAATTGGCGAAACGACATGGATGTAATTCCATCCATGTCGATGTAACAGATGGTCACTATACAAGTGAACTGATTTTTGGTGTTCAACTTGTACGTGATTTGACGGAAGCAACCGACTTGCCGTTGCAAATTCATATTGCTGCGCTGGATCAAGAAAGAATCATTCAACCTTTTCTTACAACTAAGGCGGAGTCGATCACTTTTCAATTTGAACCAGCGCTCCATCCCGAGCGTTTAATACGAAAAATTCGTGCGCATGGCAAACGGGTGGGGATTGCCATTACACCCGCAACCCGGTATGAACAAGTGGAGTACTACCTAGATGAAATCGATGTGATTAATGTGCTTTGTGTAGAACCCGGAGAAGGGGGACAGCGATACAACGAAAAAGTCTCCGAAAAGATACGGAAAATCAGAGCATATTTAGATCGAAATCAATTGAAAACACGGCTTGCTGTAGATGGCGGTGTGAACCAAAAAAACATCGAAGTTCTTCGAGATCTTGGAGCTGATGTATTTATTATGGGCAGTGCGATTTTTTCTGGTGCGTAAATCGGAGAAAATCTAAAAAATATCAAAAAACAAATGGAGGGGAAAAAAACATGAAAAGAAGTATTTCTATTTTTTTGGTTATTATTTTAGC
>JABXKS010000129.1 GCA_013619125.1 Clostridiales bacterium
TGTCGCTTTGCTCACACGGAAACCTGCTGCTTCTACATAGATGTCACCAACAAAGGTTCCACCCTGCAATTTCAAGTTTTCGCTACGCACGATCATTTTTGGTGCTGTCAAAGTGAATGAATCGATAATGTTGTGATCCGCGTCTTGTGTGTAGATCGCAATTTTTCGAGCCACTTTTTCTTTGTTAAGGAATTCGCCTTCAACAATCAAATCTTCCGTCAAGGTAATATCCGAAAGAGCTGCAGCAATCCATGCTCCGTCTGCGCTCAACGCGTTTACAAACGCTTCTGCGTTGTCAACGATTGATGCAGTCGTTACTACGTCTGTATCTGTTGCTTTTACTTCGTATACGCCTGTAACAACACCTGTATCATCCGCAATGGCTGCGTCCATCAACTCTTGAGTTGCGAAGTATACGTTGCCTTCTACTGTCGCTTTGCTCACACGGAAACCTGCTGCTTCTACATAGATGTCACCAACAAAGGTTCCACCCTGCAATTTCAAGTTTTCGCTACGCACGTTGTTTGTGAATTCGCCTTCGACGATCAAGTCTTCCGTCAAGGTAATATCCGAAAGAGCTGCGGCAATCCATGTTCCATCAGCGCTCAACGCGTTTACAAATGCTTCAGCATTGTCAACGATCGATGCTGTGGTTATCACATCAGAGTCTTCTTCCGCTGTTGGTGTTTCAACTACTGGTGCTTCGGGTGCTACTTCTGTAGATGTACATCCAGCAAAAACTGAACCTACAAAAATTAATATCATTAATAGACTAATAATTTTCTTCATTCTTAAACCCCTTTGTTTGTCATCTTTTTAATATTGTAACAATATCATTCTACCACAGTCCGGTTTGTAATGATATCAAAACATAAACATATTAAAAAAATCACGCCAACAGTTTACCATCCTGTTTTACAGGTATTGGGTAGAGTAGGGCTGCAAAACGTTGTAAACAAAAAAGTCTGCCCTTTTTAGGGCAGACTTTATCGATCGTAACCATTATTCAAAAGACAACGATTAAACCGCTTTTATTCGCTGTACTTAATCAACCACATAAATCAAAATTTCCGCTTCTTCCAGCTGTTCCATAAGCTCAGAATTGGCCTCATAGGTATCCTGATCTATCCAAAGCATTTTCAATGATTCTTTCAACTCTTCCAAAGATCCGATGTTTTGAATCGGATTGTTTTCAATTTTCAACCCAACCAGGTACTCAAATTCTTTTGCAACGGAAAGGTCTCGAACTCGATTATCGCCCAAGTAGAGCCATTTCAACTCCGTCAACGAAGATAAATCGTTGATGCTGATCACTTGGTTATCTCGAATGTCCAATAAGGTCAATCGTTTCAAATCACGCAAATCGCTCACGTCATTAATCTGATTGCTTGCCAGAATAATTTCTTCCAAGGACTCAAGCGTCCCGATGCTTCTAATATTATGGATTTTATTATTCGATAAATTCACTCGCTTGATCTTTTTCATATTTTCCATGGATGTGATGTCAATAATTTCATTGTTTTGCAGATTCAGCTCCGTCACCTGATCCAAATATTCAAGCACCCCAACATCTCGAATTGCATTATCACTTAAAATCAAAACTTTGATCTGACTCAGATTCTTCAATTCCTCCATGTCGCTAATCCGATTGCTACTCAAATTCAAAAAGAACAGATCAGTCAAGTTCGCAATCGGTTCAAGATCTTGAATCGATTGTCCGGCTACAATCAATTCCTTCAGATTTTTTGCATACTCCAAGCCTTCCAATGATTCGATAACCCCGTCAATCTCTATCAAACCATTCTCCGCCATGCGCAAATTCGATTCAGACAATATCGCTTCGTCAATGCGTTCTTTTTCATCAGGCGATATCACTTTTAACGAAGTCAATTCCCATAGGTCTGCTTCTTTTAATGAAGCAGAAAGCTCAATTCCTTGATCCGTCAGAGTCGATCGTATCGCTTCTTCCAAGGTCGTGTCCTGCACATAAATGATATGCTTTCTTGCTGCCTCATACTCCTGATCGGATGGTTTGCCAATAAAATCAAAACGTAACAAGAGCAACCAAATGAAGATGATAAAAACAAGTGGAATCGCAATCATCGCTAGCACCGCAGTGGTCGTTTTCCGATTTACGCTTGGTGCCACCTCTTCCGGCCGATTCTTTAATTCATTCAACGCAGCCTGCATTTTTGCGGGCGTTACCTCATTTTCACTTTCTCCTTGCGCAAGATAATCACGAATCTGGCTTGCCGTTTCCCAAGGCTCCACTTCTTTTTTCTTCATGCTAAAGTTCTGTTTTCCAGATAGGTAATACCCCAAGCTTCCTGTAGGCTTCGTGTCATCCAACTGAACAATTAAAATTTCCACTTCGTTCTGTTTCGCCAATTCAACTTCTCGAATCACTTGACCCGATCGATTTGAATCTTCCGAAAATACAACAATCAGTACCTTCGCAATAGCAATCATCCGGATAACATCTGCGATAAATCCTTCATCCAGCGATGTCAGCCTTGGTGCCAGCTTCGATTCTATGCCTTCCGCGCTCAACTGATTGCACAGCGTAGCTGCCATTTCTCGATCTTCTCGCGCATATGAAATAACAACATCATTCATCGTTCTTCTCCTTCACCGTTCTTATGGAATGTATACCCAATTTCACCACTATCTGTTTCGCATTCGCAATCAAAACTTTCAATCCCTTGTATTTTTGCAAAATGGTAAGAAAGAAGAAATTGTTTACAACATTATAATATCATAAGAATAGGATGCTGTTTTTCGGCATCCTATTCTTATGATATTATGTGTAACAAGTCCAGCCTCAGACTATTTGTGTTCAGGAATATTTGATCAACAGAAAAGCTGCCCTCATTCGAGGGCAGCTTTCTAAGGGGTTTGTATGTTTTTCTTGGTTCGTTTATGTGCCAGGTACGCAAAGGCACCTGTTACAAGCAAGATGTTAAATATTCCTTGATACTGCAAGCAATAATCCATGACACGACACACATAGGGGCCTGCCATGAATCGCATGGCTTCATAGATCATTTTCCCACTCCTTATCTTTGGCCGTAGCCAGCATTTGCACTCAATCGTTCTGTTTCACACTCTTCTGGAGTAAAGACGTACATGCCACCCAGTTGCTCTGCATAGAATGCTACTTTTGCGCCCTCTTCCACAATTACCGCATTGATATATGCGCGCTGAATCGAATCACCTACCACCAGTACACCATGGTTGGCCATCAAAATAGCATCATCTTCTTTGAGGTATTCCGCAGTAACAGCCGCCAGTTCTTGAGAACCGCATAAAGCGTATGGCGCACATTTGATCTTGCCCTTCACCAAAGCTGCAACCTCTGCAACAATGGTTGGGATCTCCTTGTTGCAGCATGCCCACGTTGTTACGAAAGTGGAATGCGTATGCACAACTGCACCAATTTCAGGACGCTTGCGGAAAACAGCACAATGAAGATCTTTTTCGATAGATGGTAATCTGTCTCCATCCACATGATTGCCGTCCACATCCACGACTACAATATCTTCTGGTTTTAACTGATCATACAACATGCCTGATGGCGTGATGCAAACATAACCTGTTTCAAAATCCCGCAAGCTGAAATTCCCAAATGTCAAAGGCACCAATTTGTCCTTTTGAATCTGTTGTGCCACCGCAATTAATTCTTCTCTTTTTTCTTGTAACAACATATCTTATACTCCTCCTTGATGTAGCGGCGATAGGGGCAACTTTGCCCCTCGCCAGGTTATTCTGTATAGGTCTATCCAAACAGACTAAATATTTTGTAGATTATATACGGCACCAAGTGAGCACCTTCATCCAATGATGAAATTAAGCTTGTACCCTCTGGAATTGGGAACTGCACATCTCGTGCGATTAGCGTTGTAATTTCGGCCAAATCCGTGGCAATCAATAAAATCAACGCCATGAAGATGGTGCCCGTAATCACGCCGCGGAATACATTCCCGCGAGACGGTGCAACCGCCCAGATCATCAAGATTGGAATCAGTCCCAAATCTGTAAATGGCAATACACGATTTCCCGGCAAGATTGCTGCAAGAACCAAGGTAATTGGAATCAAGATCAAGCCAGTTGAGATAACGGAAGGATGACCAATGGCTGTTGCCGCATCGATACCGATAAACACTTCTTTCCCTGGGAATCGCTTGTTGATAAAATCTCGTGCACTTTCAGACAAAGGCATCAAACCTTCCATCAACACACGTACCATTCTTGGCATCAAGAACATAACCGCCGACATATTAACACCCAGCATCAAAATGCCTGCCGCGTCATATCCAGCCAATGCGCCAATACCCATGCCCAATACAAGGCCCATGATCATCGGCTCTCCGAAGAGACCAAATTTCTTTTGAATCCCTTCCGGCTTAATAACAATCTTGTTGATCACTGGAATACGATCGATAATCTTGTCGATCAAGATTCCCAATGGCGCCCACGATACCGTTTCCGTATGCGGCAATGAGATGCCCGGCATTCCAAAGAAGTCCGCAACATACGGTTGCGTATAATCGGCCAGCTTCATAATAATGACAAAGCAGATGAGTGAAGCCAATACACCCAATGCCACACTGTCTGTTACATACATTACCAACGCGCCAGTAAAGATAAAATGCCAGTAGTTCCAAATATCCACATTCATGGTTTTGGTCCAGTTCAATGCCAGCATGATAATGTTCAAACCAAAACATGCGGCAAAAACCATGGGAACAATGCTGGTCCCAAAACTAATGGATGCAGAGATTGGCCAGCCAACATCCATAACATCCAGCTTCAATCCCCAATTTTGCACCATCGCTTGGGTTGCTGGAGAAAGGTTTGAAACCAGCATCCCAACGATCATGAAAATTGCTGCAAATCCAATTCCGACAGTTAAACCGGAACGAAAGGCCTTCGATAGCTTCTGTCCAAAAATAAGACCTAAGATGGTAACGACGATGGGCATCATAATGGTTGCCCCTAAATCAAGAATAAACTGAATAAACGCCATAATTTCCCTCCCTACTTTCTTCTATTCCACACTCTTTAAGTAATCTGCAATCTCATCGGCTAATTTGTCCATTCTAACGCCTGTGACAAATGCGAGCCCACGAATTTTTTTCACTGTGTTTCCAACATCTTCTCCCAAGATCGTCGTATGTACGATCACGTCAGGTCGATAAACCAATATTTTGGATTCCACCTCTGTTGCCTTACACTCAATGACCTCGATGTTCAATCCTCGCTCCAACAGCATTTCTTTACATTTTTCAGATGCAACAGTTGATGTCGCAATTCCCGTACCACAAACCGTTAGTACTTTAAATGTACGCATTTTCATTCCCCCCTTTCACATTTTTTTGTTCTCGTTCAATCCCTATTCTGCAGCTTATTCCATGCAAAGCTTTTGATTGATTAATTCAACAATTTCCTTTTGGTCCGCTTTGTAAATCTTTTTTAACAATTCTTGATCTTGCACGACTTTCATCAATTGCGTCAGCAATTTGATCTGCTCCCGTCCATCCTGCATCGCCAGCATAAATACAATTTGCACATCCAGCAATTCTTCAGGATTTCCCATTTCAGCGAATTGAACCGGGTTTTGTAAGGTTGCAACTCCAATCATCGGCTTATTCACATGAATGGCATCCGTATGTGGAATGGCAACACAATACTCTTGCAAGGGAAGCCCCGTAGAGAATATCTCTTCTCTAGCCAACACCGCATCCTTATACGTCTCCTTCACATACCCTTCTTTCTCTAAAACATCTGCCATCAGCCTCATGATTGCTTCGCGGTCTGGCACATCCACCTGAACCCGTACAACCTCTTCTGCTAACGTAAACCCCTTATGCATTTCGAATGACCTCCCTTAATTCTTCAAAACTGCTGCATTCTTTGATCTTTTTCAGAACATATGGATCCGTTGTGATCTTGTACAGCTTCTTAAATTCTGCTTTGTAATACTCGTTGATCGCCATAAAGAATATGCAATCCACATAATCCTTATCATTCCATAAGACAGGCTCATCCAAAGTGAGAATACCAATCACTGATTTTTTTACCTGTTGCGGATCGCCATGAGGCACTGCTATTCCTCCGCCAAACAGCGTCGGTGTTAAATCTTCACGCTCATACACCGATGCCTGAAAATCCTTGGTCACATAGCCACACTCATGGAGAAGGTTCGTCATTTTTTCAATGCATTCCCGTTTTGACAGCATATTTGATTTCAGCACAGTTGTTGTCTCATGAATCAATTGATCGGCAAGCACGATTTTCGGATCAATTTTTTCCTGCCCGCTCTCTTGCTTATGAAATCCTCCGTCACGAATATATTGGTTCAGAAGTGAAATTCCACTTCCATCCAGAATGAACCTCGCTTCGATAAATGGAAACTCTCGAACCTCTGGATTGATGGTGCCTACAATCGCAACGATCGTATGAGTCTTTTTGATGCTTTCCACTCGCTGTGCGATAGACTTTTCTTCAATGGCGCTCATTGTAATCACATCAATCTCTTCATGAATGGATTCGAGCGTTTCTTCAATGGCATCTGCCATAATCTTCGCTGATCCTTCCCCAGTCAGACATACCGATACAATGGCTTTCCTCTGCCGCGGATCTTGATGCTTTTGCGCGATTCCCTTATCCACCAATTGTCCAACTTGAAGAGAATCTGCAATCTCATCGAGATTCGAATCAGGCATCAAAGCCTTTCTAACGGCTTCAATCACCATCATGGTATCGACTCGAGACACTGTTCTTGTTTTCATGGACAATTCTTTTCCAACGAGCTTTCCAAAACCGACTAGCGATCCCATATCCGCCAAGAAAAGAATCCCTTTTTCACTGGCCATTTCCTTGGCAATTTGCATCGTGCGTTTCAAAGCTACGCTTGGCGCCTCATCCAAGGACATCTCCATGGCTCTTGCATGATCCACACCCAATAATCGGTTGGCGACCGTCGTCATTCCCTGAGCAACCTGTTCATGACTCAGAACCAGTACTCCCACCTGGTTCTGCGGCATCATTTCCTTTGATGCCGATGCCTTCACATACATGGCAATGAATGCCACTTCATCCTCCGGAATCTCTATCGTTAATCGATCCCCCGCCAACTCTGCCATTTCCCTGGCTATTTGAAATTCCTTCGGATGCTGCACCTTGATCTTTTCAAGTTTCGGGTTTTTAATAAATTCATTCTGCATCAAGCGATCATAGGAAGCTGCAAGATGTGTTGCCAAGCAATAGAACAGACTATCGTCTACGTCCTGGAAATGATCCTTTGCGATTAAAACCATCTGCTCGACCACTTCAATAATCTGTGGTCCCACAATCCGCGTTAAATCATTTTTTACAAGCTTGGATTTGTCTTTTCGGATTCGCTTTACCGATTGATAGACCTGCGTTTCCAATTCATTTTCGATAATGCGGTTGATAATCTCTTCATCGACTCCCCGATACTGCATGTCCTTATACTTCTGCTCAATCGTTTTGTAAATTTCCCTTGGAAGCAGATAAGGCGTATCGACAACACATTCCGTCATCACTTCTTCTGAACTAAAAACATTTAGATCTTCTGTGACAACAGCTTCAATTTCTTGTCGAAACAGATTCAATTTCAGCAATCCTTGCACCACAACATTCGGCAAAGCTGTCACATCAATCTTAATTGAAGAATCCGGTCGAGCGATCAACTTCAAAAAGCTGCGTGCGCAAATCACTTGAATGTCGGATAATACTTTCCCAATATTTCCGGTTGGTTCATAAAGAATCAACGCCTTTACCACATTTTTAGAAATCACAAGATTTGCATTCATGCGAGAAGCTTCTTGTTTAAAGAACTTTTCAATGATCTGATAGCGTTCAATAAACGGACGTTCCGCCAAACTTGGCAATTCGATAATCATCGGCAATCTTCGCCGGAAAGTCGCAAGAAGATTGGATTCTAGATTTTCGGTTGTCGCTGCAATCAAAAGAATTTGTGCATCCCGATAAAGATCTGTTTCACCCAATCGGCGAAATTTTCCCTTATCGATTAAATGAAAGAGAATCTCTTGACCTTCAGGTGGAAGGCGATGAATTTCATCCAGGAATAAGATCCCATGATTCGCTTTTTCAACCAAACCTGCCTTGTCTTCCGCCGCGCCTGTGAAGGATCCTTTTTTGTATCCATACAATTGCGACATCAATAATTGGGGGTTGTCCGCATAATCCGCACAATTAAAAATGATAAACGGCGCATCCTTTGCCTTGGTTCTCGACTCAAGTGCAAATCGATACATACATTCAGCCATTTGACTCTTTCCCACCCCGGTCGCACCATAGATCAAGGTATGCAACCCATTGGATGGATAAAGAATTGCCGCCTTCGCCAATTCCACCTGCGCTTTCAAACTACCATTTGACCCAATGAGCGATTCGAATGCCAGCATCTTGCTCCTTTGATTTAGGCTTTTTGAAACGATTGGACCGAGCTTTTCTTCTTGCCAATTATCCTTCACGCTTTTCAGTATTCCAGCCACGCCATTTCGCGAGATTCTATACCCCATCTCGTTTAACAGACTCGTTGCAACCCGTACGGAAGCATTTGGCTCTTCCCGCAAAATATCTTCGATCGCACTGATCAGTCCAGACTTTCTGCGTTCCCGTGAATCTTCAATGGCGTTTTCTCCCCGAAGAATCGATACCTCACTGCGGGAAATATGCAGTTGCGTTGCGATCTCCTGATCCGTATAGGGATTTTTTGGATCTTCCTCTTGAACCACTCGCAGTAATGCATTAACCGAATTCTTTTTTTCCATGATTCCCTCACCCACCCTTTCTATTTGCAATTTGCGTGCCAAAATTTCGTCACAATTTGTTTGAAATCTGCTATTCGCCCTCAAATGGTTGAAAAACCAGCACAAAAACTCATCTTCAGAATATTTTTTATATTCACATTTTCATTTTATCACATTTCGTGACACCAAAAACACATTGTGACAACGAAATCAGACGATGATTTCATCAAACGTGACAGGAAGTGATCGCCAATCGAAAAAAACTCTATAACGCAAAAAAGATGCTGAAATAATCAGCATCTTTTTTGCAATAAATGTTCTTTCTTATTTTTCTAAAGCAACGCTTTCGCCTGCAATCTTTCCAAATACCGCAATGTCAACCAATGCGTTGCCGCCAAGACGGTTCGCACCATGAATGCCGCCTGTTACCTCGCCGGCCGCATAGAAACCTGGAATTACATTCCCGTTTACATCCAAAACTCTTGTTTCTGGATCAATCTCGATTCCACCCATGGTATGGTGTACGGTTGGTACGCGAGCACCTGCATAGAATGGAGGTGTATCGATCTTTTGATCATACAAGGTTCTGCCAAATTCATCCGTTCCATTCTCAACACCTGTGTTGAAAGAATCAGCTGCAGCCACCAAGTTTGCCGGATCCACACCGATTTGCGCCGCCAAGTCTTCCAAAGTATCCGCTTTGTACGCGCGTCCAGCTTCCACTAAATCATCAATCACTTCATTGAAATTATTTCGTGTTTGTCCATCCGGATATGAATGCTTGTCCAAAACAATCCACATATGGGTGTCTGACTGTTCCAGAAGAGCAGCTGTCATGACGTCACGACGTGCGCCTTCATTTACAAAACGGTTGCCTTGATCATTAACAAAAATCCGATTCTCAACACCCTGCTCGATATTTCCTAGCAAGCTTCCTGTCTTTGGATCTCCCATTGGTAACAATTGAATATCTTCCATGCCAAGCAAATTCGCATTAATTGCTTCTGCCATTACGATTCCATCGCCTGTTGCACCTGGATGGTTGGTTGTATTCAATGTACTTAAATCATTCCAAACGGTGTTGTATGCGACACGCATTTCAACATTCGCGCCGAAACCGCCAGTAGCCATCACAACACCTTTTGATGCATGTACAATAATTTCTTTCTCTTTGCCATCAGCTTTTACACCAATCACACGACCATCTTCCATCATCAATTCTTTCACATCTGCATTCAATAAAATTTGAATGTCATCTGCATTTTCTTTGATATATCTCTCATATGTGTCAATGTATCCAGTTCCCAATGGCATAACCGGCTTATGCGCACGTGGCCACATTCCACCCAATACCGTAAACACTGTGTCTTTGAATTCCATGCCCATGCTTTCCAACCATTGAAGTGTTGGGTATCCGTTTTCAACTAGTGTACGGATCATAACAGGATTTCCTTGTTCGTCTCCGCCTTCATAGGTTTGTTGGAAATGAAGATCAATCGAGTCTTCAACGCCTTGTGGCACTTGTCTGCTAGGGTCGACACAATTGAATGCAGAACCCGACATAATTGTATTGCCGCCAATTTTTGGCATTTTCTCCAAAACAATCACTTTAGCACCGTTTTGATGTGCCGATACGGCTGCCGCTAAGCCTGCTCCACCTGCACCGATTACAAGAACTTCTGTCTCATATTCAACAACTTCCATGGAAGCGCCTGATCCGTCATCCACCACTGCCTCTTTGAATGAAAGGGCTTCAATGTCCGCGCCCGCTTCCGTCAAGGCTAAAACTACCGCTTCAATAATGCCCGCACTTGAGTAAGAAGCGCCCGCTACACTGTCAACCGCCAGTGTCTGTCCATCGATAATTGCCTGTGGAATCTCTTCAAAAGCCAAATCAGAGATTCCTGGGCTTTCCTTGTGCTCTACAGCCGTAATGGATGTAATCGCATTGGCATCCACCACAACTTCCATGGTAATATCACCATTGATGCCTGCTGCTGTTCCCGTGTATGTACCTGGTGTAAACAATGCTTCCTCTACAACTGCCTCTGGTGCAGTTGACTCCGCCGCGCTTGAAGATGAGCAGCCTGCCAAAGACCACACCATCGCCAGACACAACAAGATGCTTATCACTTTTTTGAATCCATTTTTATTCTTCATGTTTGCCTCCCAAAAGATTGTTATTTATTTGTCCAAGACAAGGATAACACAGAAAATGAATTAATTCAATGAATACATTCATCGAAATCGTTATAAAAAAAACAAGGTTCAAAATCAACCTTGTTACAGACTATTCGTTTCTATACGTTTTCAATACCCGTTGAATATACGATTCCATTTTCTCAACCAAATCAAACTGCCCGTCTTTCAAACAATAATCGTAGACAATCCCTCTTGCAAGAACGAATAAGTCACAAACAATTTCATAGGAAGAAATTTTCTTAGTCAGCTTACCTTCTTCTTGCCCCTCTTGAATCAGTCGACCCAAAACGTGCTGCATTCCCCGCTTCTGCGTAAAGAACTCATTCTCAGGGTTATACAATTGCTTGAGTGTTGTCAAACCCGTATTGATATTGTATTTCGCATAATACCGGAAAAATTCAATCACTGCCTCTTCAACTTCCAATCCCTCTAAGGCATCACTAACGGTATTTTCAAAATAGTCATCACCTTTTTGATAGATCAATTGAAGAATTTCATTCTTTGATTTAAAGTAATTGTAGAATGTCCCGATCGACACCCCAGCCTTTTGACAAACATCTTCAATTCGAATATTTTCATAACCATCTGATTCCAATAGCTCCAATGCTGACTGGTAAATTCTTTCCTTTGTTTCCAACGCTTTTCGTTGGCGATTCGTCATCGATATTCTCATGTTTATGACTCCCTTCATCTATTGCACTTCCCAGAGAAGGCAATCATCGTCCCTATAATTATAATCTATATTTCGGAATTGTAAAATACTACTCAATTCACCGCTGGCATTTATCCTGTTTCTTCCCTTTATTACAACACCTTCATAAACTATCGGTGAAGTTCTTACAATTTGTTCGAATTTTCAGATATTTCTTTCCATACGTGATTTTCTGTTCTACACTGAAAGTAAGAAGAGGTGGAAAGGAGGTTCCCATGCCAGACTATATCATCATGAAGATTAAGAAAGATCCCAGAACCAATGAAGTAATCAAAATGAAAGTTCGTGAAGTGGAAATTCGCGACAACCACGTATACCGCGAAAAAAACGGAGGAAAGTCCATCGAATATACCCTGGATGATGTGGTGCAGAAACTTTTGAACGGCGATCAATTCTTTACCCTATCAAGAGAAGACAGCTCCGCTTTCGCTCGGAAAATAGGAACCAAAATCGAATTTTTCATCCGCCCTAGTCCCAATGGGAAAGAGCACACCATGGATGAAATTCCAGAATACAAATAAGCACCTATATGAAAGAACATCGCAAGCGTCTCCTCTCTTGCGGTGTTCTTTTTTGTAATCATTTGCATTTGCTTGAATTCCTTGATTTTCATTAGTCGTTCTGATATATTTAGTTTCCTTTCAAATTGGGTGCACGAGACCCAAAGCATTTACTTTTCTTCTAGGAGGTGAGCACCATGATTTCAGGTCTTGCGCTTGCGAAAGCTTCCTTCGCACGTGACCGCGCGTATCTACTCAATCATTTGATCAACAACATCGGGAGCATCATTTTTGGCTACATCAATGTACGAATCTGGTTGTCTGTTCTAGGCTCTACTCCCGAAGGATATTCCGCCGTCACTTATCTGATGGTGAACCAAGCCGGACTTTGGCTGGTCATGTTTATCCCAAGAGGCTGCTACATTCCCAATAAAGTACGGGAAGGAACCATCGCCTTCGAACGGCTTCGTCCCTATGGTCTGCTCTATGGCAGCTTTTTTGAGATCGCGGGACACTTATCCTACAACTTTCTCTTTCGCTCAATTCCCATTTTTTTATTCAGCATACTCTTTATGGGTGTGTCCCTGCCGGCATCTTCGCAGATTCTCCCCTACTTGATCACCTTACTGAACGGCATGATTATTGCATTTTTTCTTAATTATTATGTTGGACTTTGGAGTATCCGCTTCATCTCGATCAACGGGGTTCAAATGATCTATTACTTCGCCACCGCCCTTTTCAGCGGCGCCTTTATCCATATGCAATACTATCCCGAAGCAATCAGAAAACTCAGCATGGCTTTACCCTTTGCCTACTCAACCTATGTGCCAGCTGCAGTTTACCAAGGCACCTATCCATTGGCTGACGCTTTGCTTCACCAAGGTGTTTGGATCCTCGTCCTTGGAAGTCTTGCCGTATTCCTGACAAAAAAAAGTCTCAAATATTTGGTGATTCAAGGAGGGTGATACCATGCGACTATTTAAAATTCTATTTATCGCCTCGTTGAAAAGCCAAACCCAATACGCCTTCGACTTTGTTGTCAATGTAATCGGAAATTTCCTAGGCGTTTTTGCAGACTTTTTAATTATTGCGATGATTCTAATTCGCTTTCAAAATATCCAAGGATGGACCCTAATCGAAATCGCAGTGATCTATTCGATCATTGAATTTGGCTTTGGCGTTTATCGGGTCATCGGCGACGGGTTAAACAACTTTGAAACACTGATCCTCTCCGGACGATTCGATACCCTTTTGATTCGTCCCGCTTCCGTTCTCGGTCAAGCGATGCTGCAGACTGTCGACTTCAAAAAAATCGGTTTGGTTTTGCAAGCCACTTTGGTGGGCGTCTGGGGCTTGTCGCAAATCGAATTTGCGCATTCCTACGCGTGGGCCTACTTGCCCACCCTATATCTCGCCTCAATTGTGATGAACCTGCTGATCAGCATTCTACTGGCATCCACTGCATTTTGGACGGGAAAGAATGAAGATATTGTGATTCTTGGACACTACGCCACCCGAACCGCAGCGCAATATCCTGCCACCATTTATCATAAGTTCTTTCAGTCGGTGATGACCTTTGTCATTCCATTCTTCACGATAACCTATTATCCACTGCTGTTTTTAACGGGAAAATCACAGCACTCCCTATACTTGCTGGCGCCTTGGCTTGGAATCGCCATTCTCGCGCCGATCACCATGGGCGTATGGAAACTGGGAATCAAACGCTATTCCAGCACGGGTACTTAAAGGAGGTCGACATGAGTTATATTACCGTAAAAAACCTACAAAAGAACTACACCATTTACGAGAAGACCGGGCGCTTGAAGCGAAACAAACGGATCGTTAAGGCATTAAACCATATCGACTTCACTGTGGAAGAAGGTGCTTTTCTCGGCTATATCGGTCCCAATGGTGCCGGCAAGTCCACAACCATCAAAGTGCTGACCGGGATTATGACACCAGATGGCGGCGAAGCCAAAGTCGGAGACTATGTCCCTTACAAAGATCGAAAGGCATATGTACAAAACATCGGCGTCGTCTTTGGGCAGAAGACCCAGATGTGGTGGGACCTGCCGGTCATCGACACCTATCGTCTATTAGGTGGAATTTACAAGGTACCGCAAAAAAAATTCAAGCATCAATTGGAGTCCCTTTGCGATCGATTGGATCTCGATGAAATCCTTCATCAACCCGTGCGACAATTGAGTTTGGGGCAGCGCATGCGAGCCGAACTGGGCGCGGCCATGATCCATGATCCGAAGATCCTCTTTCTTGACGAGCCCACCATCGGCCTGGATATCATCTCGAAACAAAAGGTGAATCACTTCCTTACTGAATTGAATCAGGGCGGTAAGACCATCTTTTTAACCACCCATGATTTAAAGGACATCGAAAGTCTTTGTGAAGAGATGCTAATCCTCTCCCATGGGGAAATCATCTATAAGGGAGCCATCGCTCAACTCAAAAGCAATACCGAATTGCCGATTTTAGTCACCGCACAATTACCTTTGGAACAACCGCTTGATGCCCTTCATCATTTAAAAGAGCGCTATGCCTTTTCATTTGATCAAGCGAGGTCCCAATTAGAGATTCAGTTGACAGAGAAAAAGCAAGTAGCGGAGCTTGCCCGCACCCTCTTTCAGGAATATGATATCCAAGACTTTCGGGTGGACGAGCCGAGCATCGAAGAGATAATCAAAAAAATCTACACATAAAATCAGAGAGGCTGTATCAGTTCTAAGTAATTACTTAGGACTGATACAGCCTTTTTTCTTTTTTTAAAAAAACTTGACCTTCGTTCCTCAAAGCGAAATACTATATATAGAACCTTTTGGAGGACAGCAATGAATCAATCAAATCAAAAGATGGTTAAAGTTATCAAAGGATTTCTCATTTTCCTTCTTGTTGGAGTGCTCGTGTCAGGGGTCTCACTTTTCGCCATCCGCAGCGAATGGGATTCCACCATTGAAGATCCCGCACAAGTGGATATTCTAATCGTCCTGGGTGCAGGCGTATGGGGCAGCGAACCCTCTCCCCAATTGAAACTGCGGCTGCAAACTGCTGCTACCGTCTATGAGGAAAATTCTGGGATGACCCTAATCGTTTCTGGTGGCCAGGGACCCGATGAAAATGTCAGTGAGGCACAGGCCATGCGCGATTACTTGATACAACTAGGTGTTAATGAAGAATCTATCCTAATGGAAGGCCAGTCCACCTCAACCGTGGAGAATCTGATCTTCAGCAAAGCCATCCTTGATGGACTGAAACTGGATAACCCGTCTGTCGGTATCGTGACAACCGACTTTCATATGTACCGTTCGAAAATGCTGGCAAAGAGATACGGGATGAACGCCGTAGGGGAATCCGCTCCTAATGTGCCCATTATTGTCGTGAAAAACACGATACGGGAAATTCTCGCCGTTATAAAAGATACAATACTGCGCTAAAAAAGACCGATTTTTCATCGGTCTTTTTACTATTTCTATCTCTTCATTCGGTCATCCACAGATTTCAAGTCATCCGGATCAAAATCTCCAAACCAATCATACAATTTCATGCGTGCCCGTTCCTGGGCTTCTTCATTGATAAACATGGCCACTGCGGCCACCGCAAGGATTAAAACGCCCAGGTCGTCGGAAAACCCGACAAGGGGCGTAAAGTCGGGAATAGCATCAATCGGGGAGATAAAGTATCCCAACGCGCCTACAATCGTGGATTTTGCCCATAACGGAATCTCCGCATCCTGCAAGGTATAATATAAAACCAAACTCGCGTAGACTACAATAATTCCCGCTTTTTGCGCAGCCGTCTTAAACTTATGAAACAACGACTTTTCACTGTACTTTTCCGCGTATTCGTTATTTTTCATATCTTGATCGTCCATCTCGCATGCCTCCTTTGCTTTAAGGATACCACAAAACCAAACTATCACTCCAAATTCATAGGAGTAAAGCGAATCTCATCTACAGTTTGCTCAGCTTCCTGCTTTTCATTAGATCTGGCCTTCTCGTACCCAGTACTCCCGACAATCGGTCGTTCGATCCATAAATCCGTACTCAATCAAGTAACGGCGCAGGGTAGCAAAATCCTCATAGACGCCCCACAAGATTTGATTTACTTCCTTCTCGTTATAGCGCTTATCTGCGTTAAACTCCTTGGCAATCAATCGCAACAATACCAGCTTCCGCTTTTCTCCTTTCGGGATCGCCTTCATGCGCAAAGGCACCTCCGAAAGCAAGAAATTATTCTTCACTTTGTCTTCTTCTTTTTTTGTAATGATATATCGATCATCCACCATTTTCGCTCCTTCGTGAATTTCCAAAAATTCATCCTGTTTTCTTCCCTGGGTCGCTTGCTCCACCAGTTGATAAATCGCCAGATACATCTTCGCCTGCTGCGCCCGTTCTTTGAACACAAAACGTTGATGACGCACGGTGCTATGGGCGATTCCTTGTTTACTGGCAATTTGCTTATCCGTGAGACCCGTTGCAAAATCCTGCAATACTTCCTTTTGCTTGTCCGTTAGTCCTACATCTTTCTTCTCCAGCTGCATCAGTGTTTCATAAAATGGCGGATGATCCAATCGAATATGTGCCAAGATCGCAGCTTCTGCCAAAAGATACCGATCTTCGTGAGGATAGACCTCCCCTTTATTGAATCGTTTCTCACACTGCAAGCACACTAACCCAGTTTCATCTTCTTGGTATCCAAGGGTCAATTCATCCAGCGTTGCATGTCTAATCCTTTCATTCACAAACAGTCACCTCTTTCGTTTATACTTTCTATAGTCATCTTACCTCTTTGTTTGTAAATATGCAAACACATTTTATTTTTTGATATAAAAAAAGCAAACACATTAGTTCTGTGTTTGCCCAAATGAAAGCATTTCGCGATTCTCAAGCACCTGTTTGGCCAGTTTCACTTCATCAGTAATCAAACCATCCACACCCATATTTAGCATTTCTTCCATCTCCGCTTCCGAATTCACGGTCCAAACATGGACCTCTTTACCAGCCAAATGAATTTGATCCACCCGTTCCTCATTGATACGAGAAATCTCCATATTGAAAAAATCCACCGGGATCTTCTCCACCTCGCCCAGGGTCAACACGACTATTAAGCCTGTCCGTAACTGTGGCTTGATTGTCTCCACTTCCTGCAGAACCGATTCATCCAAAGAGGTGATAACAACCTCTCTCTCCATCCCCGCTTCTTCAATCAATTGAACGGCTCGCGCCGCCATTTCTGCTTGATTCTCTGCCGTTTTCAATTCCAAATTCAACCGAATTCTTCCCTTTGCCGTTTCCAGTACATCTTCCAAGAACGGAACCGCCTCTTGATTCGGCCAATCCATTTGAGCTGCCGCATTTAAGGACACCACCTCTTCATAGCTCGCTTCTCGTACCGACAAATCAACAGCCGTTGTCCGTAAGAAATTGCTATCATGCATCAAAATTAGATTCCCGTCCGCCAGCATCTGCACATCGACTTCCGCATAATCCGCACCCTTTTGAATCGCTGATTCCACAGCCGCGATTGTATTCTCCGGTGCATCCAACATATCTCCCCGATGCGCAGTGATATAAATGGGCCTCACTTGATCCAATTGTGCGGCATAAAACTGCATAAAACCCACAAGGAAAAATACAAATATCATCAAACCAGCAACGATCATTTTTTTTCTAGTAAAAAACCAGTCAATCCATTGGATATTTCCGCCATCTTTTACTCGCTCTGCAATCGGCTCAATAGATTCAAATCGATTCAAAAGAACCGTCATGCGATGAATCCCATAAGGCACCATCACCCATGTACCGAGCAATGCAATTAAAGCAATAAAGCTTTCAAATACGGACAAGACAACACGTTCGCCAGCAAGATCCGAATTTACGAGAAAAATTGCAACAGTAGATACCGCAAAAAAAACGCCGGTGATCAGTAAAATCAAGGTTCCATTCAGAAGAAATAAGAGGGCTAGATCCTTGAACATTTCCCACCAGTGTTTTTTCAACAACTCGCCACTTCGCTTCATCGCGACAGCCGCGCGCATATCCTTCAACAGAATGAGGTGCAAAGAAAAAATCCATCGTATGGAGTATACAATCCCCATTAGTGAAATTGCCTTTAAAATCAAATCCGCCCACAAGCGTGTCTGCGCATACTCCATAATAAAGGGAGGAATTTGCAAGGACTGAATCAAACTATTGGAAATCCCTATTTTCAACCACGGCACCAAAACCGCCATATAAAACAAAAACAAGAGTCCACCGAACACACCGATTTTTCTTGCCCGACTTAGACAAAAAGAAAAGATCTTCCAGTAGGAAGACTCCGGCGATCGCTCATAGACTTGCTGACTCAATACCACAATACCGCCGATTTCAATAAAAATAATCACGGTAACGGTAAGGATCAAGAAGAGCGTACCAACAAACCCTTGAATGGAAAATAAAAACTCCTGAATTCGATTATTCGCAAAAACATCAAACCCGCGGCTCCGCATCAGAAATGAAAACACCTTCCGATAAATCGGTAATATGATCAATGCCAAGAATAATCTTGTCACAATTTGATATTTGGTAAATCGACGAAATCCAAAGAAAAAATCCTTCCAGGACCGTTGAAAAACATCCAGCATGGTGCACCTCCATATGATACTAAAATTGTATCACAGAAAGATTAAACGAATCCTAAATTCGTAAAATAATTGAAGGTTTTGCCCATATAAAAAGAGCCACTGGCAAATAGCCAATAGCCCACTCTTTCTCCGATCGTACGATTATGCACCGACAGTAAATGGAACCATCGTGATCGCATCGATGGGGCATGCTCTTTCACACAACTGGCAGCCTATACATTTTTCCGGTTGAACCAGAACGGCAACGGTATGTATATCTCCATGTTCTTTTGGAGCCGAGATTTCCAGACATCCAAAAGGACAGTTCACCACACAAAGCGAACATCCACAGCACATAGTCTCATCAATTTTCGCCTTTTGTTTTTTCTTAGTCATTTCATCCACCTCCCGCAGGCGAAAGGAACACGATTTCATCCCCATCGCACAATCTTGTCTGCATTTTTGCTCGCTTGCCATCTACCAGGATGATGCACTGTTTCAGCTCTTTCTCGTCGGTCAACCCTGTGGCAGCGACTCTTTTGATTACACCGCCGACTCGATCCGCATCGACCCACATCGTTGAAATCCCAGAATTTAACCGCAAGACACCAAAAAGCTTAGCTTTTACCATGCAATTCGTCTCCAAGCTTCAGATTTTTCAGGGGACTCCTTTCAGGAATATCGGTTATGTGCCCGAGCTTCAACTTCTTCAAGGTACCCGCGACAGGCAACCCGTTTTTGTCCCACCCTCGGGCTCTATAATATACAGTCTTCATCTTCTCCAACGGGACAACGGTTCTAGGGTCGTCCGCAACTTGCGGCGTCTCTGTCAATCTTGACGGCAACGCGTCGGCGCTGGCATCGACACCAAATCGGATGTTTATCGATCGCTCCAAGGTATAACCTCTCTCACCGCTACGCAGATATTTGCCGAATCCCATCTTCATCCCCGTGACATACTCAAAGCCTCTAGTCTGTGGAAATACTGGCAAGTGAAACCGCAGAGGCATAGGAAATTTATTCATCATTCTGACTGCTCCGCCCATATATGGCAGCATGCCATTAACAGCCTTCGTATAGAAAGCATTTGGTTTCGTTAGCAACGGACCGGGGAACATGGCAAAGGATGTGAATAGGCACTGCCCGGTGGCCGAAAGCATCTCCATAAGATCCTGCATCAGCATGGTCAGATCCGCCTTCCCATGGCTGGTCTGCGGATTAATATCTAAACCAAGCCCTTCCAAAACCACGAGATAACCGCCATTTAAATGACAGCCGCCCCGGTTTGAAACCGCATACCCCAATCCCTGGCCAACTGCCCTTCTCGGCTCATATGCGGACAGCTCAAGTCCTTTAGAATTCATAGCAAATTCCTTGCCTCCATATTTGTCGCTGAGGCGCTTCGTGCCTTCGGCCAATTCATCTCCGATGCCACGCCTGCATGCAATGTCTTCCCACAATTTCGTAATGTCTGCTGTCTCACCAAATTCAAGTCCGTTATCCCACAAACCTTTTTCACTAGCCTCCATGGCCCATGCCAGGGTAGATGCAGCAGAGATGGTATCCATCCCCAATTCATCCAACTCATTGTTCCATCGAAGGATCCGCTCCATATTGTTGTTAAGGATACCGCCACCCAGAAGACTCAATGTCTCCAATTCAGGCCCCTTAACCGCTTTCCCATCAATTTCAACGGTCCTTGCACATTTGATGGGACAGGATAAACATCCTTTATTCACAATGTTATGCTTTTCTGCTAGATTTTCACCATTTACCTTTTCAAATTCTTCGTACTGGCCAAAGTTGAAATTCTTTGTCGCCAGAATACCTCGCATCTGCATCGGGCTGACCAGACTCGCCGTGCCGAGGCGAGGCATCACATCACCAGTCATGGGATGTTTCCGAAGATCGCTGTACCATTTTTTATTGTGCTTCTTGTTTTTTACTTCGTTAAACACAGGCACCGTCTTGTTGCCTGAAACCGTAACCGCCTTTACATTCATCCAACCCATTACCGCACCAAGACCCGCTCTTCCCGCAACCCGCTCCTGGCTAACAATGCAGGCGTACTTGACAAGATTCTCACCGGCCGGTCCAATAACAATATTTCCGCTGCGCAACGGCAGGTGTTCCTGGGTTTCGCCCGTGCGCATTCCCCACAAGGTATCCGCATTTTCAAATGAAACGCGATCATTCTTGATCACAATATGGATATGTTCTTCCGATTTTCCCTGAAGGATCAGGGCATCATAGCCCGCCTTCTTCAGAAAATAGCCGAAGCTGCCACCACAATTTGAAGAGGCAAGAAGCCCTGTCTGCGGTGATAGAGAGGATATGTTGAATCTGCTGCTGCTTGGTGCGCCAGTCCCTGTAAGGGGACCGGTGGTGACAACCAACATGTTTTCATTGGAAAAAGCCGTTTCTTTGCCGGTAAGATTATCGCTTAAAATCTTAGCCGCCATGATTTTGCCTCCAATAAACAACTCCCTCTCCCTATCAGAAAAAGGGTAATCACTAATCTCTTTTGTCGTAAGGTTGATTTTCATCACCTTACCCATATAACCACCATACTTGGTATCCATCATTCACTGAACCTCCCTGCTCGTCCGGCAATTCCACTGATTGAAATACAATTATGCCATGATCAGTTGATAAATCCCGGCAAGTTCTCCTTTATCCATTAGCCTAGGTACAGGATAGAGTGGATTTGCTTCGCTGTCAGCACGCTCGACCATTGTCGGAATATCTTGGTCTCGTATACCCGTTACCTTATCAGGAATTCCCATCTCTTTATTGAGGTTCTTGATAGCTTCAATGAATTTACTCGCTTTCTGTTCCACAGTGTCCGAAGGATCCGTTATCCCAACCACGTCGGCTAGTTCCGACAGAGGCTTGTGCGCTGACTCTCCAAACTGTTCCAAGACGTAAGGCAGAATTACCGCATTGGCCAAACCGTGCGGAACCCCGTAGAATCCGCCAAGCGTATGGGCAACCGCATGGACATATCCGACATAAGCACGGGTAAAGGCAACGCCTGCATAATAGGCAGCCATCTGCATATTCTTACGTGCTTCGATATTGCTGCCATCGGAATATGCTGTGTAGACATTTTCAAAAATCAACTTAGTCGCATCAATCGCCATCTGCTTGGTCTCTTTGGTATTGCTGCGCCCGATGTATGCCTCTACTGCATGCGTCAGCGCATCCATTCCTGTTGTTGACGTTATATGTGGCGGAAGACCAATGGTAACAGACGGATCGAGTACTGCATATTGCGGAATCAACGAAAAATCGTTTACGGCGTATTTTTCATGCGTCAGGCTATTGGTGATTACCGCCGCAATGGTTGTCTCACTCCCAGTACCAGCTGTTGTCGGTATGGCAAACAGCGGCGGCAATGCTTTTCTAACCTTGATCATTCCTTTTAGCTGGGGAATCGTTTTATTGGGCCTTGCGACACGGGCACCAATCCCTTTTGCACAGTCCATGGCGGATCCACCACCAAACGCAATAATCCCCTCACATTGATTGGCTTGATACAGAAGCAGCGCCTCTTCAATATTGTCGATCGTCGGATTGGGAATCGTTTTGTCATAGACCTTGTATCGCACTCCCTCTTTCTCCATACTTAGCAGCAACGGATCCATCAGTCCAAGTGAGGCAATCACCTTGTCCGTTACAACCAAAACGTTTTGGATGCCCTTGCTCCTAATCAGTGCCGGCAGCTTTGACAGGCTACCTTCCCCTTCAAGCAACTCCGGCTTTCGCCACGGCATCAGAGGCATCCCCATCCTCATGATCTGTTGATAAAACCGACAATACAATTTGTTCATTTCGACTCCTCCTCGTATCATTATTTGGTCAAAACCATATATATTTCCATTCAATTGAATGGGATTCCCTTAGATATTCAATAAATGCAAACGTTTTTCAATCAGTCGGTCGACCGACCGATAAGATATACAAACCAACGCTTATGAATAAAAGTTATTCAAGGCTGGCAATCATCTTTGCTGTACCCTCCATAGGAATTCCTTCTATCCCAACCAAATTCTGCATGCTGTACCCATCCAGAATTGCCACCACTAAGAAGGACAGCACCTTAACATCAAGTTTTTTCTCTTGTAAGTGGTTCTTTAATGTCTTTTCCACCAGTTGGAACCACTCATTATATTTCTGCTTGAATCGTTGTCGAAGCGCCTCATTACTCATGATTGCCTCTTGTCTCAAGATTTGATACTCTCTCGATCACCATGGTTAAGATCTGCTCGAATGAAGCATTGTTGTCAATATTGCTGACCCATTTCTCAAGATCATCTGTCACCTGTGTGAGATGCTTGTCGGCAATCTCAAAAATCATATCATCCTTTGATGAAAAGTGATAATAAAGGGTTCCCTTGCTGATCCCAACTTCGTTGGCAATATCCTTAAGGCTGGTTTCCTTGACACCTTTTCGCATCATCAAATCGCTTGCTGCTGCCAGAATATCCTCTCTGATGTTTCTTTTGCTCTCGTTGTGATCCATCCGTACCCCACCTTTCTACCGTTCGGTCGACCGACCGATTCATCTAATTTCATTCTGCTTGATATTTTTGGAAGCTTGAACTG
>JABXKS010000130.1 GCA_013619125.1 Clostridiales bacterium
ACATTAGAACTTCAGCACTGAAAAAAGATATCAAAGTTAAAGGTGTTTTCTTTGAATATGAAAATGAATTAAAAGATGTGCTAACCCATAGACGACTTGAAACCTATTTAAAAGAAAAGGCAGAGCGTCATATTATTATCATTCTGCTCATAAAAAAATCCTCCACTACTTATAATTATTTCTATCTCATTAATTACGTTCATGGAAGATTCTATGAATTTACACATATTTTCTTATACTGTCGATCAAAGGCATGATTATTATTTCTAAATGAATTTCTTCACGACTTTTCCATCTGAAAATTCAACATGATAAGCAATGTCGCCTTTAGAATCATATCGGATCCATTCGCCATGTTTAATATCATCTTTAAAATGCCCGATTTGCATCAACGTGCCGCCTTTTTTGTTGAAAATCCATTTCCCGATCATCTTCTCGTTAATGATTTTACCCTGGGCTTTAATGGTGCCATCTTCAAAGTAAATAATGAGGAGATCACCTTGAATAATTGATTTTATTTGGCCATTTTTATAGGTTTCGCCGACCAGGTGAGTTACTTTTTTTGCTTCTTTTGTGGTTGGCTTCTTTTTTGTTTTTACAGTAGGTTTTGGTTTGAGGGTTTTCGCATAGGTGTGACTTCGTTTCATATAATAAACCATGGTGTCAGTGTCCATTAGGACTTGCGCGGGTATTTCAACATATTCTTTGATCAGGGACCCATAGTTTTCAAAAGGCACAGCTTGATACTTTTCCATAAAGGCTTTTCTGTCGTCGGCACTTAATCGAATCCCGAGTGCGCCATCTTTTCGCATCATGGAATACATGTTTCCATTCATTGATGTGTAGAGCAGATTTGCACCTTTTCGTTCCATCTCTGGGATTTTCGAAACGATTAAATCATATTGAGCAATCAATTCTTCGGGTAAAGTCGATTTCTTTGGCATTTCATCCATCCTTCCATAGTATGATTTCTATCTCAATTGTAACATAACGATCTCTATTGCTTTTAATCCACAATCTTTTAAGAATGAGTAGCTGAGGGAAAGTACACACTTTTTGGACTTGATTTTCTAAATCTACAAAACTAGTAGTCCCATATGCATGCTATTGTATGTATCTCTGAAATATCGTATGATAAAAATGGAATTCAAAATAGAGTATTACAATGAACGTAGAGATAGATAATAAATTGGGATGTGATTTAGATGGAAGCAAATAATCGCATATATATAGCAATCGATCTTAAATCCTTTTATGCCTCAGTTGAATGTTTGGAACGAGGTTTAGATCCATTGACTACGAACCTAGTGGTAGCAGATGCAAGCAGGACTGAAAAGACCATCTGTCTAGCTGTATCACCTTCATTAAAAGTCTTTGGAATTCCTGGTCGGGCTAGGTTGTTTGAAGTGGTTCAAAAGGTTCAAGAAGAGAATGCGAAAAGGCTATGGTATGCACCAAATAAGAAATTTAGGGATTCGTCATTTCATGCCGAAGAACTTGAAAAATCGCCAGACTTAGCGATTGATTATATTGCTGCCCCACCGAGAATGGCTCTTTATATTGAGTATAGCACTCGTGTTTATAACGTTTATTTGAAGTATGTTGCACCAGAAGATATTCATGTCTATTCCATTGATGAGGTCTTTATGGATGTGACCAATTATTTAAAATCTACCAAGCTGAGTGCACGAGAATTCGCTAAGATGATTATCAAGGATGTTCTTGATACTGTGGGAATTACGGCGACAGCGGGCATCGGGACCAATCTATATTTATGTAAAATTGCAATGGACATTGTCGCAAAACATATTCCCGCTGACAATGATGGTGTTAGGATTGCTGAAATTGATGAGATGACTTATAGAGAACTCTTGTGGACCCACCAGCCAATTACCGATTTTTGGCGTGTGGGCAAAGGGTATGCTAAGAAACTAGAAAAATATAATCTATATACCATGGGGGACATTGCAAGATGTTCTCTAGGAAACAAATACACCTATCATAATGAAGAATTGCTGTACAAACTATTTGGGGTTAATGCTCAGCTTTTAATTGATCATGCCTGGGGGTGGGAACCATGCACCTTGGCAGATATTAAAGCATATAAACCAGTTAATAAAAGCACAGGATCCGGTCAAGTTTTACATGTCCCTTATCCAAATGACAAAGCTAGAATTATTGTCCAAGAGATGACAGATTTGTTGGTTCTCGATTTGGTTGATAAAGGTCTAGTAACAGACCAGATCGTACTTACGGTAGGGTATGATATCTCCAATCTAGAAAATCCTGAGATTCGTAAGATGTATCATGGAGAAGTGAAAACAGATTATTATGGTAGACAAGTTCCTAAACATGCCCGTGGCACCGCGAATCTTAAGAGAATGACTTCGTCCACTAAGCGGATCATGGAAGCGGTTATGGGTGTATTTGACGAGAAAGTGAATCCGAATTTATTGGTTCGAAGGGTGAACATAGTCGCCAATCATATTACAGATGAAAAAGTAGCTAAAAATCAAGTTACCTATGAACAGCTGGATTTGTTTACTAATTATGAGGTGGAAAAAGTAAATGAAGGTGAAGAAGCCGAAATGCTTGAAAAAGAGAAAAGTCTGCAACATACGATGTTAAATATTAAGAAGAAGTACGGTAAGAATGCCATCTTGAAAGGAACGAATTTACAAGAAGGTGCCACAACCAAAGAGCGAAATAAACAGATTGGCGGTCATAAAGCATAAACGGGTGTCTAGTACATGAAGGAAGGAGCGGCAATGAAAAAGAAAAAAGATATCGAATTGAAGGCATATGAAGATATCATTCATTTGCCTCATCATGTGTCTAGGACAAGACCTCAAATGACTATAGTAGATAGAGCGGCTCAATTTGCACCGTTTGCAGCTGTGGTTGGACATGAACATGCCGTTAAAGAGGCAGCAAGATATACAGATCAAAGAAAAGAATTAGACGAGATGGAAAAATACATCATTGATGATCAGCTAAGAGAGATTGAAGCACAATTACCGAATCGATTTGATGTGGAAGTTGTATACTTTAAACCGGATGAGTTCAAGGATGGAGGAAAATATATCCTTAAGGTTGGAGCAATTAAAAAGCTTGATATATATTTAAGAGAAGTTCAAATGGTAGATGGCACTAGGATAGCAATTGATGAGATACGCAGCATCGTACAAAAAAAGCCTCAATCTGACAAGTAGATGTCAGATTGAGGCCTTTTTGATCCAACGTTCGAAGTCTTTAGGTTTCACTCTTCGGATTTGAATAAACTGAAATGGTAACGCTACATGATAGTTTGATATAATAAATTCAACAAGTTGAAGACGAATGGAAAATCACTAGGAGGAAATACGACATGAATGGATTGTTGAATATTGGGAGTTTAATTCTGGGGTTATTCGCATGGATGATTCCAGTCGTTATTTTACTTAAAAAGAATGCTTCACAAAGGATTGCTATAAAAGGAATCATTCTAAGTTTCATTTGT